>JBCCBE010000147.1:0-4175 GCA_039814425.1 Pseudomonadota bacterium
AGAGCAGTTTGGGCTTTTACCAACTCTAATTCGAAATCTTCTTTAACTGTCATTTGGTTTTCCTTCCAGTAAGTGCGCTTCATTGCGCTAATGAAAATAATATAGCCAATGGCTACATATTTGTCAATGAGAAAAGCATGAAAATATTTCTTGTAGCCTATCTTTTGATAGGCGGTGTATTTGTACCCGGTTGGCAAAAAGATGGCTGGCACCCGCGCGAGTAACCTATGTCCGCTTAGGGCGAGTAGTTGTAGTTGACAAAATCACTCAATGGCTGACTCAGTTTCCAAATTGTTGCGGCTACACCCGTTAACTCGGTCGATATGCTATATCGGCTCACTATAGCCGTTAGAAACTCAATGATTACTGCCTTGATCAGCAGCCTCGTTTAATGCAAAAACTTCAACTGGATGACTAAGGCCGCGCACTTTATGGCGCCCTCTTTCAATAAATAGTTCCGGAACGGCGTTTGCGATTGTGTCGGTGACAAGCACTCGTTCACCAATGGACTTTGTAAGGCTTTCAATCCGACTGGCAGTGTTAACCGCACTTCCCAACACCGTAAAGTCCAGCCTGCCAGGACTTCCAATATTGCCATAACTAACTTGCCCTGCGTTGATACCGATTCCTAATTCAAGCTCCGGCTGCCCGGCACGTTTTCTATGATCGTTCAACTCCGCAAGCCTGTCCAAGATGTTTTTGGCTGCCATTGCAGCATTCTTGCATATCTGGCTATGTTCTTGCTTAGTGGTGATTGCAAAAATCGAAAGGATGCCATCGCCCATGAACTTCAGAACGTCGCCGCCATTCTCCTCAACAGATTGCACGACCAGTTCGAAGTAATCATTAAGCGCGATCAGAACGTCTTCTTCCGCTGAACTATCGGAAAACGCTGTGAACCCTCTCAGATCGGAAAACATCACAACGGCTTCCAACGTCTTGTGTTCGCCACGCTGGATGGTCCCATTCCATACTGCGTTGGATGGCCCGTCACCAAGATAGGTGCGCAGAAGACTTTGGGTAGATTTGCGCATGGTGATTGGCTCCAAGGCACATGACAAACCCGGTTTCACAGCCTCTATCATAGCCAAGTGATCAGACGAGAATCCTTCTGGGTTCTGAGTAGCGAAAGTACAACCATGTTGAGAGCCATCGCCATAGTCCAGCAGCGTAGCATAATAATCCGTCCCACCAGCCTCCGCGAATTCAATATAAGATGCGTGATCCTTTATCGGATCGAGTTCACGTAAATTCTTGTGTAAAGGCTTCTGATGTTTGAAGATGTATTCAAAGGCGCTACCGACATAACCATCCGTCAGCATCCGCGAATGGGTTACATCATAAGTTTCAGTGCTATCTGGTGTCCACACTATACCCCAAGCAATGAGCAAAGGATTGGCAAAACGTTGGCCGATGTTTACCCGCCAAAGAGGAATGCCTGCATCAACCAGAGCAAAACATAAATGAGACACGATCTTTACTGGGTCATCCGAACAACGGCCTGTAGTGATCATCCAGTCATTTATATCTGAAATTGCTTTCATTCTCTCATTATATTTTTGATGTTACCTATGAATGTTGCATCATCCTGTTGTTTACGTTTATCAAGTAATTCGTCTGCGTCGGCTCCTGCACGATATCGCAAGCGACTATCAGTGTCATGCACAGCATCCCAAATGACTTCAGCTACAGTTTCTGGAGCTGAGGGATTCGAGGCTAGTTTTCCAAATATCCGGCCCATTGCTTCTGCTACCGGTGCGTATTCTGGCAAGCTTTCGTCTATCGCGAAATCGAATGAGCTTCCTCCAAAATTTGTTTTGATCATACCAGGTTCCACAATATGAACGCGGATACCAAGAGGTTCAAGTTCGTAGTGAAGCGCCTCTGACAATCCTTCGACTGCAAACTTGGTACCATGATAGAGTGAACCAAGCGGGAAGGTAATGTGTCCGCCAATGGACGATACATTGATGATCACACCAGAGCGATTCTCGCGCATATGAGGTAGGACCGCCTTAGTAACTTCCAGCAACCCAATTACATTGGTATCGAACTGTCGGCGGATGCGTTCCATGGAGAAAGCCTCAAGCGCGCCATAGGCGCCATATCCAGCATTGTTCAAAAGCGTATCAATCTTGCCGAAGCGCGTGATACCCTGGGCAATCGCATCGAAGATTGTACCAGCATCGGTTACATCGAGACGAGTAACAAAGGTGTTTTCAAGGGAACCCAATTCCGCCTCGGTGGAAGGATCCCGCATGGTTGCAATTACGTTCCAACCCTTCGATTGAAAATGCTTCGCCGTGGATTTACCAATGCCCGATGAGGCACCCGTTATAAGAATGGTCTGCAAAATCGTCTCCTCAAGTATACAGATTAAACATCTATTCGATGCCGAAATTAGTCAGCCCTGTTGAGAGCTCTGGCGCGAGCCTGCTCACGCCAGAAGTATCTTCCTACACGGTTGCAGCAGCTAGCGAACCGGCATCCAGATTAAATACTTCGCCTGTTATGTATTTTGCCTCATCACTGGCAAAAAATTTGACCAGCCGCGCAACGTCTTCTGGTTCAAAGGCTGCAACCGGCAGAGGATTTATGCTGCGCATGACTTCCTCGACCGCGTCCCAAGTGGGATTTTGCGGATTAAACATATGTGCGAGTGAACGAGCTAACGGTGTGTCTACCAAAGTGGGGCATATAACATTGCAGGTTACGCCGTGTGGGGCCATTGCAAGAGATGTGGCTTTTGCAAGCCCAATGACCGCCCACTTTGAGGCGCCATAGACAGAATACCATTCGTTTGGCCTGCGCCCGAGGATTGACGAGATGACCACGATGCTACCAGACTTCTGTTCCTGCATGATTGGCACTGCCGCTTGAATGGTGCGAGTAGCGCCCACTATGTTGATATCTACGACTGTTTGCACAGATTCGTCACCAAGCGCGTCGATTGAGCCGGCTTGCGTAATACCAGCATTCACCAGTACATGACTGAGTGAACCATAAGCTTCTTTGGCTTGCTGCATTGCATCTACCAATCTGGCGCGATCACGGACATCACCTTGTATCGTCATGCATTGGACGCCATGTGCTTCAATTTTCGCCTTTGCCGCAGCCATGTCTGCTTTGGAGGACATATCATAGTCAACGTATTCCAAATTGCGCGCCACATCGTAAATCACTATGTTAGCGCCGGAACGAGCCAAAAGATCGGCACTCGCCAGTCCGATGCCACGGGCTCCGCCTGTGATGAAAGCTGTTTTGCCTTCCATGTCACGCATCTCAATGCCATCTGCAGCTGTGGCAGTTCCTACTACCGTTGTTGAAGCTGCGACAACACCAGCTCCAGCTCCCAAAATCACTGATCGACGTGTGGCGTCGGGGCTGTGTTCACTTGTAGGCTTATTTAAATGGTCATCATGCATTGTGAAATCTCCAGGTTAGATATTAGCGTAACTTGAAAAATAGACGCAATTCCCCGCGGTTTCTCCCACTTTTGTCCGAATTTCTTGCATAATATTCCAGATCATCGGGTTTTTATGGTATCGTCAAATAATATGTGTTAACAGCTTCAGCAAGGAGGCAGTCATGGCAAACACCTCATTGAAGAATCAGATATCCACTTTGCTTGACCAAGCCAGAATGCGCGAAGGCGGACTGAGTCATGCACCAAGCGGCATGCATTTTCTTCGGCACAGTACGGTCACGATACAGGACTCCACCATCTATTCGCCATTACTCTGCCTCGTACTACAAGGTGCCAAAGAAGTGGGCACTAGCGGCAGGACATTGACCGTCGCAGATGGCCAGTTGTTGTTAGTCAGTCATACTCTGCCAGTGACGTCGCGGATCACAGTGGCGGCGTCAGACCGTCCGTATATCGCACTTGTTTTCCCACTCGACTTGGACGTTTTAAGAAGCCTTGCGGCGGATGTTCCACTCAAGTCGGGGAAAAGTTCGCATGACCGGTTCTCGATTTCACTGTGTCAAACAGATCCAGAGTTGGAGGACGCTATTTCTCGGTATCTACAACAGACCAAGAATGACCAAACCCATCGGTTGCTTGCACGAATCACGCATCGTGAAATTCATGCGAGGCTCTTAATGGGACCCCACGGTGAACAGCTTCGAAAGCTTCTATGGCATGAAACAATGGCCAGCCGCATCTCTCAGGC
>JBCCBE010000083.1:0-15196 GCA_039814425.1 Pseudomonadota bacterium
ATTCGTTAGTGGTTTGATCCCAAATGGAGGGGTGACAGACGCAAGATCATTCGCTAGTGGAAGCAGAGTAAAGGAGCTAATCGATGATTTTTGGCAGTGATAATTGGGCCGGGGGGGCATCGCAAATAAATCAGGCGCTATCAAAAGGTGCCGCTGGATTAGCATCAGCCTACGAAATGAGCGATCTGGATCAACGCGTAAAAAAGAAATTCTGCGAGATATTCGAAACCGAATGCAGCGTCTTCTATGTTGCAACCGGGACTGCCGCCAATTCACTTGCCATTGCTTCAGCAATGCGGCCAGGTGGCGTTACTTTTTGTCACAATGAAGCCCATCTGAAAGAAAGCGAAGGAAGTGCGCCCGAATTTGCCTCCGGTGGAGGACGATTGGTCTTGGTGGATGGCGACGATGCAAAAATCAATCCCGCTGCCCTTAAAAAAATCGCAAAAGATTATCCGCCTACGTTCAATCATCTTGGGCAGGGCACAATGGTATCTATCACTCAAACGACGGAGGGTGGCACAGTTTATAGCCTGAATGAAATCGATGCTATTTCTGAAGTCGCAAGAGCTAATGAACTTGTGTTGCACATGGATGGCGCACGGTTTGCAAATGCGTTGGTAGACCTTGACTGCTCACCAGCAGAAATGACCTGGAAACGCGGCGTTGATATGGTCTCGTTTGGCGCGACTAAAAACGGTTGCTGGTGCGCAGAAGCACTGGTTGTATTTGATAAATCTTTAGCCACTCAAATCGAGTTTATTCGCAAACGCATGGGGCACTTGTTTTCCAAGGCTCGGTTCGTCTCGCTGCAATTTGAAGCCTATTTCGAAGATGATCTATGGCTTGAACTGGCGCGTCACTCAAACTCAATCGGTATCAAACTAGCAGAAATGGTTGAGCATTCACCCAATGTGCGTCTGGCATGGCCAAGCAAAACCAATCAGGTTTTCTTTTTCGCAGATACCAATAAAGCGGAAAAATGGGCAGCAGCAGGCGCGAGATTTCATCCTTTTCCGGTGCCAAAGGCCTTAGCGGGCACGACGGCAGAAAACGAGGGCATGTATAGATTAGTGGCAAGTTTCATAGCCACTGAGAAAGACGTTGCTGATTTAAAGGCCGTTTTCGCTACATGAACGATGCCTGTTCCAGATTTCGGTTCTCGGCAAATACTGGATTTCTTTGGAAGGAACGGCCCTTTCTGGAGCGCATTGAACTTGCGGCCTGTCATGGTTTTGATGGCGTTGAATTTCATGATGAGGCGCAACGCGAAAACAAGAAAGCAGTTAAAGAAAAACTTGTACGGTCCGGGATACCTGTCATTTCAATCAATACCCGAATGGGCAAAACTGTAGGCTGTGCTGCAATACCCGATATGCAAGAAAGGGCACGACAGGAGATTTCTGAAACGATAGAACTTGCCGAAACTTTGGAAGCGGTTTCCATTCATGTATTGTCAGGCCGCACCAATACAGAAGCAGCCTTTGATATGTTTGCCGAGAATCTCTTATTTGCCCTTGATCGTACAAATCTGACAGTCCTCATCGAACCGATATCACCGAAGGCAATGCCAGATTACTTTATGAATAATCTTGATCTGGCCATTGAGATAATCGCAGAACTTGATCATCCACGATTAAAAGTCTTGTTTGATTGCTTTCACATCAGCCATGAAACATCTGACTTACTGAGCAAATTTAAATCAGTCGCAGACCATGTTGGTCATGTCCAGATATCCTCATTTCCAGACCGGCAGGAACCCGAAGATGGCACGATAAACTACTCGGACTTGCTGCCGGAAATGCAGAACTGCGGATATTCAGGATGGTTTGGATGCGAATACAATCCGGCGGCAACCACTGAAGCAGGACTATCCTGGCGCAACGGTTTTTAGTCGCCACGCTTTGAAATGCCATAAATTGTAGTGTATCTTATGGTGAGAAAAAGAGGTGCAATATGTATTCGCAAGGTTTGATTGACGCCAAAGGCGAAACTGCTGAGGACGAAGTATTTCTCGCAAAATTCCAGGCGCGCATCGATCGAGAAGAAAAAATTGAACCAAATGATGCGATGCCGGAAGGTTACCGAAAGACATTGGTACGCCAGATTGCCCAGCACGCTCATTCAGAAATAGTAGGCATGTTGCCGGAAGGAAACTGGATAACCCGAGCACCAACCCTGCGGCGGAAGGCTGGCCTTCTTGCAAAGGTTCAAGATGAAGGCGGGCATGGTTTATATCTTTATGCTGCCGCAGAAACCTTAGGGGTTTCGCGCAAGCAGATGACTGAAGAACTTTTATCCGGCAAGGCAAAATACTCATCGATCTTCAATTACCCTACACCAACCTGGGCTGATATCGGAATGATCGGCTGGTTGGTTGATGGTGCTGCAATCATGAACCAAATCCCGTTGTGCCGTTGCTCATACGGTCCGTATGCGCGCGCGATGGTACGGGTTTGTAAGGAAGAGAGTTTTCATCAGCGCCAGGGTTATGAGATCGTCATGACGCTGGCTGAGGGAGCGCCTGAACAAAAACAAATGGCACAGGATTCGCTTAATCGCTGGTGGTGGCCCGCCCTGATGATGTTTGGCCCACATGACAGCGATAGCCAGCATGGCGATCAGAACATGGCTTGGAAAATTAAGCGCTTCACCAATGATGAGCTGCGCCAGAAATTCGTTGATGCAACCGTACCGCAGGCTGACCGCATTGGTCTTAAAATGCCGGACCCGGATTTGAAATGGAACCCGGAAAAAAATGACGGCAAAGGCGGCTACGATTTCGGCCCGATTGATTGGGATGAATTCTGGAAAGTTGTAAAGGGCGGCGGACCGATGAACCGTGATCGCCTGGAGGCACGCCGCAAGGCCTGGGATGATGGCGAATGGGTGCGCGAGGCAGCGCTTGCCCATGCTCAAAAACGCGCAGGCACCAAGCAGGCAGCAGAATAATGAGCGAGGAAATTCCGGTCTGGGAGGTTTTTATTCGACCACGCAACGGACTTTCTCACAAGCATGTGGGATCAGTTCATGCAGCAGATGAAGTCATGGCGCTGCAAGCAGCCCGCGATGTATACACCCGTCGCGGCGAAGGACTTTCACTTTGGATTGTTCGCTCAAATGATATCGTAGCCTCTGATCCTTCCGACAAGGAGGAATTATTTGAACCGGCCGCCGACAAGATTTACCGACACCCGACTTTTTACGACATCCCCGATGATGTTGGGCATATGTGATGAATAACGAGGGTGCATTATTTAACGGGTTGCTGCGACTGTCCGATGATCATCTTGTGCTCGGCCATCGCTTGTCGGAATGGTGTGGCCATGCACCAATGCTGGAAGAAGATTTATCCCTCCCTAATATGGCGCTGGATCTAATTGGTCAGGCCAGGACGCTTTACGCCTATACCGGAGAGGTTGAGGGCAAAGGCCGTGATGAAGATGCAATAGCTTACCTTCGCCGGGAATCAGAGTATAAAAACCTACTTTTAGTTGAACGGCCTAATGGTGATTTTGCCCATACAATCGTAAGACAGTTTTATTTTGCTGTGTTCATGGAACTGTTTTGGCAAAAAGCTATTGATTCTAAAGATGCAACAATCGCCGCTATCGCGGGAAAAGCGGTTAAGGAAATGGCGTATCATGTGCGCCACTGTGGAGAGTGGATCATTCGGTTAGGCGATGGTACCGAGGAAAGCGCCAGACGCATAGCAGACGCAATTGACGCACTTCATCCCTATACCGACGAGATGTTTGATGTGGATGATACCACTCAAAGCTTGATCGATGCAGAGATATTGCCTGACTCATCTAATTTGAAAGATGAATGGGATAGCTTGATCGGACGGGTTTTTGCGGCGGGAAAAATCAGTATTCCAGAACAGTATTGGCCAAAGCGCGGCGGCAGACGGGGCGAGCACGGCGAAGAAATGGGTTTCCTTTTAACAGATTTACAATACATGCAACGCACCTATCCGGACATGACATGGTAACCGCAGAACTTGAAAAACCAATCGCACAACTCACAGCGTGGGACGCCGCAGCAGCAGTGGTCGATCCGGAAATACCAGTCCTTACCATTGAAGACCTCGGTATTCTGCGCGAGGTAAGCGTTAAAAAGCAAACAGCGGTTGCAAAGCTGACACCCACCTATTCCGGCTGTCCCGCTGTCCTTGCAATCGAACTGGCTGTTGAAACAGCATTACGTGATGCAGGGTTCGAACCCAAAATCGAACGTGTTTTGTCGCCTGCCTGGACAACAGACTGGATTACAGATGAAGGGCGCAAGAAGCTTTCTGCATATGGTATTGCGCCACCACTAAAAGCCTCTAATTCAGTGCGAGCGCTGTTTGGTGAAGCGCAACTGGAGTGTCCGCATTGTGGTTCAGGAGAAACTGAAAAAATATCCGAATTTGGCTCCACTGCTTGCAAGGCGCTTTACCGCTGTAACAGTTGTCAGGAACCCTTCGATTATTTCAAGTGCATCTAGGGTCTGGACTGCAAGCTTATGGCAAGTAAATTTTACACCCTTAAAATTGCAGCAGTGCAGCAGGAAACTACAGATGCGGTGAGCATCACCTTCGATGTTCCTTCCAAGCTGGCCGAAACCTTCTACTTCATACCCGGCCAATATCTCACTCTACGCGCGCAGATTGACGGCGCTGATATCCGCCGCTCCTATTCGATTTGTGCACCCTTAGGCGGCCGATTGAGGGTTGGAATAAAGACGGTAGAAAGTGGAGTGTTTTCCACCTTTGCACAAACCCTTAAGCCGGGAGACACATTACAAGTTATGCCGCCGGAAGGCCGGTTTACCTGCGACTGCATTTCCACTCAAAAACGCGACCTGCTACTGATCGCATCAGGATCTGGAATTACGCCCATCCTGTCCATCGCCCGTTCCGTACTGGAAGTTGAACCAGAAAGCCGTGTGACACTTATCTATGGCAATCGCCAAACCGCCTCGATCATGTTTTTAGAGGAAGTGGAGGACTTGAAAGATCGTTTTCTTTCCCGTTTCCATATCTATCATATCTTGAGCCGTGAAGCTCAGGATGTTGATATCTTCCATGGCCGGATTGATCCTGAGCGTATTGATGGCTTGATGCATAGGGGTATCATCGATCCAAATAGTGCAGATGGTATCTTCTTGTGCGGGCCATCAGAAATGAGCCTGTCTCTGTCAGAACATTTCAAAACATTCGGTATCGAAGCAAATAAGATTTACACGGAATTATTTGAATTACCTGGCGAAGGAAAACCTGTCATCATTTCCGAAGAAATTAAGGCGGCAGCAGATAGCGGCGTTTCAATTGAGGTCATCCTTGATGGCATACATCGCAAGTTCAACTTAAACGATGTTGAGGATACCATTCTTAGCGCAGCAGAAAAATCAGGTCTGGATTTACCCTTCTCCTGCGCTGGTGGCATGTGTGCTACCTGTCGCTGCAAAGTGGTTGAGGGTGCAGTAAAAATGGATCGTAATTTCTCACTGGACGACTGGGAGGTAGACGCAGGCTATGTGCTTGCCTGCCAAAGCAGACCGAAAACCGAAACCCTTATTCTGGATTTTGACGCAGCATGACCCATCCATTTCGAAAAACATTTGATGAACTGGAAATCGGCGAAAGCCTGCAAACCGCCTCGCGCGAGATTACCCTTGCTGATATTGAACATTTTGCCGAATTTACAGGCGATACATTTTACGCCCACATGGATGAGGATGCCGCCAAGGCTAATCCGTTCTTTCCAGGTCGCGTTGCCCACGGCTATCTTCTGTTATCGTTTGCAGCCGGACTGTTCGTTGATCCTGATCCCGGCCCGGTACTTGCCAATTATGGCCTTGATAACCTTCGGTTTACGAAGCCTGTTTCTCCAGGTGACAGCATTTCCGTTAATTTGAAGGTGTCGGAAAAAAAACCGCGCAGTGAAGAATTTGGCGCCGTGCGCTGGGATGTGGAAATCACCAACCAGGATGCCGACATCGTTGCAACGTATCAGCTCCTGACCTTGAATGCGATGAAGGTCTAAAGCTCGCCCGCTTCTTCCAGAACCTTACGGGCGACGCGGAAACATTCAAGCGATTGGGGAACACCGCAATAAATCCCAACGACGTGAATAATCGCGCGGATTTCTTCCTTGGAAACACCGTTGTTGAGTGCGCCGCGACAATGAATCTCCCATTCATGCATTTTGCCAAGTGCACCGATCATGGCAAGGTTCATCATGGAGCGCGTCTTCACATCGATAACCTCATCACCCCAGCCAAAGCCCCAGCACCATTCAGTCATGGCCTCCTGAAAAGGCCGGGTAAACTCATCAGCCGCGGCGAGGTTTTTCTCCACATATTCCGCGCCAAGCGTACCTTTGCGTTTTTCCAGACCTTTTTCAAAAAGTTCTTTATCCATTTTTGCCTCCGAAAACTCTTTTCCGAAGCATTAACAAGATAATGTAAAGCGTGCGAGACATTTTGCAGCCAGTGATTTATGTAAAGGAGAAATTGTGAGGTCCGCCATGTCATCCGAACTGATCATTGCCCCATCTGTGCTTGCGTCCGACTTTTCAAAGCTTGGCGATGAAGTTGAGGCTGTTGTAGCCGCAGGGGCAGACTGGATACATTTGGATGTCATGGATGGGCACTTTGTCCCAAACATCACCTTTGGTGCACCGGTTATAAAAACAATTCGCAATCGTACTGACAAAATATTCGATTGCCATTTGATGATCGAACCGGTTGATCCGTATTTGGCAGAATTTGCCGCAGCAGGATGCGATATTATCACGGTCCATGCAGAAGCAACCCGCCATCTCGACCGTTCGCTTCAGGCCGTGCGTGATCTCGGCAAAAAGGCCGGTGTCGCGCTAAATCCACACACCCCAGTCAATATAATTGAACATGTGCTTGATCGGCTCGATCTTATCTGTCTGATGAGTGTGAATCCAGGATTTGGCGGGCAGAAATTTATCCCTGAAGTCGTCGAGAAAACACGCCATATTAAAGCTATGATTGGTGCTCGCCCCATCCACATTGAAATCGACGGCGGTGTAGATCCCGATACTGCACCCGATGTGGTTAAGGCCGGCGCCGATGTGCTGGTTGCTGGATCTGCCGTCTTCAAAGGCGGCACACAGGATGCCTATGATAAAAACATCAAAGCCATCCGAAGTTCCATCGACTAAACACAGAATGCAGCAGCAAGTAACATTTTTACTTCATCAATTAACCGCGAACATCCTGCCTGCCCGTTATGGCCATCATCGTTGCCGACATTGTTACGATGCGTTTTTCGTTCCCGTTTGAAATGGCGAAAGCCTCGCCATCACAAAAGGTAATGGTTCTACCGGCTTTTATGACCCTTCCCATAAAGCGAAACTGTTCGCCCTTGGCAGGTGCCAGAAGGTTCGTTTTAATTTCAATTGTCAGTACTTCCGCGTCCGGTGCCATCAGGGAATAGGCTGCATAACCACAAGCTGAATCAAGCATTGTCGTAATTATCCCCGCATGAACAAACCCATGTTGCTGGGAAATGGCAGAACTAAACGGCATAGAAAGTTCAACCTTGCCAGGCTCGATACTTACAATACTGCCACCAATCGTCGCCATGATGCCCTGTTTTGCAAAGCTTGCACGAACTTTACTTTCAAAATTGGATTCACGCGGCTCAAGCATGGTTCACCCTTCTTTTGCCAATGCAGATTTTTTGGCAATCGTACCCGTAAAGCGGGCCAGTGTATCCGACATTGCATCTGGCGGTAGCATTATTTCAATAAGCTGAAAAACGCTTTCATCCTCACTTGCGGCGTTTAGAGCATGCTCAAGTTCGCCTGGTGTTGATACTCGCACACCTTTACCCCCAAGCGATTTCGCAGTTTCTGCAAATTGCCAGTCATCAAGATCATTGTAACCGGCTTCTTTCTGGAACGCTTTTAGCATTCCCCATGCGGTGTTGTTAAATAAAAGCACGATCGGGTTAAGGCCAAGACGTTTGCAATTGCCAAGTTCCCAGCCGGTCATCTGGAACGCCCCGTCACCCACCAGTACAATTGGACGTTTGCCACTTGCTACTTGTAGTCCAATACCAAAAGGAATACCGGTCCCCATTGTTGCGTAATAGCCGGGCGCAACCAGCGGTGTATGCCGCATATCCATTGCGGTGAAGAGACAATCCCCCATATCAGACGCAATTGGCATAACGCCATTTTCATCAAAAAACCGATTAACTACTGCCGCAATATCCGCCGGCAGAATTTGCGCATCAGGGTCGGTAATCTGCGTCGAATACGTCTCCTCTACCGGTTTTGCAGAACCAAGCGGTTCAGCCATTTCCACCATTGCATCAACAAAGGCTGCAAGAGAAATATCAGGAAACGTCTGATACCCCATTCGTACATCCCCATCGAAGGCGTGGACCGTACGGCGCATATCAATCTGGCGTTCCGAAACGCCGAAATTTGTGTCGCATAAAATAACACCCAGCATCAAAAGACCGTCACTACCTTCGACAATATCGCGAATATTATCTTCACCCGCCAGTCCCAGATACGTACCTGCTACCGGTGCGCCTGTTTCTGCCAAAATACCACGGCCCATGAAACTCGTAACAGCGGGAATGCCCAGTTTAGCTGCAAGTTCTGCTACTTGTGACTCAAACCCGAAGCGGCGAACTTCGACCCCAAGCAGTAATGCCGGTTTTTCTGCCTTGCCAAGCAGTTCAAGCGCTGCTTTTGCCGCCGCCCTTGCAGCCTCACGATTTACAGATTTGGGTTTATATGGAAGAACAGCTTCAACCTCCACATCCACCATACTGCGTGGAAACTCGATATAGACTGGGAGTGATTTTTCCCGAGCTTCACTTAGTACTCGGGCAATTTCTGCAGGCGCACGACGCGGGTTGTCCAATACGCATTGCGCACAAGTTACCTCCTCCATGATCGCCATCTGGCTATCCAGATGTTTGACCTGATGATGAAGCCCAAGGCCAATATTGCGCTCATCTGCCCCGGGCGCACCGGATATGACAACCAACGGTGATTTCTCTGCATACGCGGTTGCAATCGGGTTGATCATGTTCAGCGCCCCTGCCCCGTATGTTATGCAGGCAACGCCAAGAGTTCCGCGATATCGACCGGCACAATCTGCAGCAAAGCCAACTGCCGGTTCGTGGCTTAAGGTATAAAGCGGCAAAATATTGCTTGTCTCGATATGCCGGAAAAAGGGCAGTGCAAAATCGCCTGGAATTCCAAAAATTTCTTTCGCGCCATATTCTTTTACAGCTTGTAAAAGAGCCTGAGCAAGTTTCATAGGTAAGTGCTCTCATATTTGAACTGAAGGTGGCTACACTATAAGGTTAGGACAAGGGCCACACCACTGCAAAATCCTGCCATCGGATCATATCAGTTCTCATTCAAATGGTTTAAACAGAAGCAAATTACGTGTAGGCTTACTTCCATGAATGATAAAAAGACAAAACGCGACTGGCTGGACCTTGCTTCCAAGGAGATGCGCGGTGGCGACCCTGATAGCCTAACCTGGCAGACCCCGGAGGGGATTGCCGTAAACCCACTTTATACAGTAGCAGACCTTGAAGGGATTGATCATCTTGATTCACTTCCCGGTTTTGAACCCTTCCTGCGCGGCCCTAAGGCCACAATGTATGCCGGACGTCCCTGGACAATCCGACAGTATGCAGGATTTTCCACGGCGGAAGAATCAAATGCATTTTATCGCCGTAACCTCGCAGCCGGTCAAAAAGGCCTTTCAGTCGCTTTCGATCTTGCAACGCACCGTGGTTATGATTCTGATCACCCGCGTGTTGTCGGTGATGTCGGCAAAGCGGGTGTAGCAATCGATTCGGTTGAAGACATGAAAATTCTGTTCAGCGGTATTCCATTGGATGAAATGTCTGTTTCCATGACCATGAATGGCGCTGTGGTTCCGGTGCTCGCATCTTTTATTGTGGCTGGCGAAGAGCAGGGCGTTGATCGGGCAAAGCTTTCCGGAACGATACAGAACGATATCCTGAAGGAATTTATGGTTCGAAACACCTACATTTATCCACCGGAACCTTCGATGCGGATTGTGGCGGATATTATTGAATATACGTCCGGTAAAATGCCAAAATTCAATTCGATTTCGATTTCCGGCTATCATATGCAGGAAGCAGGATCGAACCTGGTGCAAGAACTTGCCTACACACTTGCAGATGGTCGCGAATATGTGCGTGCGGCCCTTTCCAAGGGGTTGGATGTAGATGCATTTGCAGGACGACTTTCGTTCTTCTTTTGCATTGGTATGAATTTTTTCATGGAAGCGGCAAAGCTGCGTGCGGCACGTCTACTTTGGACCCGTATCATGAAAGAGTTTGATCCCAAAAATGATAAGAGCCTGATGTTACGCACCCATTGCCAAACATCCGGTGTTTCACTACAGGAGCAAGACCCCTACAATAACGTTGTACGCACCGCCTATGAAGCAATGTCTGCGGTTCTGGGTGGTACGCAATCCCTGCACACAAACTCGTTTGATGAAGCCATTGCACTTCCAACAGATACCTCTGCTCGCATCGCGCGTAATACCCAATTGATCCTTCAACACGAAACCGGTGTTACCAATGTGGTTGATCCGTTGGCGGGGTCTTATTACGTCGAAAGCCTCACTCAGTCACTGGTAGATGAGGCTTGGAAGCTGATGGAAGAGGTTGAAGCCGCCGGTGGCATGACCAAGGCGGTTGAAGCAGGGCTACCAAAAGCACGGATAGAAGAGTCAGCTGCTGCAAAACAGGCGCGCATTGACCGGGGTGAAGAAGTAATCGTTGGCGTCAATAAATTCCGCCTACCCCATCAGGATCCTATTGATATTCTCGAAGTTGATAACGATGCAGTACGCGACGCACAAATCCTGCGCTTAAACAGGATACGCAAAACCCGCGATCAGGCGCAGTGTGATAGTGCCCTTGCAGAGCTGACGCGTGTTGCAGAAACCGGTGAAGGAAATATTCTGGAAGCCGCAGTTGAAGCAGCCCGTCAACGTGCCTCTGTTGGCGAAATTTCCTATGCAATGGAAAAGGCATGGGGGCGACACACGGCTGAGGTACATACCATTTCAGATGTGTATGAAGCGGGGTTCGAGGGTGATGAAACCTACGCGAAATTGAAATCAGACATTGAAAACCTACAAACCAGTCTTGGCCGTAAGCCGCGTATCATGGTGGTAAAAATGGGCCAGGACGGACATGATCGCGGTGCAAAAGTGATCGCAACAGCCTTTGAAGACATGGGATTTGATGTTGTCGTTGGACCCTTGTTTCAAACCCCACCGGAAGCTGCAGACATGGCAGTGAAAGAAGATGTGGATGTGGTTGGTATTTCCTCCCACGCAGCTGGTCACAAGACGCTGGCACCAATGCTCGTCAAAGAACTGGCCAACCGCAATGCAGCAGACAAAATCGTGATTTGCGGCGGTGTTATTCCTGCGCAGGATTACGAATTCCTCAAAGAAGCAGGCGTCACTGAGATTTATGGCCCTGGAACCAATATTCTAGATTCCGCTTCCAGCTTGCTTGGCCATATAAAAGAGAAATTCCGCGGCAGAAATTTCGCTGCGGAATAAAATAATAAAGTAGTATCTGTCGCAGGTGACGTACCAATAAACTTCACTATAACGGCCCTCAGAATAAGGGAAATTAAATGCTATATATCGTTTCAATTATCGGCATGGTGATTGTCGCTATTGTCCTAATGATGGGAATCTGGAACATGGCAAAAGGCGGCAGCCCCAGCAAATCACAAAAACTGATGCGTTTGCGCATTATGTTCCAGTTTGTTGCTGTTATTGCAGTTATGACTGCACTCTACTTTTCAACAAAAGGCGCCTGATCAAATGGTCGTTCTGAATAAAATTTACACAAAAACTGGCGACGACGGCTCCACTGGTTTGGGAAATGGCGAGCGTCGCAAGAAATATGATTTGCGCGTGGGTTCTTACGGAACAGTGGACGAAACCAATGCATGTATTGGATTAGCCCGCCTACATACTAAAGACATGCCGGAACTGGATCAGGCTTTAATGCGCATTCAAAACGATTTGTTTGACCTTGGCGCTGACCTTGCAACGCCAGATGATGGCAAACCGCTGGAGTATGAACCTTTGCGTGTCACTCAGGCACAAGTTGAGCGAATTGAAGCCGAGATTGATAAATTTAATGAAAACCTCGATCCACTGCGCTCATTTGTACTGCCGGGTGGCTCTGCACTTGCCGCCAATTTGCACCTGGCAAGAACGGTATCCCGACGCGCAGAACGTATGATTGTTGAACTTGCTTCAGATGAAACAGAAAACATCAGTAAGGCCTGCAGCCTTTACATGAACCGGATTTCAGATTTTCTGTTCGTCGCTGCCCGCTATGCAAATGATGGTGGCAAAAGCGATGTGCTTTGGGTGCCGGGGCAGAATAGGTAGCGCCTATCTTTTTTGTCTGCCGGTAATTTTCGAGGACACAACCTCAGACAATAAAATTGCAGCAAAAGATATAGCAATGCCAATTAGCACCAAGGCAATAACCGCATTATCGCTGTCCGGCGATTGCAGAAACGAATAGACCGCAAGTGCTAAGGTCCGGGTTTCACCGGGAATATTGGAAACAAAGGTAATCGTTGCACCAAACTCTCCAAGTGCCTTTGCAAAACCCAGCACGCCACCTGCTAATATACCCGGCATTGCAAGCGGCAGTGAAATTTGGAGGAAGGCAATCAAAGGCTTTGCACCAAGGGTTTTTGCGCTTTCAAGGATTTCACGATCCTGATTTTCAAAGGCAAGTCGGATCGGTCGCATAACGAGCGGAAACGCCATTATGCCAGCCGCAAGCGCTGCCCCCAGCCAATTGAAAGCAAAACTGATACCGAACACTGATTGGAGAAACGAGCCGATAGCTCCTTTGGGCCCAAAGCTGAGCAGCAAGAGGTAACCGGTAATGACCGGCGGCATGACCAACGGGAGATGGCACAGAGCATTGAGCACATGCCAACCGGGAAATCTACGGGTTGCCAATAGATAGGCGACGCCAATTGCAAGCGGGATCGTAAACACCATCGCCACTAGCGAAACGCCGATGGAGAGGTGTACAATTTGCCAGATTTCTGAGTAGTCGACTGCCTTCATTCTTCTTGCGTAGCGGAAATAGGCAAAAAACCAAACCGTAAAAATTCTTTCTGAATGGAGGGGGACGTCAGGAATTCGGCAAAGCCCTTTGCTTGCACGGTTTTTGCAATCGGCGCTGCGTAATATCGGATCGCTGCATGGGCAGTTGCAGGAAACACATAATGTGCATGTAATTGCGGCTCTACTTCTAAATCGGACTGATAGACAATACCGGAAAGCAAATCGCCCCGGGCAATGCTCGCGAGCGCTAACCGGACATTGCTCGTAAATACGGCATTTGCCACAGCCCTTTCCCAAAGGCCGATATGCTCAAGCGCCTGTTTTGCATAAATGCCAGCAGGCACGCTTTTTGGGTCTGCCATAGCAAAACGGTCACGCAAAAGAATATTGAAACTATCACCGGTTTTTGCAGCAGAAGCTATGACCAGTCTGTTACCGGCAATTTTCAAAACATCAACTTCGTTGATCAATTGGCGGACGACCAACCTATCGACCCATGTCTGGTTTGCTGAGATATATATATCAGCCGGCGCACCGGCCTCTATTTGCCGGGCCAGTGTAGAGGACGCGGCAAATGAAAACGTTACGCTACAATCACATTGGGCCTCGTAAACCTCACCAACCTCAAGCAAAACATCACGAAGACTGGCAGCGGCAAAAACAAGAATACGCTCGCTTGCCTGCACTGGAAGCACAATTGAATTCAATAGAATGACAAATAGAAAAACGGCTCGAATAGTCATCCAAACCGCTTCCCGTATAAAATTTGTAAAATTAAGGCAAAGGCCATGCAAGGTTAGGCAGCAGACCAAAGAAAATTAAATGCCGAGGCCTTCATATTTCTTCTTGAAGCGTGAAACACGCCCGCCACGGTCAACCAATTGACGATCTCCACCAGTCCATGCCGGATGAGAAGTTGGGTCAATATCCAGGTTCATTGTATCACCGGCAGCGCCCCAGGTCGTGCGAGTTTCAAATTCAGTGCCATCGGTCATAACAACCTTGATGGTGTGATAATCGGGATGAGTTTCTTTTTTCATCGTCATTTCCTAACAGCCATGAGGCAATTCAACGCCGGTGACGCGCACCTTTATCGCTTGTAATTTTCGGATTCTTGGTCAATAACCCGCAAGAAATTCTGCGTAATTTTGGCGTGCCATATACCCCAGCAGAGACAATAAGACAAGAGCTGCGATACTAATGCCCTCTGAAAACTCGGAAAATCGTAAGGTTTCGTCCCTTAAACCATTAGCGGCGCTTTTTCCTTACCTAACAAGACACCGCCTGCAGTTAACTCTTGCAGCTTTTTTTCTGTTTTTGGCAGCCGCAACGACTCTCACATTACCGGTAGCAGTACGCCGGGTAATTGACCGAGGGTTTTCCGAGACCGACTCCGAGCTTGTAAATTCCTATTTCGCAATGCTGCTGGTAATCGCACTCGTGCTCGCCATTTCCAGTTCTTTGCGCTATTTTTTCGTGATCTGGCTGGGGGAGCGGGTGGTAGCCGATTTGCGCCGCGATGTTTTTTCAAATGTTACCCGATTAAGTTCAGAATTTTTCGATACCGCGAAAACCGGTGAGATCATTTCCCGACTAACTGCGGATACAACGCAGATTAAGTCTGCGATGGGAGCAACCGCCTCTCTTGCCCTTCGTAATGCTCTTTTGGGCATCGGAGCGGTGATCATGATGATTTATACTTCACCGCGCCTGTCGACCTTTGTGCTTGCCGCAATACCGTTGATCGTGTTTCCAATCATAGCCTTTGGCCGCGCGGTGCGCCGCCGCTCCCGCCATGCACAGGATACATTAGCTGAAGCTACCGCCTATGCCTCTGAGTCAATAGGTGCGGTTCAAACCATGCAATCCTTTTCAAACGAGACTCAGGTCAAAATCAGCTTCGCCAATGCGGTTGACTTCGCATTTGATGCCGCCGCAAAAGCCATCCGTACCCGGTCGATGCTTACCGGTTTCGCAATCTTTTTGATTTTCTCAAGCGTGGTCGGTGTGCTCTGGATCGGTGCCAATGATGTTTTGA
>JBCCBE010000059.1:0-19187 GCA_039814425.1 Pseudomonadota bacterium
AGCGGTACAAAATTTCAATCTGATGATTGGTCAAGCATAGCTGCCTTTGATACCGCGCCAATGGGCTACCGCAAATCCAAGCACAACCACTGCCCCGCCCTGGTGCAATAAAGCCCAGGACAATGGCACTTGAAGGACGAGGGTTGCCACCCCGATTGCAGCCTGGATCAAAACCAGTCCAGAAAGAATAACCGTTCTACGCTTATGCGTGCCGCCTGAGTTTGAACGCAATGCCACAAGCATCTGAATCAGAACTAGCACCAACACTGCATAGGCAGTTGAGCGATGGATGAACTGCACGGTCTTCGGGTTTTCAAACAGATTGATCCACGCAGGCGTTTGAACCCATAAATTACTGGGGTACACCGCCCCATCCATCATCGGCCAATCGTTAAATGCTAAACCAGCATCCAGACCCGCAACCAGAGCTCCCAGAAAAACCTGAAGTAGGATGGCGATAAATACTACAGGTGCAAACCACCTTACAGAAACGCTGAAGTGTTCATTGCTATGATGCGCAAGGCCTCTTGCAAGCCAGATAGCGTAGGCGAATATTATGCATGCCAAAGTCAAATGGGTTGCCAGGCGGTATTGGCTAACATCCGTTCGCTCAACAAGGCCAGACTTTACCATCCACCAGCCAATGAAGCCTTGCAGACCGCCAAGCAGGAAAAGCAAGACCAGACGTGGTTTCAGAAACGATTCAAGGCGGCCGGTAGACCAGAAAAACACAAGCGGGATCGCTACAAACAATCCGATTAATCTGCCCAAAAAACGATGCCCCCACTCCCACCAATAAATGAACTGAAATTCAGCAAGGCTCATACCTTTGTTGATTTGCTTGTATTCGGGAATTTGGCGGTATTTATCAAAAGCCTCGAGCCAGACCGCTTCACTCATCGGCGGAATTGCGCCTAAGATTGGCTTCCATTCTGTTATGGAAAGGCCAGAATCTGTCAAACGTGTTGCACCACCCACAATAACCATAATGAAAATCAGAAACGCGACGCAATAAAGCCAACGCCTCACACTTGCGCGGTTATCTGCGTATTCCATCTGGTTCATTGCTATAACTGTCATGACATCTCATTTTTACAATGTGCGAGACAAATGGCATTTCAGCATCCACAGCTCAAGAAGGATATACGTGACACGCCGTCGCGCAATCGGTAATTGAATAAGCGGGTTTTGAATATTAAATACTAGTCTAACACTTTTCAGGCTTTTTTGGTGATAACCAAATGGCGTTTCGTCTATTATAAAGACCCAATATTTTAGGGCTCAAGGGGATTAAAATGCCTATCCGATTGAAAAAACTGATTGGTTCAATCCTTATTGTTGTTCTAGCGATGATCTACGCGCTGATCGCAACCACTATTGCATCAGCAAAACTAGCCGATGCCAATGGATGGATTCATTTGCTATATTTCTTCGTTACTGGATTTCTATGGATAATTCCCGCGCTTTTCATCATCAGTTGGATGATGAAGCCAAGCGGCGCAGAAACCTAAAGTGCAAAAACAGAATCAGGATCAGGCAATATCCAGTTTGCCGCCCGCATTTTTTACGCGTGTTGGCAGACCGGAAAGTAAAGTGTGAATGTATCGCATGGATTGATGCGAACCGTTGACCGATATTCTTGGCAATGCACACAGATGCTTTTCATGATCTTCATAGACCACGCCATGACGTGTTGTGACAGCGGATTCAAATCCGAGCTCTCTTGCAAGCTCAAATTCGCGTTCTGCGGCAGCAACAGGATACCCATAAGGATAGGCAAAATGTTTTGCTTTCTTGCCAGTCTTCTCTTCAATAAGAGCTCGGCTATTCGACATCTCTTGGATCGCTTCATCACGCGATAATTTGGCAAGTGCAAAATGACCAATCGTGTGAGCACCAAGCGTGCACAAAGGATCCTTGTTCAACTTCTGCAGCATTTTCCAAGTCATAATGCTTGATTTTGCATGGGCAACAGCGTCGTGATTATATTTGACGCACAAGTCAGCGATAATCTGTCTTTGTTGCGGCTCACTGGAATCCAGCACAAGACGATGGATAAGAGCCTTGTATGCTTGGAGTTTTTGCTTCGGTGTAGCGGTAATAAATGTGGCGGGTCCATCCGGAAACTCGACAATCACCTTTTTTCGCGAGGCAATTACAATTTCCAGGTCTTCCCACCATAGCGTATGTTTTCCTTCCGTCAGTCCTGGTGCCACGTAAATTGTGTAAGGCACTTCATGACGCCGGAAAATAGGTACTGCATTCTCTAGATTGTTACGATAACCATCATCAAGGGTTACGCACAAGAAAGGTTTTTCAGATTTTGCTGCTTCCGGGTTTTTCAACCGATCAACGACCTCATCCATACTAACGAACTCGTAGCCTTCGAGCTTTAAACGAAGGATCACTGCATCCAGAAATTCAGGAGATACGGATAAATGGCAGTTTGGAGAAAAGGGTTTACATTCTATGTTCTGCACATGATGCAGCATCAGAATTGAACCAATACCCTGCGTTACAGGTGCTGTTGCAGCCTGAAGACCGGAAAAATAAAAACCGTTTAGTAAAATCTTTCGCAACATTTATTTTTTCGCAATGACACCCAATTTCTTCACTTTACAAGGAGTTTCTTTAGAAATTGTTGATACCGTAACTTCAACATTCTGAACGGCAAAAGTTCAATATTCGAGAAAATATGAACGCAATATCTACTCATAACTGGTACTCGTCTATTGGGAAAATAGATGATCTTCAGATCGATATCGTTCATGATATCAATTACTTGAAGGCAGAATGGTGCGAACTATTCGAACAGGGAAATGCATTTATTTTTCAGCATTTTGATTGGGTAAAATTAGCGCTTGAAACAATTGAAGTAAATAATCAATCGCTCATTATTACTGCAAGAGATGATAATCAGTTAATCTTCATTCTACCCCTGGTGTTGGTTCCCGGGTCACCGAATATAATACGTTGGGTGGGCGCGAGCCATGCGAACCTGTGCGTAGGGATCTATGACCGATCGTTTCTGAATGCACTCGATCCGATGTGCATTCCAAAAACCCTACAGTTGATTGCAAATACACTGCCTGGAGCAATTAGCCTACATCTACAAAATCAGCCACACGAAATCTATAATTTTGATAATCCGGTCAATATACTTCCCTACCAGCCTTCCTCAGCGATCATGCATGAAATTGATCTGTCTGAAGGATTTGAAGCAGTACTGAACCATGGCAATGGCAAGCGAAAACGCAAAATATTCAGGCGTCAGGAACGCATATCGCAAGAGATGGGTGGATACAGCCTGTCTACCCTGACAGATCCTGACGAAATTCGTCAAACCTTAGATGTATTTTTTGAGCTAAAAAGAATTCGTTTCGATGAAATAGGTGTGCGTGATGTTTTTTCTGATCAGCAGACAAAAGATTTCCTGCAAGCTCTTGCGTTTGAAACGAAACAAAACTCAAACCAGATGCTACGCCTTTATGTGCTTGAAGTCGGTGGAAAGATGCGCGCGCTATATGGTTGCGGGATCCATCAAAATCACTGTCATGCATGTATAAACGCGATCACATACGATGATTTCTCCAAAGAAAGCCCGGGAGAGATGATTGTCTATCTGTTGGTTCAAAAGCTGAAAGATGAAGGCATCACCAGCCTCGATTTTGGGGCCGGAGACGAACGATACAAACGTTCTTGGTCCACCAGCTCCCAGCAACTACAGGAAACGATTGTATCTCTGACGAGAAGCGCATTGGTCTATGCATTGTTTGACAGTGCAAAATCGAGATTAAAGTCTCGCATTAGGAATCATCCCAAACTTTGGGCGGCAGCAGCCAAAGTAATCCGCAAGCAACTTGCGAACAAAGCTAAACAGTAAGCTTTTGTTTCAGCTATTAAATTGAAACCACAATGACTTGTAAATCATGCAGCTTTGCGTGCGTTGACAGCTTTGACTTCGCTATCTTTCGCATCTGGCTTTAACAAGATTACGTCTTCATAACCGTCATCTTGATATGCCCTTTCCAATCTTCGGAATGAGGATTCCCTGATATTCAAGCAGCTAATAACCGCGGCTGTATCATTATCAGAAATGATGTTTACATCCTCGATTTCTGCATCACCACAGTCAAGAATACAGAAGTCAAAATGGTCGGCAATTTCATCCACTACGTCTGATATAGCCTCTGGCATTGGGGGTTTTGAACCTGGGAAAAAGGAACCAGCAGGAACAACATTTACCGAAGACTTACGGTCTTTAAATATCGCTTGCTCAGCCGGCACTGATCCGGAAACTATATTGAAAACACCTGGTAAGTCTCTGCGACCAAGCATTTCCAACGCCACAGGCGAACCCTCAACAAATTCGATAACGACGGTGGAATGCCCAAATAATGAAAGTTTCCTTGCAAGGATTGTTGATGTTTTTGAAGCCTTTATGCCGCCTGGAGAAACTACTGCTATGCGTCCGTAACCGCGATCTGACAGTGCCTTGGCCAAATGACGAACCGCCAGAATTGATGATTTGTCTGTTTCTCCAACAACCCCGGACTTTTCCTTCAACGGGGCTGACATAGATGTATTTTGCAGGCCATCATTTCGTTCGTTTTCCGGCTGTACAAGTTCGCTATCTTCATTTTCTTTTTGTCTGGCAGACTTTCTTGCCGAATTTGCATTGGTGCTAGACGCCATGGTCAACAGATTGGCGGCGACAATCAAGAGGCAGGATAATACGGCAGCAGAAACCATGCCTGCTATTGTCAGCGGCACGACCTTCGGGAAATAGGCTTCAGAAGCAAAAGTAGCTGGTGAAATTATTTCTGCATCGCGGGTAGTCAGCCCTTCCCGACTTTTCGCTTCCAGCGAACGGCTTTTATATTCCGCCAAGAGATCCCGGGCAGTTTCAGCTTCGCGCTCGAGGGAGCGAAGCTTTACTAGCTTTTCATCGACGCGGGAGGCTTCTGATTTAAGGCGGATGATCTCTTTGGATAAATCAGTCTCGGCTTCTCGGATCGCTGCAACATTACCTTCAAGACTGATAATAATGTTCTTTGCCGCCGATCGGGTTTGAGCTTGAAGATTGGTCAATTGAGACTGCAAGGATTTCATGCGTGGGTGATTGGGTAAAAGCGTTGTAGACAAATCCGTGATCTGTGCCCGCAGTGCGATCTCGCGCTCGTTTAGACGCTGGATAAGACCAGATTCGATTACCTCTGGAATAACCTCGGTAGATGAACCGTTTCTCAGGGCTGTTTTGACAGTTGCAACCTTGGCCTGCGCTTCGGAGCGTTGTGCTTTCAAACGGGAAAGTTCAGTGGAAACCTGAGAGAGCTGCTGAGTAGCCAAAAGTGCATCATTTCCATCTGAACGCAGCAGGTCTTGGTTCGATCGATAATTGGCAACGGCCGCTTCTTTTTTGCTCACTGCAGTTTCTAGTTCCGCAATGCGGGGATCAAGCCAGTTCGTTGCACTGGATTGATTATTTAATTTGGTATCGCGCTTGAAGCTAATATACGTTTCAGCCATTGCCTGCGCTACATCGCGTGCAAGTTTTGGTGAATGCGCCCAAAATTCAATGACTATAACGCGCGATTGTTCAACGGCATAAACCGTTAGACGTTCATTAAATATTTCCAGTAGCTGACTTTGCTGCTCACCACCTGGTTCTTCCGTAGGCTCGCTATCCAGATATTTCAGAAAGTCGGGGTTTTGATTGAGTTGCAGTTTATTGATTACAGTTTGGATTAAACGGTTTGAGCCTGCGATTTCTACCTCGCTGCGGATGGTCTGTTCATCAAATTGTGGCCCTACCTGTGGTTGATTTGCATCTCCGGTCACACGGGTAAAAGCATTATTACCATCCTTTACCAGTATTCGAACGGATGATTGATATTTGGAATCCAGTGTCGACAGAAAAAAGAAGAGGCCAAAACCTGTGGCTAGTACGAGCAATAGAATGAGGAACAGTCTACGTCTGATGGCGTAAAAGATACCCGTCAAATCCATTTCGTCATCACGCAAGAGCGTTTCTGCACCGGCCATTCAATACTCCAGTTACCAATCAGTTACATGCCGGAAAAACAGGCATTGTAATTCCCATACCAAGCAGATTTTCCCACCCGAATCTAAACAGAAAATGAAGGAACTTCGTAACCAATGCGTTAAGGAACGCCCAATACAGCAAATATCCGCAAACTTTTAAGCCAATCAGCAAACGATCTGAATGCCAGTCATTTTGTGCGTTTTACGTGTTGTTAACCATAATTGCTGTTTAACAGTCGTTCATGGGAATTTGTTTATCCCTTTTCCGTCTGTTCAGAGTGCAGGGTATGACTTCGCCAGTATTTATTCGAATTATCTTTCTTTTTGCGTTTTGCGCCTTCACCGCCTGTGCATCCTACAAGCCTTTGGACCCTGCGTTCCACAAAGCTTTAAGCCAACCCTATATGCTGAACGCAGGCGATGAACTACGGGTCACGGTATTTGGCCAGGATGAACTGACGAATAATTATACAGTAGATAAATCGGGACATATTGCGTTTCCTTTGGTTGGTTCGATAGCTGCAAAAGGCAGCACACCTAAACAAATGGAGCGAAAAATCGCCTTTGGGTTGAAGCGCGGGTTTTTGCGTGACCCGGATGTTTCTGTGGAAGTTTCCACCTACCGGCCGTTCTTCATTATGGGCGAGGTAGGAACTGCAGGGCAGTATACGTATGTCCCCGGTATGACAGTTCAGCAGGCAATTGCGATTGCAGGCGGTTTCAGTCCCAGAGCAGAGCAAATCAATGCAGATATCACCCGCACGATCTCTGGAGAAATAATAACAGGACGGGTTCCAATAAGTGATCCGATTATGCCGGGTGATACAATATTCATTCGTGAAAGAATGTTCTAATTCCTTCGAACACAGGTCATTAATTCTATGAAAATAGTTCATGTATTTCGCTCACCAATCGGTGGCATATTTCGTCACGTCCGGGATTTGCTGTCTCAGCAATCGGCGGCGGGACATGAAGTTGGGATAATCTGCGATTCGAAAACTGGTGGAGACTATGAAGCCAATCTGTTTGAGCAGATTAAGCCGGACCTTGCCCTTGGTCTGCACCGGATTGCGATCCCGCGCGCCATTAGTCCTTTTGATGCCAGTGCGCTCTTAAACACTTATCTGAAATTACGTAAAATTAAGCCGGATGTTGTGCATAGTCACAGTGCAAAGGGCGGAATTCACGGGCGACTTGCTGCGAAGCTTGTTTCAACATCAGCGCACCCGGTAAAAGCGTTTTACTGCCCGCATGGCGGCGCAATGCACTATGATGCCAACTCTTTGAAAGGGAAACTCTTTTTCTCTGCTGAGCGGTTTATGGAGCGGTTTACGGAAAGTCTGATATTCGTAAGCCAGTACGAAGCAGATGCTTATCGCGATAAAGTTGGCGAACCCAGATGCCCACAGGCCATTATTTATAATGGCATAAGCGATGAGGAATTTCTGCCGGTTCAACAAAAAAACGGTGCGGCGGACTTTCTATACATCGGTATGATGCGCGATCTAAAAGGTGCTGATGTCTTTTTAGATGCAATCTCAATCGCCAAGCACAAGAGTAGCAAACCGGTCACAGCCATGTTTGTCGGTGATGGACCTGACAAAGAAAAATATATCGATCAGATCAAAAGACTGGGTCTTGAAGAAACTGTTGCTGTACATCCTGCAATGCCGGCGCGTGAGGCGTTCGCACAGGCAGACATGGTGGTTGTTCCATCCAGGGCAGAATCATTGCCATACCTGGTCCTTGAAGCAATTGGAGGGCACATGCCTGTCATCGCAACCAATGTTGGCGGCATACCCGAGATTTTTCTTGAATCATCAAATGAACTCGTAGAGCCTGGTAATGCCGAAGCTCTGGCAGCACGAATGTTGGAAGTTTTATCCTATGACAATCGCAGTGTGCGCTCACAGGAAGCTGCGAAAAAACTGAAAAAGCGGTTTTCCTTACCCGTGATGGCCCAAGGAATTGAGGGTATTTATAACCGTTAACTGCGGATTAAGGATAGAATCAAGCTGTTAGAGTAACTTCTTCTATAAAGAAGGGATTTTAGGAATTCCTCGTTATGATTTTCCCTACTTTACGGGGATTATGACGATGGAAACTTATAAGGAATTGGGAAACGCGTTTTCACGTGGCGATTTACAAAAAGCACTTGAAAACGAAAAACCTCATAAAGTTCAGGAGGTTGAATTAAATGACCTCGCTGAATCTGTTGCGCGTCAGTTTTCCAGCAAACTTGTTTCTCCCTCAGTTGTAAGCGGCATTGTCAGATTGCTAGATCTGTTAGCCCTTTTAACACTTGGCCTGGTATTCCTGGTCTTCGCCAAATTACCAGATATTACATTGATCAGTTGGCAAGCGGTTGGCGCAACAGCCGGTGCGATGTTCATTGTTGGATTTTTGCACGGAATTGATGGCTATCTGATCACGACTTTGCGCGGGTTTTCATCTTCATTTGCAAAAGCGGTTACCGCATTATGCATGGCGTTGGTTTTGATCTTGCTGTTTGTTCTGATTATCAATGGGATCGATCAGATACCATTTGAGGGTTTATTCCGTTGGTTTAGTGTCTGCGCAATCTTTCTGATGACGTCGCGCTTTATCAGCAGTCGGATCATTTCAAAACTTATGCAAGACGGAAGACTAGAGCGCCGTGCCGTCATTGTTGGCGGCGGAAAAATGGCAGCTGATCTGATCAATTCGATTGAAGCCAGCAGCGGCTCAGATATTCGAATTTGCGGCGTGTTCGATGACCGTAAAGGGGATCGATCGCCAAATATCGTAGCTGGGTATCCAAAACTTGGAACGATTCGGGAGCTGGTAACCTTTGCAAGAAAAGCACGGATTTCTATGCTGATTATCGCGCTTCCTTTGAGCGCGGAAAAACGTGTGGCACAATTGCTAAAGCAGCTTTGGGTCCTGCCAATCGACATCCGCTTATCTGCCCATTCCAACAAAATGTATTTCCGTCCACGCTCATATTCATATGAGGGTGCAGTTCCTTTGCTTGATGTATATGATCGTCCAATTGCTGACTGGGATGCTGTAACCAAGCGGCTGTTTGACATCGTAATTGCTTCAATCGCGATTGTGCTGTTAAGCCCAATCATGTTGGCTGCAGCGCTTGCAGTTAAATTTACCAGCAATGGTCCGGTGATCTTCAAACAGAAACGCGAGGGTTTTAACAATGAGGAAATCGAAATTTTTAAATTCCGTTCCCTCTATGAAGATAAAGGCGACAAATCCGGCCTCAATGCCGTTACCAAAGATGATGAACGCGTTACCCCGGTAGGTAGAATTATCCGCAAAACGTCGATTGATGAGCTACCGCAATTGTTCAACGTGTTGCTTGGCTCGCTATCCCTTGTTGGTCCCCGGCCTCATGTTACTAATGCCAGAACCGGCGATGAATTGTGGTCCAACGTAGTTGACACCTATATCGCCCGCCACAAAGTAAAACCTGGTGTTACAGGCTGGGCACAAGTTAATGGCTGGCGTGGTGAGGTCAACAGTAAGGAAAAGCTTGAAGGTCGGGTAGAGCATGACCTCTATTATATCGAAAACTGGTCCCTGCTTTTTGATCTCTACATTCTAGCGATCACCCCGTTTAAAATTTTGAACACAGAAAACGCCTACTAACCATTGGCACCAATAGCGATTTGTAATGCGTAGTGCTCAAACCAGTATTGAAAGCGTGGAAGGTCATTCACTTGTCCTGAACCAGAAGCGGCTGGCCGATCTGTTTATCGGGCTTGCAGTTTTTTCCGGTGGATTTGTGGTGTTTGAGCCAGCACCCTACGAATTGCTATTGGCGGGGTTGCTGTTTGTCTCGCTGTTATTTGGAATGCGCGTCCCTACCCTGACGCTTCCTATTCTCATTCCGGTTACGACCCTGACGATTGGCGGATTGATCTCATCCTTCATGATTGAAGAATATATGCGTGGGGTGATTTACAACGCTGTTACTTTCTTTCTTGGTTTAACCAGTGCTTTCTTCGCAATTATCATTGTGCAGGAGATGGGACGGCTGCGATTGATCTTCCGCTTCTACGTGGTCTCAGCTGCATGTACTTCTATGCTGGGTATTCTGGGTTACTTTAATCTTCCTGGATTTGAGATGTTTACGCGTTATGATCGCGCTCAGGGTGCTTTTGCTGATCCGAACGTTTTTGCTCCGTACCTAGTTCCTCCAATTCTATATCTTATTTACGGGATTATGAACCGCTCCCCCACGCTGCTGCCGCTTCGAGTAGCATTCCTGTTACTGATTTTGCTCGGAGAGTTTTTGGCGTTTTCGCGTGCAGCCTGGGGTTTGACCGTCATCAGCGCGGGAATGTTCTACTGCTTGTTGCTTGTTAATGCGCAATCGTCACAAATTCTTGCAAAATACATATTGCTGGGGGTTGCTGGATTAGCCGCTTTGATTGTGGCACTTATCGCAGCCTTGCAAGTAGATGCTATTTGGGACCTATTCGTTGAACGCGCCCAGGTAGTGCAACACTATGACGGTGCGCGTGTTGGCCGATTTGCACGCCATGCGATAGGATTTGATCTGGCGCTCACCAAGCCGTTTGGCATTGGCAATCTGGAATTCGGTTTCCTATATGGCGAAGATGAGCATAACGTGTACTTGCGCGCATTGCTGTCCTACGGTTGGCTTGGATTCCTTTCCTGGATATTCTTGGTGTTCACACCATTGATCATCGCGTTCCGGCTTTTGTTCAAAGTCCGCCCTTGGCAGGTTTACCTCCAGATCGCCTATGTTGTGTTTCTTGGACATATGATGGTCGCCTGGGTGATTGATATTGACCACTGGCGTCATGTGTTTTTATTGCTTGGCGTAATTTGGGGATGTGTAATGCTTGAACAGAAATACGGTGCTACAGCTAATCCCAGAGCGCCCGTCCGCTCCAGAATATATGGCGGCAATCCACAGTTGGTGCCTGAATAATCAAGCTTAATCTGCAGACGAATAGGTTGCCTCAAAAGGCAAATTCTTCAAAGCCACAAAGCATCATATTTTAAGGAGTTAGGTGGTGAGCCGTCAGGGATTCGAACCCTGGACCTACTGATTAAAAGTCAGTTGCTCTACCAACTGAGCTAACGGCTCCCAATGCGTGAAAACACACAATGCGGCGATACATATTCTCGCCCCGGTACAGGGTCAAGCATAAACACCACAAAAGAATGAAATTCTAGTGAATTTCATGAATGGCAATCTGATTTTACTGGCAGGGGCAGCAGGATTCGAACCCGCGACCTACGGTTTTGGAGACCGTCGCTCTACCAACTGAGCTATACCCCTATAGCAGTATCGGTTACTACGTTGTTGGCGTTTTTTTTTCAAGCATAAAGTATAGGTTCTATCAACGCCGCGGATCGCCGTCTATTTGCTGAGACTTATGTTCTTTCAAGGCGGCATTGAACTCTGCCCCAAACAGAATCAATACAGAGAGAAAATACAGATAGATTATACCGGTCATGATTCCAGCCAGCCCTGCATAAAGGGCTGCATAATTTGCATAACTGGTTAGGTAAATCGCGAAAAGTTCTGAACCGACGACAATTCCGATGATTGTAATCAGTATTCCCCAAATCAAATCACCGGACTGATGATCCCCATCCGGCAAAAAATAGTGAAAACTGAACAGCGTAAAAATCAGTAACGCTGCAGCAATGCCATATTGCAGAAAACCTACAAAAACCCCAAATTCTGCAATCCAAGGTAACCGTTCGACCAGGAACTTCCATACGACTGGCGTTCCAACTAAAATTGCGCCTGCCAAGATAAAGCCCAACGCACCGACAATAATGAAAAATACACCTTGAATGCGGCGCAGAATAAAGGATCGTGATTCTGTAAATTTATACGCCCGGTTCAAACTATCTCGTGCACTTTCCAAACCATTGGTAGCCAAAACCATTGCTACCAATGTGCTGAAAGAGAAAATACTGCCACTAGCCTGGCCTAACATTACCTGCACTTGATTGGCTATCGGAGCAGCTGTTCCCGCAGGCCAATGACTGAAAACGAGTTCGAGGACCTGTTCAATCAGCTTGGGCTCTCCAAATATCCCCACCAGCGTTGCAGTCAACAATAGGAAAGGAAACAGCGACAATAACAATGTTAATGCCATATTGCCCGCGTTTGACAGCCCACCATCATAGACCAGACGCATGGTTGCTTGCTGAAAAAGTTTAAAAATTGTCGTCATGATGCTTCATGGTTTCATTGATCAGTTTCGACATAGATAACGCAATTTCTTTCTTCACTAAAATTGTAATTACTTCTTTAGCCATCGGTTAGTCGTAAAATGCGGTTTGCATTGGGATATACCAATTCATTAGGAATGGGCGGCTATAACTTTCCCAAAAGATATATTCTCGTAGGGGGCGAATTATGGGAATGCAATTAAAGTTATTTGGTGCGCTTGGCCTGCTGGGTCTTGGCGCGTTAGGTATGTCCGAAGCCGACAAATATGTTAACTACATCGAGACTTCAGCGATAGTGACATCTGTAAACACCGATTGTTATATCGAGGCAGGTGGCCGCAAGGTAGTCGATCAGCGCACGAATGAGCTTGCTTACATGGATTGTGAAGTTGCCCCTCGAATTGCAATGATACATGGGCACAGCGCAACTCACATAAAACGCCGAAACAAAATCGAATATAAATATAATTCGCCAATGAACGGTGCTCCTCATACTGGCTTTTCTACAATCGCTGAAACCAGTATGGGATTATATCGGATGAACCAGAACATTCGGATTTATGTTCATCAGTCTGACCCGTATCTGACGCGGCTTTGATTTGTCGAACAAGGCAAATCTACTCTGCGTATAGTGCACTCATTGCATGCTTTAAGTTGAGTGTTTTGTGTTTAATAACTGGTCCTGTGCCCAGGACGTGGTTTCATTATTCCTCTAACGAAGTACGAAATTCGCAAACCCGTTTAGTTGGAACGGGCAAACTTTATTGCATGTGAGACAATTCGAGCGCTATTTAACTTTACGACAGTACAACTCCATCCGGTGATGAATAACGTCATAACCTAGTTCGGCAGCTATTTCATTTTGCAATTGTTCAATCTTGTCAGAATTGAACTCCAACACGTCGCCTGTATCAATATCCACAATATGATCATGATGCTCAGCGGATGCCGTTTCATACCGTGCACTGTCACCCTTAAATCTATGGCGGTGGACTACCCCCCGTTCCTCGAACAGCGCAAGGCTTCGATAGATTGTTGCAATTGAAACAGAGGGTTCAATAGCCTTCGTGCGGCGATACAACTCTTCCGCATCGGGATGATCAGCCGCCTCGCGCAATACCGCCAAAAGCGCCACCCGCTGACGGGTAACCCGAACCCCTGTATTTCGAATAGAAGCCGATAATTTGAGAATTTTGTCGCTGCTTAAGTCCATTTTCTTACTCCATTCGCAAATACATACTCTTTTTGCGAATGGTTATCAAATGCATTTACAGATTAGAACAATTTTAATATGCTGATTTGAGAAACTTTTTATTGCACGTTTAGGAAAATTGACATGAAACCTCTCATCATAGGGTTCGCAGGACTTATTTGTGCTGTGCTCATCACCACCGCCAACGCTCAAGAAAAGAAATTTAAAGCCATTACGACCTTTACCGTTATTGCTGATATGGCGCGAAATGTGGCTGGCGACGCGGCAGTCGTTGAAAGTATCACCAAGGCAGGTTCAGAGATTCACGGATATCAGCCAACACCTCGCGATATCATTCGTGCTCAAGACGCGGATTTGATCCTTTGGAATGGCCTAAACCTTGAATTGTGGTTTGAGCAATTCTTGTCGAACCTATCCGATGTTCCAAGCGCAACCCTAACCACCGGCATCAAACCGATGAGCATTTCTGCAGGCGAGTATACCGGAAAACCCAATCCGCACGCCTGGATGAGCTTGTCGGGTGCTCTGACCTATGTGGACAATATTCGCGATGCTTTCATCAAACACGATCCGGACAATGCTGGGACCTATTCTGAAAATGCCGAACGTTATAAACAGGCAATAACCACTGCAATTCAACCGCTGCGTGATCTGATCCTTTCGGTTCCTAATGCCCAGCGTTGGTTAGTATCCTGCGAAGGTGCATTTAGTTATCTGATCCGGGATTTTCAGATGCGCGAATTGTATCTGTGGCCGATTAATGCTGATCAGCAGGGCACACCTCAACAGGTACGAAACGTGATTGACGTGGTCAGGGAAAACAATATTCCAGCAGTTTTTTGCGAAAGCACTGTGTCCCAAGCACCAGCCGAGCAAGTCGCACGGGAGACGGATGCAGAGTATGGCGGCGTTCTTTACGTAGACAGCCTCACAGAAGAAGATGGGCCAGTGCCAACCTTTATCGATCTTCTTCGAGTAACCTCTGAAACAATTGCCAAAGGCTTGACCCGTTGAAAGTTCAGGAGGCAATAACGACAGACGGAATTACCGCAAAAGACGTTACTGTGACCTACAGAGATGGTCACACTGCGCTGCGGGATGCCACCTTCGATATCCCTACCGGAACCATAACGGCTCTGGTGGGCGTCAATGGTGCTGGCAAGTCTACGCTTTTCAAGGCCATTATGGGTTTTGTTCCCGCTGCCAAGGGCAAGATATCGATCCTCGGCATGACAGTCGAAGAAGCTCTGAAGAAAAATATTGTCGCCTATGTGCCGCAATCTGAAGAAATTGACTGGTCTTTTCCAGTGCTCGTTGAGGATGTCGTAATGATGGGCCGTTATGGCCACATGGGATTTTTCAGATTGCCCAAACAAGCGGACCATGATGCAGTCACCCGGGCATTGGACCGTGTTGGTATGGCTGATTTTCGTTTTCGGCAGATCGGCGAACTTTCCGGGGGGCAGCGCAAACGCGTGTTTCTGGCCCGTGCCTTGGCTCAGGAGAGCCTGGTTATCCTGCTAGATGAACCGTTTACCGGGGTCGACGTTAAAACCGAAGAGGCAATCATCGCCCTGTTGCGCGAAATGCGCAATGAGGGTCGGGTCATGCTCGTTTCCACCCATAACCTTGGTTCAGTTCCAGAGTTTTGCGATCGGACCATTCTGGTTAAACAGACAATTCTTGCTTTCGGAAAAACCAAGAAAATATTCACCCAACAAAATCTGGAACTTGCCTTTGGCGGTGTACTAAGACATTTCGTGCTCGGCGGCGCGGACCTGCACGATGATGATGATAGCAGAACCATCCGCGTTATTACCGATGATGAACGGCCATTTGTTGTTTATGGCGATGAGGACGACAAATGATTGATGTTCTGCTGCAACCATTTTCCTATTCATACATGTTCAATGCCATCTGGGTTAGTGCGCTTGTGGGCTGTATCTGTGCGTTTCTTTCCAGCTATCTTATGCTTAAAGGATGGTCGTTGATTGGGGATGCCCTGAGCCATTCCATCGTCCCCGGTGTCGCCGGTGCGTACATGCTGGGCCTTCCGTTTGCGCTTGGGGCATTTGCTGCGGGTGGGCTGGCGGCCGGAGCGATCTTATTTCTCAATCAGCGCACCGGGCTTAAACAAGATACAATCATTGGACTGATCTTTACCTCTTTTTTTGGCTTGGGGCTGTTCATGGTCTCGCTTTCACCTACGTCGGTAAACATTGAGACGATTACGCTTGGCAATATCCTGGCAATCACGCCAACCGATACGCTTCAACTTGCTATTATAGGGTTTGTCACCCTGGCTGTGCTACTGGCAAAATGGAAAGATCTGATGGTGACGTTTTTTGATGAAAATCATGCGCGCTCAATTGGCCTTAACCCGCAACTTTTGAAAGTGGTATTCTTTACCCTACTATCCGCATCGTGCGTTGCTGCCCTTCAAACTGTCGGCGCATTTCTAGTAATTGCAATGGTGATTACTCCAGGTGCTACGGCTTACTTACTTACAGACCGGTTTCCAAAGCTACTGATGCTCAGCGTATTCATAGGCATGGCGACGGGGTTCTTTGGTGCGTATCTCAGTTTCTTCCTGGATGGTGCAACCGGCGGCCTGATCGTCACACTTCAGACGGTAATTTTTCTAATCGCATTTTTCTTTGCACCAAAGCATGGGTATCTGGCTGCACGTCGTAAATCTGAAAAGGCATTGGAAGCCTCATGATCGAAAACCTGTTCCAACCGTTTCAGTTCGCCTTTATGAATAATGCATTTTTAATGATTGCACTCTTGGCGGTACCCACCAGCCTTTTGTCTTGCTATCTTGTTTTAAAGGGCTGGTCATTGATGGGTGATGCGATCAGCCATGCTGTTTTACCGGGCATTGTACTTGCTTATATTTGGGGTATTCCACTGCTTATCGGTGCATTTTTTGCGGGCATGATCTGTGCCCTTGCAACCGGGTTTTTGTCTGGCAATAGCCGCATCAAGGAAGATACGATCATGGGGATCGTGTTTTCCGGAATGTTTGGTTTCGGTATTCTGCTTTACACAAAGATCAGCACGGATCTGCATCTAGATCACATCCTATTTGGCAACATGTTGGGGGTTGGAACGAGCGATCTTTGGTTAGCCGGTTCGGTCGCAGCATTTGTCAGTATTGTGGTATTTTTGAAGCGGCGTGATTTATTGCTCCATGCCTTTGATCCGGTTCAGGCCAAAGCGGTTGGCCTGCCTGTAAACTGGCTACATTATGGCCTTCTGGCATTGATATCTGCGACCATTGTCGCGACCTTGTCGGCCGTCGGGATCATTCTCGCAATCGGTCTTTTGATTGCACCAGGCGCGATTGCGTTTCTTATTACAAAGCGATTTTTTGTTATGCTGCCGTTGGCGGTCGGCATAACCATTTTTGCAGGTCTTTTAGGCGTTTATCTCAGTTTCTTCATCGACAGCGCCCCTGCGCCAACGATCATTCTTGTTTTGACCGTGATTTTCATTTCAGCGTTCATAATAGTAAGCATTCGAAATAGATCAAATACGACTTTGAACAGTGCGCCGAATTGAACGGACCCGAGCATTGCATAATGCACCCGATGTCGTTCGTGAACTAAATTGTCATTTCGATGATTTCAAATTTGCTGGTAACCTGGATGACTATGCTAAATCAAGCAGTCAAGTTTGAGCTTTGTTATCTTCCTGAATAACGGCCTCTGCTTCCATCGGCTGATCTTCTTCGTTTGCAAACAACGCATCTTAATTTTCGGGATCATTATCCTGCTTCATCGCTTCGCTTTCCAGGCAGTTTGGTTCATCGACCGCCTTGCTAATTTCAAGATTAGCGGGTTCCGCCTGCGACTTCATTTCCAGGCGTTTTTTCACCTTGTCCACAACACTTTCCTGCTTGGGTTTTACAAGCTCGGTCACCGATTTTTGTAAAAGTGGGTGTTGTTTAATGGCACCTTCTGAAATCAACTGAGTGATATACTGTTTGGCATCCAGCTCAGGGATGTGCAGCATGTTTTGCAGCGTTTTGGGCGAGCATTCGCCGTGAAGTGCAGAGATATAAATCGCCCAGAACCGGGCTTTTGTAGGCACCGCAACCGCAGCAGGCGCAGCAGCAAAAACAGGCTGCATTGTAAGGTTAGCACCGGCAGGCAAAGAAAATACCGCAACCAGTGACTGGAGAAATCTACGTCTATTCATACGGTATATATAAGGATTAACGGGTCAAATACGAGGACAAAGAGGGAAAACTATTGTTTACCGACCAGTGAGTTCAAAGGTTAAATAGGCTTTTTTCGGATGGGTTTCCCAAAAGTAGTCACTCATAAACTGATGCTGCAAGTCCGGCTTATATCTAAGCAATCGGACTATGATTCTACCGTTTTTTATTGACTGGACATCCGCCAATAAATTTTGAAAGTTATTTTGTTGCGATGCGGCCGTTTGCTCTAAAACCTACAATCAATCTTATAAGTTACTTTCGCTCTTTCCCTGTATCAAGAATAAGCAATCGCGGACACGCCAGCCATATCCGGTCCTTGCTATACAAAAGGCCCGAAAGGAGAACGAAATGCCACAATCAACTTACACACTTAGATGCATAGAAAGGGCGGTGATTTTCATGTCACAGGAAACGCACGATGGGAAAAGCCCAAGCCTGGATGCAGTTGCAAATGCAGCAGGTCTATCAAAGTTCCATTTTAACAGAGTTTATAAACTTGCAACCGGTGAAACCCCTCAGCAAACCCTGACCAGGTTCAAACTGGTCCGAGGTGCTGATCAACTCCGCGACCCTGATGTTTCCATTATCGACGCGGCCTTTTCTGCCGGGTATGGCTCAAGCCAAGCCTTCGCGAAGGCGCTGAAGCGGGTTCTTTCCGCGTCCGCCAGCGAAATTCGATATGATCAAGAACAATTAAGCGCTGCTATTGAGACACTTGTGATCCCACAGACAGGGGAAAAGAATGATATCTCGATTGAGATTGCCCGGATTGAACCCTTTGAAGCCATTGCATTGCGCACCGATGGAACTTACCCATCTCTCAACGAAACGTTCTGGGCTCTTTTCGAAGCTGCCGGAGATCCAACGAATGTACAGGCCATTCTTGGGCAACCCTATGGCGATATTGATGCTGACGTTGAAAGTACATTGAGATTTGATTGCTCACTGAAGCTAACAGAACGTCTGAAAAGCCTGCCTGAGGGGATTGAGCGCACCAAAATTTCTGGTGGCGCGAAACTGCTGACGCGGCACTTGGGATCATACGATCTACTACCCGATGCTATTGATCGGCTATACATGGCGGCGATGTCGATCGAAGAGGCGCAAGTCGCTGATGAACCTTTGTTGTTTCACTATCTTGATGATCCGGAGACCACCGCAGAAGAGCAATTACGGACCGACATTTACCTACCCCTGAACGTTTGAAAAATAGAAAACTATGGAACTCAAAGTACTTGTGACAGCGGTTATGTTCACAGCAACAGGCAGCTTAACGGGTGCTGAGTTTCAGCTTCCAATTGCTACATTTTTCAAAATCCAGGATGATCTGATTGTCGAAGACAGAACCTTCTATAATGCGGGTTTTACTGTTGGCCACCTAAGCTCCAGTGCTTATAACATCTTGTGATCTTCTTCATCATATGGAAGCACTCACTCACGTCTTCCAGGGCATCCATTACACAAGTGTCAACCCGACTCGCGTCAGGG
>JBCCBE010000092.1:0-13226 GCA_039814425.1 Pseudomonadota bacterium
AAGAATTTGACCCCGAGACTTTTCGACCGGTTTATTTTCGTATATTATTGTGCAGTGCAATATTTTTTTTCACTCATAGGTAATTGAAAAATATAGCATTTTATAATTTTCTTATATTACTTTTACGTAAACGTCAAAATTTTACTTGCATTTTTTTGCACATGCGTTATATCTACAACATGTTTCGGGTTGATGATCAAACGAAACGCCAACCATAGCTTTCTAAGAATGGAGAAAACCAATGACTACGAAGACAGATAAAAAAGTAGAAAACAAAATCGAAGCTGCAATCAAAGCAGAAGACGTTGCAGCAACTGCAAACAAATTCGCTGATTCAGCACGTGAATTCGTAAAACGTTCTGCAGCAACCGCAAAAGAGCGTTCAGCTAACATGTACGATGGCGCTAACCAACTTAATTCAGGCCTTGAGAACACTCTTACAAAAGCAGTAACCGGCTACGTAGGCATTCTCGGCAATATCGTTGAAGCAACTCACGCCAACGTTGACCACGCTCTTTCAACTGCTGAGAAACTTGCTGGTGCAAAATCACTTTCAGAAGCAGCTCAAATCCAGGCTGATTATGTACGTGAAAGCACAAACGCTAATATCGAGCGTGTCCGCTCAGCAGTAGAAACATCTCGCGATGTAGCTACCGAAGGCTTCACAGTTGTACGTGAGAACGTTTCAAAAGCTTGGCCTTATGGCAAACAAGCTGCTTAACAAGCACGCTAGGCTTAAAAACTATAATTTGAACCTTCGGCATCTGCCGGAGGTTTTTTTATGTCTGAATTTTCAGTTTATTATTATTCTGTTTCTGTAGCCCAACTTTATTGATGCACAAAGCAACGTGATTGCAACAATAGACAGTTCATTGGCATTGAGACTGACTGATTTGCGTTGGCGTAACTCGCCCTAAATCGCCATGAATTAACTCTTTATAATATATCCGCTATCCGCCTGACTGACCTGGTCTGCGCCAAATTAACTGTTCCTTCACCCTGCAAATTAACCTTAAGAATTACAGTTAAGGGCAATTTAACTATTCTGCGCCATTCTCCTGATCACCAAAATCTGTCTCAACACGCCTGCATGGCGAAATCAGGAAGGAAGTTGTAATGCGCAGCTTTAAATCTTTGTCTTTAGTTGCTGCTGCACTCATGGCATCTACCGCTATGGTACAGGCAGCAGATTTGTTACCCCCACCTGTGGAAGATTATCCACCCGAAGTAACACCGCATTATTCAGCGGGCGGCTGGTACATTCGTGGTGATATTGGATATGCAAGCCTTGATAGCGAAGGCGTGAGCTATACACAGGGCGCGCTGCTTTTAGGTGAGTTTGAGCAGCACGAACTTGATAGCACCTGGATGATCCAGGGTGGTATTGGCTATCAGATGACGGATTATTTCCGGGTTGATGCAACCCTGGCATATTACGGCTCATCTGATTTTGATGGAGATTCAGCACCTGCTGGTTCACCATGTAATGGTTTCGGCGCCGGATTTACCTGTGATTATGACGATAATGCAGAGCTTGATTCACTAACACTCCTGATGGCAAACGCTTATGTCGACCTGGGAACTTTCAACGGTTTTACACCTTATGTCGGTGCAGGTATCGGTGGTGCCCACGTGTCATGGGGCACGCTGCATAATGACCAGTCCTGTACGCCGTCTGATCCAACCTGTGATGGATTTGATTTCGATCATGGTGGTGAAAAAGAATGGCGTTTTGCGTGGGCAGTTCATGCCGGTGCTTCCTACGATATCTCATGTAAATTGAAAGCAGATGTCGGATACAGCTACACAAGCATTGAAGGCGGCAACATGTTTGGCTCAGGCTACAATGTTAACGGCACAAGCCCAGTAGGCGGTGAAGGCGGTTACGGCTTTGACGATGGAATAGATATCCATACAGGTCACGTCGGATTGCGCTACGCTCTTGGAGGTGGTGATTGCCACCAACCATCAGCACCACCACCAATCGTGTACAAATAATCAAAAATTTCCAGAGGGGCTTAACTGCCCCTCTTGAATAATTCATCCGTTTTAAGTGCCATCTTTCGCGTCAGGAATATAAGATGAAGCGTTTTCTCAAAAGCAGCCAAGTCGTTCTATTTTCATTGCTTTCAGTAACAGGAGTTGCAGCTGCGGACTACAATTCCGGAGTTGTAACAAAAACCCCCAGTGGCGGGTATACCGATGTAGAATATGGTAGCGGCTGGTACTTACGCGGTGATATCACTATAAACCTCGATACCAAACAGGAAACCGAATACGAGTATATTTCGTCAATCGGTCGAAGTCTTACAGCAGACTATGAAGACACACTTGGGATTAAGGTAGGCTTTGGATATATTTTCAATCCTTCGTTCCGGATGGACCTCGCTGCAGAACATACATTTGAATCTCAGTTTGATGGATTATTTAATGTAAACTTCAGCGGGATAGAACAAGTAACAGATCCAGCTACGGGCAATACGACTAATCAACAAGTTACAAATATTCCCGGTACTGAAACCATTGATGCAAACTATAGAGCTTCCAATATAATGTTGACCGGTTACTACGACTTGCCGACATTGGGGCGTTTTACACCTTATCTCGGTGCAGGTCTGGGTGTATCCCGTCTGGAAATAAACGAAACCAGAACCGCCAGCTGTATACCAAATTCAGCGCAAGCATGTGGCTCTCCGGCTGCAGGCAATTTTGGCGAAGCCGTTCAAGATGTACAAACCGTCAACAGCGAAGATGTTCAGTATCTATTTGCTTATCAGCTCACCGCAGGTACTGCTTATGCCCTTACTCATAACTTGGCGCTTGACGTTGGCTACACGTATTTTAGCACCGGTGATGGTGATGATATCAGCTATTCTGATGGCACTGCAATTAACCGTGAAGGTTTCTCGGTTCACAAGGTCAATGTCGGTCTGCGTTACGAAATCTGGTAGGCTTCCGTACTTTCAGCAGAAAAAACCAAGGCCGGTATTTATTGCCGGCTTTTTATTTGCCCGATCGCAGTCACTCTGGATGTCGGGTACAACCGCTAGTCTAACGGTTCTTTTCCCAACGCTATCGGTTTACCGTGAGGCGTTGCATGCAAGGCTGCCTGCCAGGCAATATCCCGTTGAATAATTTCTCTATCAGACAACAGAGACTTTTTGATTACCAAAGTCTCCAATGCGGTTAGCCAGCACTGATAATACGGCTGATCTTCTGGTGATGCGTGGATTACTGTTGAAAGTTGATCAGCCCATTCCTGCCAAGAAAACAGGCCACGCTCATACATTGCAACGACCAAGGCGAACGCCTGTGCTTCCCATGGTTCGGCAAATACCGGTTGTTCTTGAAGAAAGGGATTATCTGAATTTTTCAAGATAGGGCTCCCAGCAATCAACCATGACCATGTCTCTTTCATCCGCCGCTTCACCAAAAAGTTCAGTGGATTGAAATCCAACCGAATAAAGCCACTGCGGGCTTTCACCTTTTTCATTGGCGTTCGTATCGGGAAATACATGTGCGCCCTGAACAGTTAATATTACGCCCGTTTTATCCCGCGCATAACGCGGCAAACGACAATGCCCTGATGGATTGAGATTACGGGTATGAACCGTTTCGCCCTGCATGAACTGTGGTGATCCATCTATTTTCCGATCGACCGGCGCGCCTTTGGCAAGTGCAGCAGGCATATTCTCAGCGTTCATACGTTTTGCCGTGTTCAGACCCGCTGTTTGCACCTGTCCTGTTGCTATCTCATCTGGCATTGCCATGCCGTATTGTTGGAGAAGCTTTTCCAGCCCAGCAATCCAGATTTGATAATAACTTTTCGTTAGATAAAACTCCGGTGGTAGGGTTTCGCGTGCATGGCGCGAGATATCGATATTCCACTGTCCACAAAACCCCGAGGCAACAGTTATCGCCAGTGCGCGTGCTTCCCAATCGGCATGAAAAAGCGGTTCATTTTCTTCCCGCTCAACCGCACCATAACACTGCATGCCTCCCATATCATGCGGGCCGTTCATGATTGAGCCTCTTGCGGTGACAAAGCATACCCAGTGCCAATCATAGAGTCCCGGGTCACTAGTGTTGCAAGTTCAACTTCCGACCAATCCCCGACACCATCTGGGCGCTGTGGAATGACCAGATAGCGCATTTCTGCTGTTGAATCCCAAACACAGATCTTCTTTTCTGGTTCCAGTTCAACACCGAACTCTTTGAGAACTTCTCTCGGTTCAATTACGGCGCGGGAACGGTAGGCAGCAGATTTGTACCAAACCGGTGGCAAGCCCAGCACGCTCCATGGGTAACAAGAGCACAAGGTACAAACGACCATATTATGTGTTTGATCATCATTCTCGATAATTTTCATATGCTCGCCCTGACGACCAGAAAACCCGAGCTCGGCAATTGCAGCACCTGCATCTTCTCGCAATCGTTCAAGATAGGCAGGATCGCTCCAGGCCTTTGCCACTACTGCGGCACCGTTTTTCGGACCGACTTTGTGCTGGTAGGTTTCAATGATAACGTCGAGCGCTGCGGGGTCCACATATCCCTTTTCTATCATCAGGGATTCGAGCGTTTTAACCTTACGCTCCATATCAGACCACTCGCTGTGATCATGTGATTTATTTTGATCAGACAATAGGTAGAACTCCCTAATTCGATTTCATCATCCCTGTTGCAACGACAACATGAAGAACCGTTTATCTGACTTATACGATTTTCAAACAGACTTTCTCAAGTGATCATTACGGCTCGTTACAACCTTGTCTTTGGCTTTTTCAAATTCTCGGATGTAACCCATTGTCTTGTTTTCATCGAGAGGTTTTCCAAACAAGAAACCTTGTCCGGCGTGACAGCCATATTCTTTAAGCTTCTCTGCCTGTGCAATCTCTTCAATTCCTTCAGCAACCACTGTCAACTCAAGGCCAGCACACATTTCAAGAATTGCTCGAACGATATGTTGAGCAGATCGCTCTTCGGCAATTGGCATAATAAAGGCTCGGTCGATCTTGACCTTATCGAGCTTCAACTCTTTCAATCGCCCAAGACTGGATTGCCCGGTGCCAAAATCATCCATGGATATCCTAATCCCAGCCTCATGAAGCTCATCAATAATTTTTGCTGCGGTTTCAGGATCAGACATAATCGCAGTTTCGGTTACCTCGATCTCTAAACGATGCGTTGGCAGACCAGAACTTTCAATTATCTTGATAATTTCCTTTCCTGTGGTCGGGTCAACTAGCTGAGCACTCGAAAGGTTAAACGACAGAAACAGGCCTTCTGGCCAATGCGCTGCAATGCTGGCAGCATGACGCAGCAATTTCTCTGTAAGCGGAGCAATTATTCCACGCTCTTCTGCCAGGGGAATAAATGTATCAGGTGACACAGATCCCAGCTCTGGGCTGTGCCAACGCGCAAGCGCTTCAAAGCCTAACAATTCACCTGATTGCAGCGAAATAATCGGTTGGAAATGCGGCTTTACCTCATTGGTTTGAATTGCGGAACGCAAGTTTTGTTCAAGCTTTGCTTTTTCCAGTATTGCCGCTTCAATACTACTGGAAAAGACTGTCACCTTACCTTGCCCATCCCGCTTGGAATGATAGAGCGCACTCGCGATATTCTTCATCACCTTATTAAAATTGCTACCGAAATCAGGGCTAATCGCAAATCCGAAAGAACCGGTCAATCGGACGGAGCAGCCGTCTAAATCAAATGGAGCGGTCAAGACCTCCTTTAAAAGGTTGCCAATATGGGCAGCGCCCTCCGCATCGCAAATCTCTGGAAACAAAAACCCGAATTCATCACCGCGAAGACGGAAGACATACCCATCATCTTGCACTGCTGCAGAAAGCCGCTGAGCACATTGCTGTAAAACGGAATTGCCGCCGTCATAGCCGTAAAGATCATTAACTGGGCGCATACCGTCAATATCGGCGATGCCAACAAGAAATTTTCGATTGCCGTCTTTAGCACTTTGCAAAATCGAGTTGTACTTCTCAATCATCCGTTGTTGGCTGCCAAGGCGCGTTAAACTGTCGTAATAGGGTTGCTCGGCGGTTTCATCTGTTTTCTTGACGTTGTCTGGGATCACTGCACTGACAGTAGGTGGCGCAACAATTTCATTGTTTACGGTTGAGGTTGAATCAAAAACTCTATTCTTGCCGGTGAAATCCAGGAAAAATGCCATTGCTGCAAAATTGCCAAGTGCAACCGCAAGCACAATACCTCCTATCGCCACTCGATCTTCTATGTTGACAACAAAAGGTGACGCTAAGCCAACAAATAAGCCGCATAGCAAAATAAGCGCAATCCAGAAAAATATTTTCAAGTGTTCTTTATCAAACTCGAACGTTCTGTTTGGTCTCACAACGTCTGAATCTTTTCTGACGTTATCAGCCATTTAGGCTCCAACTTGATCAATGCAGAATGGCACCGTCATGACGGAGTTCATTCCATCAAAATCTACAAAAAATGCTTGAATATAAGGTGTCATTGCTTTGCTTTCGGGAAGCATTCTATATTCAGAATTCTGCTGCAAAAATTATAAATCCACATGGAAAGTGATAATTTTTACTAAGGTCCACGATCTTAGTCGCAATTGGTAAATATCCCGATTACATTTCAACCATCACATGCGACAAATTGATTTATAAAAATTTATAGTTAACGATCTATTTGAGACCGATATTCCAAGCCACCGAATTAATTTTTTCTCGAACGAGCCAGCAAATACAGCTCAACCGAACCATCCCGCGACGCGGGTGGTTTGACATGATTTAGCTGAGTAAAATTCAACTTTAACCGGTTTAGAAGAGCCGCCTCTGTGCCACCCTGAAACGTCTTGGTTAGAAAATGCCCCCCTGGTGGCAGTACATCCAGCGCAAATTCAAGCGCGACCTCCACCAAATGCATAGTGCGAAGATGATCTGTCTTACGGTGACCTGTTGTGGGAGCCGCCATGTCTGACAAAACAACATTGGGCGCTTGATTTCCCAACGCTTCCATAATCCTGTCCGGCGCATCATCATCGAGAAAATCCTGCTTTAGAATAGTTGCTCCTGGAACGGGCGCCATATCAAGATAATCAATCCCTACAACAAGCGGGTTTTCAGGGGTTGAACCCGTAAGATTAACTGCAACCTGACACCAGCCACCTGGTGCTGCTCCCAGATCCACAACCCGTTTTCCAGCATGAAGGATCGGGTACTTCTCATTTATCTCATCCAGTTTATAAGCGGCACGGGAAGCATACCCTTCGGCTTTTGCACGTTGTACGTATGGGTCATTTAACTGTCTTTCCAACCAGAGCGTTGAGGAAAGTTTGCGCCCCCGCGCAGTTTTAACCTTCGTATGCAGGTTACGTAAATTAGTTTTCGATGGTTTGCCGGTTGCTTTCTTCATGAATTTGCTTTCCGGTTAAAACGTCCTGGCCCATGGCCGCCGGCGCTGCTTCGATCTGCCTGCATCATCTCAGTCAGCAGGCCCTCACGCAAACCGCGATCTGCTACCCGAAGGCGTTTACATGGCCAGGTTTTGCGTACCGCATTTAGAATTGCACAACCTGCGAGAACTAAATCCGCCCGTTCCGGCCCAATACAGGGATTTTGCTTTCGCTCCTCAAAGCTCATGTCCAAAAGCCGATCGATCACTTGGTCCATATCGCTTGAATTCAACCAAAGTCCGTCGACTTTACGGCGATCATATCTGGCAAGATTTAGATGAATCCCTGCGAGCGTTGTGACCGTTCCAGAAGTTCCAAGAAGATGAACACCGCCAGCCTGAAACTGATTTTTCAAAACATTGCGACCTTCGAATTCAGAGATTTCTTCAAAAACGAAATCAGTCATCTCATTGAATTTTCGGCGACTTACTTCTTTACCACCAAATTTTTCCGCAAGCGTAACCACCCCCATCTTCAAAGATGTCCATGCGCGAATGTGATCTGAAACTTTTCCACGGTGATTTCCTTGTCTATTAACAAGAATAAGCTCGGATGAACCACCGCCAATATCAAACATAACAGCAGCATCGCTTTTGCGGTCCATAAGTGATCCGCATCCTTCTGCAGCAAGACGAGCTTCTGCTTCACGGGTTACGATCTCAAGATCAAGGCCGGTTTCTTTGCGAACCCGTTGCAGAAATTCTTCACCGTTTTCAGCCTGGCGGCACGCTTCAGTTGCGATCAGGCGTTTACTTCTCACCTTGCGTCGCTCAAGCTTTAGTGCACAGACCTTCAGTGCTTCCACGGCGCGATCCATCGCTTCATCAGCAAGTCTTCCTGTCTGGGTTAATCCTTCACCCAGCCGGACAATACGTGAAAAACCGTCTATGACCCGGAAACCACCTTTATAACGCGGAACAGCCATCAACAAACGACAATTATTGGTGCCTAAATCAAGCGCAGCATAAACACCCTTGGAATTGTGGTTCTTCGCCGATCTATGACCACCACTGAACTTATGGTTTCGTCTATCGCGTCCCTGCTTAGACCGGCCATCAACGTCATCGACTTGTTGTGCCTCCGCTCCAGACGACCGGCCATTGACCGAATGTCTTCTTCGTTTGGGCTTTGGGCCGCTAATTCCATTGTCAGAGCCACCGGCTACATCAGACTCATCGGAACTAATGTTTGATCCGGCAATCGCGGACGAGTTACCATCAGGTACTTTTCTGATCTGGTTGCGTCGTTTGCCTCGCCTGCGTTTACGCGCACCCCGACCCCGGTGGTGTTTTCGTCCTGATTGAGTTGACTCCTCTCCTGTGGCGCCGTCGCCATCGGAAAGCTCACTCACATCGTAATTCCTTATGCGAGCATTTTTTAATGCTCGAAAATCCAAGTTAAAAACAGGGTATCATTACGTGGGATAAGAACCAAGGGCATTTCGGAAATTTAGGCTCAAGCCCAATTAGGTTCAGACCCTAGAGGAATGGCAATTCGCAGAGTACTGCGTTTGTCATCCCGGTGCTACGCAGCACTTCCACGGTTTCACCAGTTTGAATGGATCTTGAAATCAGGGCGTATCCGATATTTTGCTCTAATCTCGGCGACCAGGCACAATTCGTCATATCTCCCACCTTTTTACCATTTTGATAAATCTCGTCCCAAGTAAAACCAAGCGGGTGGGGTTCTTCACCTTCTAGTTTCAAACCAAGTTGATGCCGTTTTGGACCCTCTTTCGCAATTTGCCTTAAGGCTTGGATACCAACCACGTCATCAGGAACATCAAGATCAACGTATTTTCCAAGCCTGACTTCAAACGGGTTTGTTAAATGATCCGTATCGCCCCCCATAGATACAAGGCCGCTTTCGGTTCTTTCAGCTGTTGCCGGCGCGCCTGGTCCAATACCCCAAGGTTGTCCTGCTTCTTTGAAAATATTCCAAAGCTCGGTGCCCTTTGAAGGATCGCGCAGGTAAATTTCAAATCCACCCTGTTTAGACCAACCAGAGCGTTGCACCGCAACAGGAATGCCTTCAATCTCAATTTCTTTGAACCAAAAGTACTTCGTGTCGCGAACCCAATCTCCAACAACTGAAGCAACAACATCTTCAGCTTTAGGGCCTTGGATCGCCATTGGCGAAACACCGGGATCGCTTACATCCACATCCAGACCTCGTTCTGCTCCAATAGCACTCGCCCAAAACCAGATATCGCTATCTGCAATAGAAAACCAATAAAGATCTTCATCCAGCTTCAACAGGATCGGATCATTGATGATGGTACCTTTGTGATTACACAAAGGAATGTATTTACCCTGACCAATTTTACATTTCGAGAGATCTCGGGGAGACAAGATTTGTGCAAGCACACCTGCATCAGGCCCTTTGAGCTGAACCTGTCGTTCAATGCCCACATCCCACTGCGAAACGCCATTGATTATTCGCCAATATTCCGCTTTTGGATCACCGTAGGACGTAGGCATAATCATACCATTGTAAACCGATGCTGAGGTCATACCTTCAGCAACTGCAGATTCGTAAAATGGTGATGGCATTATCCGTGCAGTAGGAAAAACATTGAACATAGCTTCATCTCATATGGCGAAATAATTTAGATTTAAAAAGCGCTTTAATCATTCCTGATCAAGATAGAAAGTGTTTTTTTTAGCATGCATCCATTCTTTTAGGGCAGAGCCAATTTCATGAGGGCTATCCTCCTGAATAAAATGACTTCCGCTAACCGTCACTTCTTTAAGATTTGGCCATGAACGCACCCGCTTTCGTGCTGGATCGAGCAGGATAGCACCTGGCTCGGCATTGATGAAAAGTTTCGGTAAATCTGCCTTTGAAAGCCACTGCGCGTATTCAGTTACTATATTTGTTACGTCCCTGGGCTCTCCAGCAATCGGGATTTGCCTTGGCCAACTTAAGGTCGGGCGTCGAGCCTCACCTGTCTGTGCAAAGGGGCGGCGATAAACTCCCATTTCTTCCTCGGTAATTTTTCGCAATATCGAGCCGGGAAGGACTGCTTCAATAAAGAGGTTTTTCTCTAGGATCAATTCTTCGCCAGCGTCCGAACGGAATGCCTGGAATATATCTCTTGCAGCCTCTGGCCAGTCGTCCCAGCTGTTAATTGGCCCTACAATTCCTTCCATAAAGCAAATTCCTTTGACCCGGTCCGGATTGCGCTTCGCCCAGTCAAATCCAAGCGCTGATCCCCAATCATGAATAACCAGTATTATCGGTTCATCAGGAACAATTGCATCCATAAATCCATTGAGAAATTCGCGATGTTCGGCAAAAGTATAACGGTCGGGTCCAGATGAAGATAATTTGTCAGAGTCGCCCATGCCGATTAAATCGGGCGCTATTGCTCGATGGGTATCTGCAACATAAGGCATGATATTTCGCCACAGATAAGATGACGTTGGATTTCCGTGCAGGAAGACAACTGGATTACCTGATCCCAAATCAACATAGGTCATTGAGTGACCCAACACTTCTACCTTTGATTTTGGATGTTCAGCTGCCGAAATTTCACTCATGTTCTTCTCCCGTCATTTTCAAATCATCCAGTTTTGGCTGAACCAACAGCAAACCTATTATGATCAGAACAAGGGCTGCCCATATCCAGCCAGAATATCCTTCGCCTAAAAATACTATGCTCAAGAACACGCCAGACAAGGTGACCGGATAAGCAACCTGAACGCTGAACACCGGTCCTCCAAATCCTACCAACCAAATGTAACCCACATAAGTGATCGCATGAATGACTGAGGCGCTTATTAGCGCCAGTTCCGGCACACCCCAAGGCGGCATTGGGTTGAGCCATTGGCCAGAAACAATCGACATTGGCAACACAAGTACAAATCCGATGCATGAAGCCATAAAAAGGGTTGATACCGCATCTGTTCTATCAGGTGTATTGACAGCAATAAAATTTGCTTCCCCGCCATAGCAAATCGGTGCGATTAGCGCGAAAAGGACAAAAATCGCTTTTTCCGGTTCTGGCAAACTCGTTTCAGGGGCTGCAATCATAGCCATTGCAGTAAACCCAATACCAATCCCCAGTACCCGCCAGAGATCAAAATTTTCAAGACGAAAAACAAGGGCCATCATAAGGGTAAACATTGGCACTGTAGCAATAGCAATCGACATTACGCCTGCAGGCAGGTGGCTGGCCGCATAATAAGAAAAGCCGTTTGGGATAATCGTGCCGAGGATCGCTATCACCAAATAAAAGATCAGGTGTTTTCGCGAAAAAACCGGCCGCCATCCACGCATCAACAAATAACTGCCCAGTAAAACGACCCCAATCAGTAGTTGCCAGGTGATAAGCCCGAGCGGTTGGTGTCCAGTGGAAACTGCTGTTTTCGATAATGGTATAGTGGCACCCCACAACGTGCCAACTATAAGCATCGTGGTCCATGCAACAATATGCTTTACGCGCGGATTATCGATATCCATCCGCGAACCCGATACCAGAAATATTATTTATCATCAGAAGAACGCCTGAATACCGGTTTGCGCCCTACCAAGGATCAAGGCGTGCACGTCATGCGTTCCTTCATAGGTATTGACGGTTTCAAGGTTTTGAGCGTGACGTAATACCTGATAATCGGCTTGAATACCGTTTCCTCCGTGCATGTCCCGTGATTGACGGGCAATATCAAGCGCCTTGCCACAATTGTTTCGTTTCACAATCGAAATCATTTCCGGTGCAGCCCGCCCCTCATCCATCAGGCGACCAACCCGAAGTGAAGCTTGCAGGCCAAGTGCAATTTCTGTTTGCATGTCAGCTAGTTTCTTTTGAAACAGTTGAGTGCCGGCAAGCGGCTTGTCGAATTGTTTGCGATCAAGTCCGTATTGGCGCGCGCGCAGCCAGCAATCTTCTGCTGCACCCATTACACCCCAGGAAATTCCATAGCGCGCACGATTCAGACACCCAAAAGGTCCTTTCAATCCGGAAACATTTGGCAGCAAATGCTCCTCCCCAATTTCCACATCACTCATGACAATTTCGCCTGTGGTTGAAGCACGCAGGGAAAGTTTTCCTTCAATCTTAGGGGCGCTTAGACCTTTCATTCCTTTTTCAAGAACAAAGCCACGAATTTTACCCTCATGCGCTTCCGATTTTGCCCAGACCACAAAGACATCTGCAAAGGGAGAATTGGAAATCCACATTTTGGAACCATTGAGGACATAGCCGCCATCAGTTTTCTTTGCGATTGTTTTCATTCCAGCTGGATCAGATCCGGCATCAGGTTCAGTTAAACCAAAACAGCCAATCCATTCGCCGCTTGCCAGTTTAGGTAAATACTTCATCCGCTGGTTTTCATTGCCATAGGCATAAATTGGATACATCACCAAAGACGATTGAACACTCATCATCGAGCGATATCCGGAATCAACCCGCTCTATTTCCCGGGCAACCAGACCGTAGGATGTATATCCTGCATCAATGCCACCGTATTGCTCGGGAATGGTCGATCCCAACAATCCGACCTCACCCATAAGCGGAAAAAGCTCTGGAGCCGATGTTTCGTTCAGATAAGCTTCCGTCACCCGTGGTTGTAATTCTGCCTCGGCAAATGCTTTAGCCGAGTCGCGAATCATACGTTCCTCCTCGGTTAATTGGTCTTCCAGCAAAAAAGCGTCTTCCCAAGCAAATTTGCCAAGGTCAGGACTGCTTTTTAAGTTCAAAGGTTGTGCTGCTTCAGCCATCAATCTCACTCCAACATATTCTCTAAATTCATCCTTACGGTACTTAACTTGCAAGTCAAAT
>JBCCBE010000035.1:0-29136 GCA_039814425.1 Pseudomonadota bacterium
AGATCGGAAGCACATTCCTGGCATTCGAATCTTCGCGTTTACCCATGGGGTACCCTCCTCGTATGAGTAATAACTATGGCTCAGCGAAAAACTCGCTGCCAATTTTTGTTACGTGATTCTCTTGCGACTTGTCGAATCAGTCTGGGCTCTGACCAGTCTAAGGTGTTATAAACCTGTGGATTTGAAGGAATTTCTCAAGATTCGCGGCAATACTGCTAAGAAACTACCGAATTTCCAGAATAATTATTTCATTTATTTCTTTGACAGCTAAACTCCGATAACCGCAAAAGTTCAACTAACGGTTTCTTGGAGGGGATCATATGTCGACAGCAAGCAATTTAGAGCCGAGTTTTAGCGATAGTGTAAACAGGCTTTTCGATCGAGCAGTTACACATTTGGATTTAGCGCCCGGTTTGGTCGAAAAGATAAAAGTAGTGAATTCAACTTACACCGTGCGTTTTGGGGTCAAGTTGCGCGGCGACATTCGAACTTTTACGGGATACCGTTCGGTTCATTCAGAGCATGCAGAACCGGTCAAAGGCGGCATCCGCTATGCCTTAAGTGTCAATCAGGATGAAGTTGAAGCGCTTGCCGCACTGATGACTTATAAATGTGCGGTTGTAGAGGTTCCCTTTGGCGGTTCGAAAGGCGGACTATGCATCAATCCACGCGAATGGGATGAAGACGAGCTGGAGCGGATTACCCGCAGGTTTGCATTTGAACTCATAAAACGCGATTTGATCAATCCTTCGCAGAACGTTCCTGCACCGGACATGGGGACCGGCGAACGCGAAATGGCATGGATTGCAGATCAGTATCACCGCATGCATACAACAGATATCGATGCGCGGGCGTGTGTCACTGGTAAGCCACTTAACGCGGGCGGTATTCGCGGCAGGGTTGAGGCTACCGGGCGTGGCGTGCAATACGCCATTCAGGATTTTTTCCGCCACAAGGACGATCTGAAAATTGCTAAGCTTGATGACGGTCTTGCAGGAAAGCGGGTCATCATTCAAGGACTTGGCAATGTGGGCTATCATGCTGGCAAATTTTTGCAGGAAGAAGATGATTGCAAAATAACAGCTATCATCGAATATAACGGCACATTGGTGAACGAAAACGGCATTGATGTCGAAGCTGCAAAGCAGCACATGAAAGAACACGGCTCATTTGAAGGGTTTCCCGATGCGCAATTCCACGAAGACGGAGCGCCGATCCTGGAAAACGATTGCGATGTTCTTATTCCTGCGGCGCTTGAAAGTGTCATCAACAAAGAAAACGCTGGTCGTATCAAGGCACGCCTGATTGTCGAAGCGGCAAATGGCCCGATAACAGCCGGTGGCGATGAAATTCTGCGAAACAACGGTATCGTCGTTATCCCCGATATGTTTGCCAATGCGGGGGGGGTAACCGTTTCCTACTTTGAATGGGTGAAGAACCTTTCCCATATTCGCTTTGGTCGGATGCAACGTCGCGAAGAAGAGGCGCGCCATCGCATGCTGATTGAAGAGATTGAAAGCGCCACTGGCAAGAAACTCTCAAATGCATTCAAGGACCGATATATTACAGGTGCAGATGAATTATCACTCGTTCGTTCAGGCCTTGATGACACGATGCGTGGCGCTTATGGCGATATGCGCGAGCTTTGGCAAACAAAACGCAGAGATGACCCGGAATTTGACCTGCGTACTGCTGCCTACATTATTTCTATAGGTCGTGTCGCATCGAGTTATCAGTCTTTAGGGCTTTAGTTTTACTGTTCAGTCTCAAGGGCAATTTCTCTGCCCTTGGGGCTCCATAGTCCAACAAGACCGCATTCGATTAGTTGGTTGCTCAGGTTACCACCGCATTTCAATTTTACAGCTGCTTCAAGATCACTGCGGGTTTGCCACCCGCAAAGGTATTCATGCCAGTGAATACCATCGCGATGCTGCATGAAGATATCTGCGCTCCATCCCGCCGGATAACACCACTTAACCCGCAAACATTGTGTAACCGGAGTGCCATTTTCAGTACATTTTTCGCGAGCACAGGCAAACCCTTTATCCGCATTGTCTGAAAAACAAATGCCAGAGGATTGTTCCGGTGCCAAAACAAATGCGACGCCCTTAGCGTTCTCCTGAGCCTGTATGGAATTCACGGCGAAACAACCAAGAATAACGACTGCGATACTAAAAATCTTTAATTTCATCTCAAAGCCCAATAGTGAAGTCTGGACATTTTGCCTTCTCAACGCCATAAGATCAATTCATAGGTTGTCTTAAAGGGCTTGCAAAAATGGACCTTCTCAAACAATTTTTTACCTGGTGGAATGGTAGCACGTGGAATACGCGTTTCCATATTTGGCGCACATCAACACGCGTTGGTGAAGACGAGTTTGGAAATGTTTATTATGAAAGCAATAAGGGCAAACGCTACGTTCAATATGCTGGGCTTGCTGAAGCCAGTTCAATTCCATCGGGCTGGCATGGTTGGATGCATTACCGGGTTGATACCCCACCTTCCAAGGAAGACTATAAACCGCGCGACTGGCAAAAACCTCATTTGGAAAACCAGACCGGCGGACCAAATGCCTATTACCCTAAAGGTTCTCTACAAAACCCTGAACAGCGTCCGGAAGTTACCGGCGACTATGAAGCATGGACCCCCTAACTCGAAATCCGGCTTGATTGTATCCCGATGATTGTTGGAGAAGCGCAAATTGATCCTGGTATGCGTATTTATGCCATCGGAGACGTGCATGGTTGTCTGAGCCAACTTCAACAACTTATCGGGTTGATTGATTTGGATTTAGAGCAGGACCCTCCCCAAGCTTACAAAATCATATTTTTGGGCGACTATGTGGATCGAGGGCCGGACAATGCCAAGACCATTGAGTTTTTAGTTGAGTTACAAGCGACGTTTCATGACTATGTTTTCATACTTGGAAATCATGACGAACGACTGACGCTGTTTATTAACGATCCAAATCGGGTGGGAGAATCCTTCTTAAAATGGGGTGGTGCAACCACGTTGAGAGATTATGGTGTAATAGCTTCTCCGGAAAAACCGTTTGAAGCGGTTGCAGCTGCTAAAGAGCTTGCTGAAAACATGCCTGTCGGACATCGGGAGTTCCTTCAGAACCTGAAGCCATATTATGAACAATCCGGTTATTTCTTCTGCCATGCGGGCGTACGCCCTGGCATCCCCCTGGAAAAACAAACAAATCATGATCTGACATTTATTCGTGCAGATTTTCTACAACATGAATTGCCGTTTGAAAAAGTCATTGTGCACGGGCATACGCCGGTTCCAACACCGGAAATTCACACCAATCGAATCAATGTAGATACGAAATGCTATGAAACCGGAATATTAACTGCGCTGGTACTGGAAGAAGACAGACAGCGGTTTATCCAGACTTTGGCGTAGCGTTTGACACTTAACGCCTGAGCCAATCAGCTTCAATATTTTCCTGCCAACCATTTTTTTGTAATTCGGGCTCAGTACTGTCTTGTGCGGCATAGCCAACACATAGGTAAGCAGTAAAAATCCATGCAGGGTCAACATTTAGAAGCTCGTTTAGCGCTTGCGGGTTAATAATCGAAACCCACCCTACTCCCAGATTCAAGGACCGCGCTGCAAGCCATAATTGATGGATCGCTGATACCGTAGAATATTGCAGCGTTTCCGGCATCGACTGGCGCCCCAATCCTTTGCCGTTTATCGGGTCTGGATCTGTAAATACCGCAAGATGAACCGGAGCCTCCCTTAAACCGGCAAGTTTCATGGCAAGGTATTTAGCATGCTCTGCCTCGTCATACAGTTCTGAGGCATCCCGATTCGCAGCATGATAATTTTCCAGGATTTCTGAACGTAAAGCGGGACTTTCAACAAGAACAAATCTCCATGGTCGGCTGTTGCCCACTGATGGCGCGTATACAACCGACTGCTTTAGTGTTTCAAGCATCTTTTCATCCACTGGTTTTGACGAAAAATGCCGCACATCCCTTCTCCATCGAGAAAGTTTGAGAAACGCATCAACATCTTTTTGAGAAAATTGCATCTTGTCTGGATTGCTCATCGGTTTTCGTGCAGAAAGTGACATGAAGCTTGATAGAAAACCACCGTATTTACGACATGTCTTTTCTGTGCCCGAATCCCGTGTTATCGGACCACACATAAAGTCGCAGAGAACCCTGACCCAATGAAGTTAAACATCCCTTTTTTTATCGTACTATTTTGTGGTGCTTCGCTGGGCCTTATCAGACCGTTGATAGCTCAGGAGAATCAAACTACTGAGCCAGACCAACCGATTGAAGCTGGTCGCATTGAAAATAGTGTGGCGCAGTTTTCCGGTATCGACAAGATTACTGGCAGAATTATTACCTTCGATGTTTACATTGATGAAACAGTGCAGTTTGGCGCTCTCCAGGTAACACCAAGGGTATGTTATTCCCGTCCGATCACAGAAGCACCAAGAACTACAAGCTTTTTGGAAGTCGACGAGATAACACTTGATCGGAAAATCCGGCGTATTTTTACTGGTTGGATGTTTGCAGACAGTCCCGGGCTAAACGCCATCGAGCATCCGGTTTATGATATTTGGCTCAAAGACTGTAAAATGCAGTCAGAAGTTGCACCACCTGAAGACCAGTGAAAATGGGCTTCTTCTTTCAAAGCCTCGTCTAACATCTCTTGATAAAATTCTCGCTCAATTTCACGAGCACCGAATCGCTCAAGGTGAGACGTGGTAAACTGGGTATCTAACAGAACGAAGCCTGATTTTCGCATCTGGTAAACCAGATGTACGAGCGCAACCTTGGACGCATCGGTTGCGCGGGAAAACATGCTTTCACCAAAAAATGCTCTGCCAAGCCTTACACCATACAAGCCGCCGACCAGTTCTCCCTCAAGCCAGCATTCAATAGAGTTCGCATACCCCATCTCAAACAGATCGCAGTATAATGTTATGATCCGCTGATTGATCCAAGTGCTTCTACGCTCAGAGGTTACAGCCGCACAAGCTTCGATGACTTGCGGAAACCGGGTGTCATAGGTGACATTGAAGCGGTCTTTTCGGATTGTTTTCTTCAAGCTCTTTGGAACATGAAATTCATCAAGCGGAAGAATTCCACGCCGCTCGGGTTCAACCCAAAACATACCAGGATCATCAGAAGACTCTGCCATCGGAAAAATACCGCAAGCATAAGCTTTCAGCAAAACCGTTGGTGTTATCTCCAAAACAATATCATCTACACCGGACATGAATAGATTTTAATAGGACACGTTCTATTGACCAAGATAATTTTCAAGCCAGTGAATATCATAGTCACCCGCTTGCATTTGCGGGTTTGAAACCAAGTCGCGGAAAAGCGGCAGAGTTGTTTCAATGCCATCAACTACAAATTCATCAAGTGCACGACGTAGACGCATTAAACACTCTTCTCGAGTTCGCGCATGCACAATTAGCTTACCGATAAGGCTGTCATAGTGAGGCGGTATTTTATATCCCTGATAAACACCTGAATCCACTCTAACGCCAAGACCACCAGGAGGATGGTAATATTCAATTGTGCCTGGTGACGGAACAAATGTTTCTGGATGTTCAGCGTTAATACGGCATTCTATTGCATGACCGGTTTTAATTACATCTTTCTGGCGCACTGACATTCCATTACCAGATGCAATTCTCAATTGTTCGTTCACGAGGTCAATTCGAGTAATCATTTCTGTAACGGGATGCTCGACTTGAAGACGGGTATTCATCTCAATGAAATAAAACTCACCGTCTTCATACAAAAACTCAACGGTTCCCGCGCCGGAATATCCCATTCCTTGAACCGCCTTAGCACATATATCACCAATTTTTTTTCGTTGATCATCGTCCAGTACCGGTGAAAGAGCTTCTTCCCAAACCTTTTGGTGGCGCCGTTGTAGCGAGCAATCGCGCTCCCATAGATGAATACCTTCACCCTTTCCGTCCCCCAGAACCTGAATTTCAATATGACGTGGCTTGCCGAGATATTTTTCGATGTATACTGCATCATCACCAAATGCAGCGCCTGCTTCACTACGTGCAGTTAGCAGAGCTTCAGTTACATCCTTTTCATTGTTAGCGACCTTCATACCGCGTCCACCGCCACCGGATGCCGCTTTTATGATCACCGGATAACCAATTTCAGCAGCAATGCGCTTTGCTTCATCAGGATCTTTAACTTCGCCCTCAGAACCAGGAACCACTGGAATACCCAACTTCTTCGCAGTCGCCTTGGCCTCAATCTTATCTCCCATAGTACGAATATGCTCCGCAGATGGGCCAATAAATGTAATGTTATGTGCTGCTAATATTTCCGCAAACTTTGCATTCTCTGACAGAAAACCATAGCCAGGGTGAATAGCATCAGCGCCGGTTATCTCACAGGCTGCCAGAATTTCATGGATATTCAAATAGCTGTCACGCGAGGGTGGTGGACCTATGCAGACACTTTCATCCGCAAGTCGGACATGCATCGCGTTTGCATCGGCTGTGGAATGTACTGCCACGGTTTGAATACCAAGCTCCTTACAAGCTCTCAAAATCCGCAGAGCAATCTCACCGCGATTAGCAATTAATACCTTGTTGAACATAAAGGCCCTACTCGATTAACAGCAATTGTTCGCCAAATTCGACTGGCTGACCGTCTTCTACCAAAATTGCCTTCACCGTTCCTGATTTGGTTGCCGGTATCTGGTTCATGGTCTTCATTGCCTCAACAATAATCACCGTATCACCCTCTTTGACCTTATCGCCTACTTGTACGTAAGCGTCAGCGCCTGGCGCCGGTGAAAGATAGGCGGTTCCCACCATCGGTGACGGCACGTTACCAGCAAGCTTTGCTTGTGGCTCGCTCGATGCTTCTCCAGAAACAGGAGAAGGTGCTGATGCCACCGGTGCTGGCGCCAATACCGGGGCCTGCACCTGCACACTTTGTGCCGGTGAAGTGCGGGTCAACCGAATCCGAAGATCGTCTTGCTCAACCTCAATTTCGGACAGGCCAGTATCCGTTAACAACTCCGCAAGACTGCGGATTAGTTCTTGATCTATTGTATTCTTTTTTGATGCCATAGCGTAAAATACCCTGTTAACGCTGTCATTTAATCCGCTTAAGCAGCGGTAGAATTCTTAGTAATTTAAATGCAATTTTAAAAGCGGTTATACACGGACTGCATGCCCATGCAAATGACCCAGACGGTAAGATTCTGGACAAATTATGAGAATTACTCCCCAACTGCAGCTAGCAATTGCTCATATCCGACGGCACCAAAAATTACTTGGTCACCAACCACATAAGAAGGCGTTCCTGTGATCCCTAATTGATCTGCCAATTCATAAACTTGCCGGATGGCATCCACCAAGTCTGGCTTTTCCATCTCCGTCAAAACTTCATCACGCTCAATTCCCAAGTCCTCAGCAATAGATAACCCGGTCTGGCGGTCTTTAGTGCCTGGATACCGCAATAAAGCCTTATGGAATGCTTGTGATTTATCCGGTGCAATTCGTGTTACAGCAAGACTGATGCGGCTTGCATCAAAAGAGCCTTCCCCCAATACCGGATATTCCTTAAGAACGAAACGTACATCATCCCGGCTTTCCAACAACTGGTTCATATCGTCGAGCGCACGCTGACAAAACCCGCAATTGTAATCAAAAAACTCAACGATTGTATGTTTTGCATCTGGATTGCCAAATTCAATCTGTAACGGTGCAGCGTAAAGCGCGCCCGATTTTTCTGCCAACACCTGTTTTTGTTGTTCTTCTAATTCTTGCTGACGTTTTGTTTCCAGCACCTGCTGCATCTCTACAATAATTTCAGGGTTGTTAAGCAAATATTCCCTAATCGCACTATTGAGCTGTTCTTTCGTCAATTGTTCTTCTGCCATCACCTGAAGCGGCGCAAGAAAACAAATGGTGAAAAGAATAAAAGGACGCAGGGTTTTTAAGAAATGAGTAGGCAGAGCCATAATTTTTCCGATCAGTTAGGCACCAGGCTTGTACTGCATGATATCTTGCAGCCTTAGCCATTGTGGCGAACCTTTTTTAATTTTCGGTTGAGAACGGGCAGCAAATTGCTTTGCTTCCTTTACCCGCCCTTGCAGAAATTTCTGCTCTGCCGTTGCCGCCATTGCCAAAACCGGTTTCCCTTGTTTTGCATAGGCACGCGCCAGATACCCATAACCATTGGAGGAATAGCGGTCCCTGGCCATTCCCTCTTTCAGCGCTTTTATAGATGCAGAAAGGTTTGCACTATTGTTAGTTTCCAAAAGAGCATGACCCAATTGAATCCGTAACAACCCGTTTTGCCGGTTATCCAGAGATACAGCTTTTTGGAAAGATTTTGCTGCCTCAGAAGCTCTGCCCGCTCTGAGTAACATCTCACCCTTCATTTCATGAAAATAGATATTGTTGGGCGATTTGGCGAGCAGACGGTTCATCAACTTAAGGCCACTTGCCGGCGTGCCTCCAAGAAAATGAGAAATCGCTATTCCATAAGTGCCAGCAGTACCGTTTAATCTCTTACCAAAAATATTTCTAACTAACCGGGCGCCACCACTATAAGCAGCGATTTTCGCACGGGCTAAATCATGGCGTAGTTGCAATGCAGGCGGATCTTTTCGATTGTAAAACGGGCTTTCTTCCACAACCGCTTTCAATAGCCCAATTCGTTCGCGTGGCAACGGATGGCTAAGTGCGTATGGGTCCAAACCGCCGCTACTGAATAAGGGATTCTGGCCCAGCCGTTTGAAAGTCTTCAACATCCCCAGCCCGGATTGGCCGGTCTTGTTTAAAATAGTAACTCCCTCACGGTCAGCAGACATTTCTTCTCCCCGTTGATAGGAAAGAAAATTGCGCTGCACCGCACTTTGGCTGCCCAAAGCAACCGCAGCACCAGCTTGCGCATTACCTGCTGCAGCAGCACCTGCTCCTGCAAGCAAACCCAGTACAGATAAAATTTGTGCACGCTCCATCCGGTCTCTGAGCCGTGTCAGATGCCCGCCAACAATATGACCTGTCTCATGTGCAAACACCCCAATTACTTCATTTGGTGTTTCAGCTTGCATGATCGCACCGGTGTTAATGAACATACGAGTTCCGGTTACAAAAGCATTGAAATCATTTTTATTGAGCAAAAATACATCAACGGAGTTCCTGCGAAATCCGGCCGCTTTGAATATTGGACTTGTATAATCCCGAATAAGCGCCTCAATTTCTGCATCCCGAACTAACGGCAATCTACTACGCTGGGCATTCGCTGCCTGTATAAGAGGCATTATCACCAGCGCCATTGTGGCAAAGAGCACAAGGGACAATCTATTGAAAATGAACAATTTCATCGCGACAAAACAACCAAAACGAATTTTCCAAAATTGTAAGTCAATCCTGTCCGTCTTGAAAGTGTTCATTTTAGGGCTTGCAATCAAGCTTATGTCATCGCAACCCTGCCAACTACAATCCAAGCTTGAAACTCATGAGTGATTTGGAAAACATAATAATGAAAACTTCTTTGCGTAGTCAGGTTGAGCCCTTCCGGGCAATGGAAGTGGTGGCAAAAGCACAGACTGCAATTTCTGCAGGTAATGATGTCATCATGATGTGCGTCGGTCAGCCCGCATCCCCTGCCCCGGCTCCTGCTTTGGAGGCGGCGCGCAAAGCATTGGAAGTCGGCAAAATTGGATACACGAATGCGACGGGTATCGCACCATTGCGAAAGCGCCTATCGCAATATTATCAGGATAAATATGCCGTCAACATAAGCCCGGAACGCATTATCATTACAACCGGGTCTTCAGCTGGTTTTATACTCTCTTTTCTTGCATTGTTTGACCCAGGTGATCGCATAGCCATTCCGGCACCGGGGTATCCGGCCTATCGTAATATTCTGCGTTCTCTATCATTGGAACCGGTTGAATTGCGGACCACGGCTCGCGACAAATGGGTTTTATCCGCAGAAACGCTGGAAAATGCCCATAATCAATCACCGCTTGCCGGTGTCTTGATTGCAAATCCGAACAACCCAAACGGCACCATGATGCCGCCTGATCGGTTTCAGGAGGTGTTTGAGACAGCACAGAACCTCAAAATGCAATTTGTCTCCGATGAGATTTATCATGGCCTAAGCTATACCCATCCAGAAGTAAGTGCACTTCAACTGAGTGACGACACAATTGTGATCAATTCATTCTCGAAGTATTTTTGCATGACCGGTTGGCGTATAGGATGGATGATCATCCCAGAAAACCTTATCGAAACTGTCAGCCGTTTACAGCAAAACGCCTTTATCTGTGCACCGGAGATTTCACAGATTGCCGCCTTGGCTGCCTTAGAAGGAATGGATGAATTGGAGCTGGTAAAACAGGGATACGCGAGAAACCGCGATCTGGTTCTCACTCGTCTCCGCGATTTAGGCTTTACCAATGTTCATCCGATAGACGGTGCGTTTTATGCCTATGCAGATGTCTCACATCTGACGGATAATTCAATGGAATTGTCCAAACGCCTTTTAGATGAAATCAATGTCGCCCTTACCCCTGGCGCAGATTTTGATACTATTGAAGGTCATAAATGGATGCGGTTTTCATTTGCGGGCGATCATGACCAGATAGCAGATGGTTTTAACCGAATAGAAGCCTGGATAAACAAAGAAAACCGTCTGTAACGCATCCACAATTTATGCACGACTTAATATGTGTCATAATCACAAACGATACGCCGGGAATACGAGATTAGGCGAATTGATACCAGTCTCAGTTTTTTTCTGATCCAATGAGCGGTTCGTATGTCTGAAGCCAAGACTGCGCTAAAAACAGGCTAACTGCCTGCGCATCCTCCGACTTCATATCCAGAATAACAGTTACGGCTTACTCTTCAATCCCAAGTTTCTGCTTTACCAATTCCTGAACGGCCTGTGGATTTGCCTTCCCGCCCGAAGCCTTCATAACCTGCCCCACGAACCAGCCTGCAAGCTTTGGCTTTTCGCGCACTTTTTCAACTTGTTCAGGGTTTGCTGCAATCACTTCATCCACTGCGGCTTCAATCGCACCGGTATCAGTGACCTGTTTCATGCCACGTTCTTCAACTACCTTTGCAGGGTCACCACCCTCTTCCCAGATAATCTCAAACAGGTCTTTTGCAATCTGTCCGGAGATTGTTCCTTCCTTGATAAGATCAAGGATGGCGCCCATCTGATCTGGCGAGATCGGACTTTCTGACACTGCAATGCTGCTTTCATTAAGCTTTCCGAGAAGATTGTTGATTACCCAGTTAGCAGCAAGTTTCCCGTCACGGTTTTCTGCAACCTGCTCAAAGAAATCAGCCGTCGCCTTTTCAGAAACCAGAATTGAAGCGTCATAAGCCGATAAACCCATGCCTTGAACGAAACGTGCTTTTTTCGCATCGGGCAATTCCGGGAGATCAGATTTCAGCGCGTCCACAAACTCTTGGCTAAACTCAAGCGGCAACAGATCGGGGTCCGGGAAGTAACGATAATCATGTGCGTCTTCCTTTGAACGCATTGAACGTGTTTCCCCTTTAGCCGGGTCAAAAAGACGGGTCTCCTGATCAATCTCACCACCGGCTTCCAATACTGCGATTTGGCGGCGTGCTTCATATTCGATTGACTGTCCGACAAAACGTATAGAATTCACGTTTTTAATCTCGCATCTCGTACCAAACGGCCCGCCGGGCTTGCGCACTGACACGTTCACGTCAGCCCGCATGGAGCCCTCATCCATATTGCCATCACAAGTGCCCAGGTAGCGCAATATAGTGCGCAGTTTGGTGAGATAGGCCTTTGCTTCATCCGAAGAACGCAAATCCGGTTTGGATACAATCTCCATCAGTGCAACGCCGGTGCGGTTTAAATCAACGAAACTCATGGTCGGGTGCTGATCGTGCATGGATTTACCCGCATCCTGTTCCAGATGCAGACGTTCAATACCAACTTCGATATCTTCAAAGTTCCCCTTCTTATCAGGTCCAACTGAGACAATTACGGTTCCTTCACCAACGATCGGATCCTTAAACTGGGAAATCTGATAGCCTTGCGGCAAATCCGGGTAGAAATAGTTTTTACGATCAAACACTGAGCGGTTGTTGATCTGCGCATTAAGACCAAGCCCGGTACGTACAGCTTGTGCCACACATTCCTCGTTGATTACCGGAAGCATGCCCGGCATTGCTGCATCTACCAATGCCACATTGGCATTCGGCTCTGCGCCATATTCCGTCGAAGCACCGGAAAACAATTTGGAATTGGAAGTAACCTGTGCGTGGACCTCCATCCCGATTATGATTTCCCAATCGTCCTGCGCGCCAGGGATAAAACGTTTCGGATCAGGTGTACGTGTATCAACTAATTCGGTCATACTTTTCTTGTCAGCCTCTGAAATTCCTGCAACATATCAAGGGTCAGGACCCTAAATGTATAATAGCGATACTTTCTTTCATCTTACAATTGCCGGGCGCTTTGGCCTTGCAATTCTGTCGATTTGCCTGAGTATCGTGTTACTGTTTATTTTCATGAAAATCTCTAGCAGATTTCCGCTCGCGGTAAAGATAGGGATTGCGATTGTTTTATTTTGGCTTTTCGTCTGGCTGTCCCCACAAGTCTACTACGCCTACTATTGGTTCCTGTTTGATAACTTGCCGGTTCAAAGCGTGATCCAATTCCCGCCAGGCCCGAAAGAACTGTTGCAGCTCATGACATTTTCAAACAATCAGAACCTGTCAGATCACTCAAAAGGCCTATTATTTTGGGTGATGATCGGCGCAGCCATCTGGAAAACTTTTCGTCGCACGAAAAACTGACTGAGATGCCCTTACCGAACGTTGTTTTGAAGGCGCTATTGTGTCCGCTCTATCCTATTGCGAAACATGGGCTGCAACGGCGCGGAACATGTCGAGATTAACCAGATTAACGAACCGGCCATCCTCAACCTTGCCGCGAAAGTTTCGATTTGCAGCGGTCCTAACAATCACCGTTTTTGTTTTCGGACTTATGTAAATGTACTGTCCGTATATGCCTCTGGCCAGATAATCGCCACCAAAAGAAGTCGAATCTGCTGGAACCCACCATTGATAACCGTAGTTATATTGGTCATTTCCGTTTTGCTTTTCGCTATCGGCAACCGGCGGAGCAGAGGCTATTGTACTTTCCAAAACCCAGCCTGATGGCACAACCTGAGCACCTTGCCATTTACCGTAATCCAAAAACATCTGACCAAAGCGGGCATAATCACGCGTTGTAATATTCAGCCCGCCAAGTGCAAACGCATTTCCTTCACTGTCTGTGAGGTAGTAGGGTTGTTTTGAAAACCCTAACGGCGTGATGAGTTTTTCCGCTAGATAATCCGGTAGTGTTTCACCGGTAGCAGCGCGTAACACCATTGCCAGCACGTGTGTATCGATTGAGACATACTGCCTAGATACGCCCGGTTCGCGGTCCCGGCCTTTTAAGTCAATTGCGAATTGATCCATTGACCCGCCAATGGCCAAAGTACGTCCCATCTTGTTAATGTCTGACCAGAATTCAAGATAATCTTCGTCAAAAGTTACGCCACTTGCCATGTTGAGTACGTTTCGCACCGATACACCTTCATATGCAGAACCCGCAAATTCAACAACATAGGTTTCAACCGGCTTTTCAAGATCAATCTTTCCCTCGCTAACCGCTACACCAAACGCTGCTGAGAGAAACGATTTTGCAACAGACCAGGAAACACGAAGATCATCTGGCTTCGTATCAAGATAGTAATTTTCATAGGCAATCTTACCATCCTGAATGACCAATAGCGAAGTTGTTTTAGAAACGGCCAACCAATCCGTTACATTCTGGTTTGATTCCCCAGACTGAAAGCTCTCCGGCAATGGTTTGAGTGCTTCTTCCCATTCGGTAACCTCTCCAGAGGACGGAATATCTTTGTTGAAAAACAGCGTATTCATCCCAGAGAAATTCGCGACAATCTTTTCTTCAGAGAACAGCGAATTGACCGCCAATAAGCGCTGCACTTTGTCAAAGTTAAGCGCAAGAAGCCCGGCAGCAACAACAATTACCGCAACTATTAAAATAAACAGCCATTTAAAGAAACGCATGGAAATCCTCACCAATTTGCACGAGCGAACGTAATCGTCTCAAAGATGAAATCAAGCTATATCGCGCTTAAACAGCAATCAATCTGGCAAAAAACTGATTAAAGACACTTACCAAAAACAGCATTTACCACCATTTTTCAGGGGTAAAGCGACCGGCAGCCTGTTCGATAACATGGCTTGCCTGAAACAGGGTTTCCTCTTCAAACGGACGGCCAATCAGCTGGAGAGCCAGCGGCAATCCCTTATTGTCGAGGCCAGCGGGCACTGCGATGCCAGGTAGTCCGGCCATGTTAACGGTCACCGTAAAAATGTCATTGAGATACATTTTAACTGGATCAGCGGCCATTTCTGCATCCCCTATCGCAAAAGCGGAAGAAGGCGTAGCAGGTGTCAAAATCGCATCAATACCCTGTGCAAATACGGTTTCGAAGTCCCGTTTGATCAAGGTGCGAATTTTTTGTGCGCGCAGGTAATACGCGTCATAATATCCTGATGAAAGCACATAGGTACCGATCAGGACGCGCCGCTGGACCTCGTCGCCAAAACCAGCAGAGCGGGTCTTTTCATACATATCAACAATATCGTCACCAGCTTTGCGCAATCCATATCGAACCCCATCATAACGCGCCAGATTGGAAGACGCCTCCGCCGGGGCTACAATATAATAGGCCGGAAGCGCATATTTCGTATGAGGCAGTGAAATATCAACGATTTCCGCCCCTGCATCGCGATACCACTCGATGCCCTGCTGCCAAAGCGCTTCAATTTCATCGGGCATATCATCAACACGGTACTCCTTGGGAACACCTATTTTCATGCCCTTGACCGATTTACCGATAGCCGCTTCGTAATCCGGCACCGGCTTATCAACCGAAGTAGTGTCTTTTTCATCAATACTTGCCATGGATTTGAGAAGTATCGCCGCATCGCGCACATCCCGCGCGATTGGACCGGCCTGATCAAGCGAAGATGCAAAGGCGGCAATGCCCCACCGCGAGCAACGCCCGTAAGTCGGTTTGATGCCTACTGTGCCAGTGAACGCTGCGGGTTGCCGGATTGAACCACCGGTATCCGTTGCGGTTGCACCAGCACATAACATTGCAGCAACTGCTGAAGCAGATCCGCCTGAAGAACCGCCGGGCACCAGTGCCGTGTTGGAACCCACCTCACGCCACGGATTTTTTACCGGTCCGTAATACGATGTTTCGTTGGAGGATCCCATCGCAAACTCATCCATGTTGAGTTTGCCAAGCATTACAGCGCCATCATTCCATAGGTTTTGTGTAACGGTCGATTCATATTGAGGTTTGAACGCATCCAGAATATGCGAACAGGCTTGTGTGTGAACCCCCTTGGTGCCGAACAGGTCCTTTATTCCAAGCGGAACACCTTCAAGCGCACCAACGCTACCAGAAGCACGACGAGCATCTGAGGCTTTCGCCATGTCGCGCGCCTTGTCGGCTGTCACGGTTATATATGCATTGAACGTTTCATTAGCCGCTTCAATCGCCGAAAGATAAGCCTCTGTCAGTTCAACAGAAGATAAATCGCCAGCTTTCATTTTTTCAAGGGCTTGTGCGATGGTCAGGGATAATATTTCAGACATTTATTTTCTTTTTCAAAGAGTTAAAGCGTTCTGGAATCGGTTTGATTTTCTGTATTGCCGTAATTCAACGACTACTCAATAACCTTTGGCACCATGAAAAACCCGTCTTCTGTAGCCGGAGCATTGTAAGTCACCGCATCAACAATATTGCCATCGGTTACTGCATCGACCCGTTTCTTCATTGTGGTCTCAACCACAGAAGTCATCGGCTCAACGCCTTCTACGTCAACTTCGTTTAATTGCTCAACAAAGCCCAGAATTGTATTGAGTTCGCCTTGCATTCTTTGTGCTTTTTCATCGTCTACGGCAATGCGTGCAAGTTTGGCAACACGCTTTACTGTTTCAACATCAACCGACATTGTATCGTCCTAAATTCAAATGATTTTCCTGCGTATAAACGCCCTTGCTCAGACATTCAACCGTAAAGCAAATTAATAGGTTCTGAGCTTAAGGCTCTTTAGCATAACCTAGCTGAATTCAAGGAACCGAGCTAGCCTCTCCCGCACTTCAGTTTCACGTCCGTTTCAGATCCAATTTGACAACTCAAATTTAGTTTCCAATCCCATCGGAAATTCTGTTAAGTGCGGTTTCAAAACCCTGATTTTATAAAACCAAAATTCGACCATCAGCAAATAGTGAATTCTTCCAAGTTGACCCTCGATAAAGTTATCTCAAATCGCCCGAATAATTCCAAACTGATCGGGCTTGATCTTGGTACGAAAACCATCGGGATTGCATTTTCTGATACGCGATTACAGATTGCAACTGCCCGAAACACACTCAAGCGGACGAAATTCACAACAGATGCAAACACGCTTCTGCGGTTGGCGGAGACGGAAAACGTATTTGCTATAGTTCTTGGATTACCGTTCAACATGGATGGCAGCGAAGGTCAACGCGCGCAGTCTACACGCGCCTTTGCAAGTAATCTGAAGAAGCTTACCGATTTACCGATCTTCTTTCAGGACGAAAGACTTTCAACACATGCAGCACAAGAAGCCATGATTGAAGCAGACATGTCACGGAAAAAACGGGCGGAGAAAATAGATGCGGTTGCAGCAGCAATTATTCTGCAGGCTGCACTGGACCGATTAAATGATCAGAGCCGATAGATCGATTAATTCGGGCAAGTTTTTGCACCCGATCATTCAGTTCCAGCTTTCCCACTTTTTCTTGTTCTGAAAACTGAGATTTGATCCACGCAATCGACTGAGGCAGCCATTTTTTATACCAACGCAATGCCGCCACTGCTAAAATTATAAGCGTATCAATAACCAGTAACTTGGCTACTAATAATGGGATTTCTTCTGCCGGAATACCTAGAATGTTGCTGTAGATACCGAATACAGCATCGTGAAACCGGCGCTCAAGAAAAAACAAACCAAAATTGATATTGTATGCACTTAGGCCGTACCACCCCCAAAACAGAACAAGCGGGGCTCCCCAAAGTGCCAAAACTACACGCATTTACATCACCGATTACTTTTTTTAAAACATGCATCAAAGCATGCTCCACAGCAACGTAAACCATTTGTTAAGGTTAATTTTCGTGATCAATAGGCCAGAACTGGTGCTCAGGCGCTTCTGAAGTCGGGGAAACTTGAGTGCAGGATCGCATTACAATCATGCCGATTATCAAGCATGCCATATGTGTTTCGCCACAAGCCACCGAGACGTGTTTCCAGAAATGCGCCGGCAACTTCCCCTGCCCCAAGGCGCTGGAGTTCTGCCGCTGCTGCGGTATAGGCAATTTGCTCAATTAAGATGCGTGCCGAACCCGGATCATCCTCCACCATTCCACTTGCAGAATGAATAACCTCAATCAGTTTTGAGGCATGGTCCTCGTTCATGTCACGTTTCAGACTTTCCAAGACCAGTCCAAGGGTTTCAGGCTGGGTTTTTAAAATCCGAAGAAGATCAAGGCACATAACATTGCCCGATCCCTCCCAAATTGCATTAAGCGGAGCCTCACGATAATGGCGCGCCAGGTTTCCCGTCTCCACATACCCATTACCGCCAAGGCATTCCATTGTTTCATATACCAACATGGGCGCCATTTTGCAGACCCAGTATTTTATGACCGATGTCATAAGCCGAACATAGGCTGCTTCCGTTGGATTGGCTGGTGCCCGGTCAAATGCCTTAGCCAGTCGGAAGCACAAGGCAGTTGCAGCAGCCACATCAATTGCCATATCGGAAAGAACACGCTGCATGACCGGTTGATCAATTAAATATTCTCCAAACACTTTGCGGTATCGGCAATGATCAACAGCCTCCGCAAGACAGGTTCGCATCAACCCCGCAGAAGAAACCGCACAGTCAAGCCGCGTTAAGCTAACCATATCCATCATCGTACGAATGCCTTGCCCTGGCTTGCCGATCATCTGCCCCATACAGTCTTTGAATTCCACTTCGCTAGAAGCATTGGAGCGATTACCAAGCTTGTCTTTCAGGCGTTGAAACTCCAACCCGTTGGCACTTCCGTCTTCCTGGAGCCGCGGAATCAAAAAAGCTCCAATGCCCTCCACAGTTTGGGCAAGAACCACAAATCCATCGCACATCGGCGCGGACATAAACCATTTTTGCCCATTAATCCGCCACTGACCGTCATCCATACTCACAGCAACTGTCTCATTCGTGCGTACATCAGAGCCGCCCTGTCGCTCCGTCATACCCATGCCGAGACTAACACCAGCTTTTCTGGAAAAAGCTCGCTGCGAAGGATCATATTTATTCGTTAGAATTTTGGGCAACCAGGCGTCATACAACTTGGCATTATGCTTCAATACCGCAACGCTGGCATTGGTCATAATCAGCGGGCAAAGATGGCCCATTTCCACACCCGACGTGATGTAAACCCGCGCAGCGCGGGCAAGGTTTTTGACACCCCTTTCACTGGTTTCTTCCTGCCAGATTGAATTATGCAAGCCATGCTCAACACCTTTGCGCATAAGCGCATGCCATGCGGGATGAAACTCAACCTGATCGAGCCGGTTTCCTTTAGCGTCCTGTTCGAGTAGCTGGGGTTCAAACTCGTTTGCTAACTTGCCAAGTTTTAACGTCTCTGCGCGGCCTGCCCAATTTCCGATTTTTCCAAGCGATTCTTTGACCCCGGAATTGAGTGTAAAGGTAACCAGTTTTAAAAACGGATCGTCTGAATAAGCGTTAAAGCCTGAGAAATCTGGTGATTGGTTCATTTCAGGCATGATTCTTGACCTTTGAAAGCTTGCCTATGCCGGGGTTCATCGAGTTGGTTGGGTCAAGCATCTGATAGAATTCAGCCAAATCAGATTTTGCCGCATACAAATGCCCGACATTATGTTCCGCCGGATATTCGGCCCCTCGCTCATTAAGTATCTTAAGCATAGCGGTTTTCAATGCCCCCACATCGCATCCCTTTTTAACGATATAATCCTGATGAAGCACATGGCACATAAAGTGTCCGTAGTATAATTTATGGACGATCTGACTTTCCAGTTCTTTGGGAAGTTTTTCAAACCAGTCGTCATCATTCCGCCGTAACGCAATATCAAGCGCCAGGATATCCTCAACTTGCTTGTGATTAATAGCCTGATAGCGCACTGCGGCACCAGCGGCGGCAAAACGATGCAACATGGCAAACTTCGCTTCTCTTTCATTGCATTCGAAGTAATCCCCTTCTTGCGCCGAAAAGTAATTGCCTAAAAAGACTTTGGCTTCGTCAATTCCATCGTCTGACATTTTCAAAATCAGATGATGCTCATAACTTTTTCGGAAAGCCAACATTTTCTCAGGTAAAACTTCCGGCCAGATTTTACATGCAAACTGAAGTAATTGATCACTAAGAATGCCGGACAAGAATGGGAGTCTCTGGGTCCATGCATCGACATAGCCCTTCCATGCAAACATCGTAGGCAAGAACTTCGTCCCCATATGGTGAATTGCCAGCAATGTGTCCTTGCCATAGCGGTGCGCGATATCAAAAATATCCTTATGCATATATTCGGCATAAACCGGAAGGTTTTCAAATTTGGAAAGCATGTGACGGCGCAACCCGGTCAAGACATCAGGATCATTTGTTCCAATGTAAAAGACTTTTTCTTTGGTATTGATCGGATAGGTATCAAGACGGACCGCAAATACTGCCAGTTTTCCTGCGCAACCACTTGCCTCATACAAGCGTCTTTTATCTGCATTGAACCGTGCTGGCGTGGCTTCATCCACCTGGCGAATACGTGTGCTGTATTCCGTATCCGATGCTTTAAGATTGGTTTGCTCGACATCACGTTGAGAATATTCGCCCCGATCCAGTCTACCCAATATCTCATCCGGTGTATTGCCCAGTTCAACTCCAAGATGATTAACCAGTTGTAGTTCGCCGTTCTTATCGATTTGAGCATACAGCGACAGCTCTGTATATGAAGGTCCTCGCTCTACCAGCGCACCGCCGGAATTGTTGCAAACGCCGCCGACAATAGATGCTCCAATACAGGAAGAACCGATAACAGAATGGGGTTGGCGGTTCATAGGCGTAAGTAATTCTTCAAGCCGATACAAAGTAGCCCCAGCCTGGGCTATTATTTGTTCTCCATTACGAACAGGTACAATCGCATCAAGGGCAAGGGTGCTGATGATTACGCATTGCCGATCATACACACCTTTTGGCGTGGATCCTTCTGTCAGACCCGTGTTTGCAGCCTGCATGATAATAATCATGTCCGCCTCAACGCAGAGTTTCAAAACTTGCCAAAGCTGCGTCAACGTTCGGGGTCTTAATACGGCAAACGCTTCACCCTCGCCCGACCGAAATCCTCGCCGATAGCGACTGGTGCGTTTGTCATCGATAAAACATCGGCGTCACCCAGGATCGTGCGTAAATTTTGTATCAGGGAATGATTATCCATAGGATTTGTTATGCAATCCACAAAAAGGAATTGCAATCGACCATGTACACGCTTGCACAATCTATCACGCATGCCTATAGATTTGCATTTAATGGACAGTAAGAATTTCCCCAAAGCGTTTAATCAAAAACACCTGCTTGGCATCGCAGAATTGTCCCCTTTGGAAATCCAATATCTTCTTGATAGAGCCGATGATGCCGTTTCTGTTTCGAGACAGTTGGAGAAGAAAAAAAATGTCCTGCGCGGTCGCACTCAGATAAATCTTTTCTTTGAAGCCTCCACACGGACGCAATCTTCCTTTGAATTGGCTGGAAAACGCCTAGGCGCTGATGTCATGAACATGTCGGTTGGCTCATCTTCAGTGAAAAAAGGCGAAACGCTAATCGACACTGCAATGACGCTTAACGCAATGCAGCCTGATCTGCTGGTCGTGCGCCACCAATCAGCCGGAGCCGTGGAATTACTCGCCAACAAGGTAGGCTGCTCGGTGATCAATGCCGGCGATGGCGCTCATGAACATCCGACACAGGCGCTGCTCGATGCGCTTACAATTCAGAGAAACAAGGGAACGATTGCCGGTTTGGTAGTAGCAATCTGCGGTGACGTTCTGCATAGCCGGGTGGCACGGTCCAACATCATATTACTGAACGCACTTGGCGCAGAAGTGCGCGTAATCGGTCCCTCTACCCTACTTCCTGCACGTATTGAGGAATTGGGCGTTGCTGTCTTCCACAACATGGAAAACGGCCTTAAAGATGCTGACATCGTCATGATGTTGCGGTTACAGCGCGAACGCATGTCTGGCGCGCTCGTGCCATCGGTCAGGGAATATTTTCGTTACTTCGGTCTTGATGCTGCAAAGCTTCGCCATGCAAACCCGGAGGCACTGGTGATGCATCCTGGGCCGATGAACCGTGGTGTAGAAATTGCCTCGGAAGTTGCCGACGGCCCGCAAAGTGTTATTGAAACCCAGGTTGAAATGGGCGTAGCTGTTCGAATGGCGGTTATAGAAACTCTGCTTGAGACGCGGGGTAATTATGAATAATCGACCAATAATCCTTCGCGGCGGTCACGTCGTTGATCCTTCACAAAACCTGGATGCAAAATGCGACATCCTTATTGCTGATGGCAAAATTGGCGCTATCGGAAACATCAGTGAAAAGCCGGACGATGCATCGACGATCAATTGCAACGGCAAACATGTATTCCCGGGCTTAATCGATGCCCGGGTATTCGTTGGAGAACCAGGTGGTGAACACCGCGAAACCATAGCGTCAGCAAGCAAGGCAGCAGTAAAGGGCGGTATTACCGGGTTTATTATGATGCCGGAAACCGATCCTGTCATCGATGATGTTGCTTTGGTTGATTTTGTGAGAAGAGCCGCGCGCGATGATGCAATTGCGCGTGTTTATCCCTCAGCGTCCATCACACGCGGGTTTGAGGGCACCGAATTGACTGAGTTCGGTCTACTCCAGGAGGCCGGAGCAATCTTGCTGACTGAAGGCAAACGATCGATCCAAAGCAGCCTCGTTCTGCGGCGCGCATTAACCTATGCAAAAGACTTTGGTCTTGTGGTCTCCACAGAGACGTTTGACCCATATCTTTCAGAAAATGGTGTTATGAATGAAGGACTTATCGCCTCTCATATGGGATTACCGGGGATCCCGCGAGAAGCCGAGATAATTATGCTTGAAAGAGATTTACGCCTTGCAGCACTTACCGGTGGAAATTACCACGCAGCTAATATCTCGACATCGGATTCTGCCGAGGCAATCGCGCCTTACAAAGAAGCCAACCCCAATATTACCTGTGCGGTATCCATCAATCATCTTACGTTGAATGAAAATGATATCGGCAGATATCGGACTTTTCTGCGCCTGCAACCGCCATTGCGCAATGAAACAGATCGAAATGCAATGATTTCAGCTTTGGCAGACGGTACGATTGATATAATTGTCTCAAGTCATGACCCCCAGGATGTTGATGAAAAACGCCATCCGTTTTCGGAGGCCGCTGACGGTGCCATTGGTATGGAAACCCTGTTCGCTGCTGCCATGCGCCTGTATCACAACGAAGAAGTGCCGCTTGCTAGATTGATAGATGCACTATCAACCAGGCCCGCCCGTATTTTTGGTCTGGACGGCGGCAGCTTAGCCGTCGGCAAGGCGGCAGATCTAATTATTACAGACCTAGATGATCCATGGATTGTCAGGGAAAGTGATATTGTATCAAAATCCAAGAATACGCCTTATGAAAAGGAAAAATTCAGTGGCCGCGTATTGCAAACCTTCGTCAATGGTGAATGTGTCTATGCATATGAAACCTAGAGGTATTACCGATGCCAGATCCAATTAGTTGGGCAAATGCCGCGCCATTTTACATTGCAGCCTTTTTTGTAGGATATCTGTTGGGCTCAATTCCTTTCGGTCTTATCCTGACACGATTTTCCGGACTTGGGGACGTTCGAAAAATTGGCTCCGGTAATATCGGCGCAACCAATGTGCTTAGAACCGGAAACAAGAAATTAGCAGCAGCGACTTTGCTTGGCGATTTGTTAAAGGGCACAGTCGCGGTTTTACTTGCTGGTCTGTATGGTCCAGACACCGCAGTCATAGCAGGTCTGGGCGCGTTTATCGGCCATTGCTTCCCTATTTGGCTCAAGTTCAAGGGCGGTAAAGGCGTTGCAACATATATTGGAATTCTGCTGGGCTTTTCCTGGCAGTTCTTGCTAATGTTCGCCGCTACGTGGCTTACAGTGGCGGCAATCTTCCGCTATTCATCATTGGCTGCATTGGTCGCAAGCCTTTTGATACCGGTATTTCTATTCCTGCTTGGCCATGTCCAATTAGCTGAGCTATTCATTGTACTCACGATCATTCTTTGGATCAGACACCGCGAAAACATCACCCGACTGCTGAGAGGCCAAGAAACAAAAATTGGCAAGTGAAACAAATTCCGCTATTAACTAGGAAAATATACCTTGCTCATGGAATTATGTGTTATTGCCCTTCAAAGAAAATCGCACAAAGTCATATTACCAACTCTCTCAGCAGCAACGCATTAATTGGCTGAGATTAATTCGCAGTCAAAATGTTGGCCCTGCCATTTTTAGGGACTTGATCAGTCATTTTGGTACTGCAGCGGCTGCACTTGATGCTATTCCGGAACTGGCAAAAAGAGGGGGCAAAGCTGCCAAAATTCGTATTTGCAGCGAGAAAGAAGCTGTTGCGGAGTTAGAAATCTCTGAACGCGTTGGCGCACGATATATTGGGTATGGTGAACGGGACTATCCATGCAACCTTCGCAATCTTGAGTCTGCTCCTCCGCTCATTTGTCTCAAAGGCAATCCGGAAGTTTTGCAACAACCCACAATAGGCATTGTTGGATCGAGAAATGCATCGGTATCTGGAAAAAAGATAGCCCATGACCTTGCAGCCGAGCTTGGCCGGAACGGATTCACGATTGTATCAGGCTTTGCCCGGGGTATAGATTCAGTAGCCCATAAAGCTTCACTACTAACAGGTACAGCAGCCGTATTCGCAGGCGGTGTTGAATATATCTTTCCTGAAGAAAATCAATCACTTGCGGAAGAAATGGTAAAAACAGGGAATCCATTGATTTCTGAAATGCCACTGAGATGGAAGCCAAGATCAAAGGATTTTCCCAGGCGCAATCGGATAATAGCAGGCCTATCTACCGCATTAGTTGTCGTTGAGGCGGCTCGCAGATCTGGCACATTGATAACAGCCAGACTGGCAAATGAAGCAGGCAGAAATGTACTCGCCGTTCCAGGATCACCACTGGATCCCCGAAATGAAGGTACAAACAAACTAATCCGGGATGGGGCAACCCTGGTCACCAATGCAGAGGATGTAATTGAGGCCACCACATCAATTGCCAGCAATAGTAATTTAGACAATCAGATTTCCGAACAAGAAGAACTGTACTTCGAAGATGGGCCGCGTGAAAACACACAGGGTCTGGAAACCCAAGACAGAAGTGAAATTATTGCCAGCCTTGGACCCTCTCCGGTTTCCATAGATGATATTGTCCGTTTTACCGACCTCTCGATCAGCAAAGTACAATTAACTTTGCTGGAAATGTCGTTAGCTGGAACGCTGGAACGCCACCCCGGCGGATTGGTTTCAAAAATCCAGGAATAGCAGATATCAATCTGCACAAGGTTTCAGAGTTTTACCAAAATTTCGAACTCTTGGTAACTCTATAGCAATCAATTCATACTAATAATTGGACGAAGTAGTTTAACGGACTATTGCGGACAGGGAAAATAATCTAAAGGTGCAGGGTGGATCAGGAGCAGCAACTTGCCCACTATGAAGATCATGTAGCGTTCTTCTACGGCAAAATTAGCGCCATAATTGCGTCATTAATAACATACTTTCTAACCGAGAATTTAGTATTCATCGGCATTACGATTGCTATGATCGTGATTATGGTTGCAGATGTGCGGAACATCCGCAGCCATAAGGCGCTAATGGAAGGAAATTCTTCGGACTTCGAAACTTGGAGTAGACATTATGCTGTGCTTTCAACGGCTTTTATGTTGGCGATCGGGATTTGGAGCTTCTGTTGTTTTGCGCTTTCAGACGATACATTCCTGCATTTGCTTTGTGTCGCAACGACAATGGGCAACCTGCTCAACCTAATTTGCCGAAATTTTGCGAATGACCGCTCCCTAACAATCCAGATCGTCGCAATCGGTATTCCATTAATCCTGGGCGTACTGAATTACGGCGATTTTAGATCAATGATCCTTTGTGGCTTCCTGCTGCCGCTCTTCTTTAGTATTCGAGATATTTCACAACGCCTTCGGAACCTTTTCGACAACGTGTTGAAGCAGTCGCAGGAAAAGGAAGAATTCGGCATCCAGCTTAACGAAGCACTGGAAAGTATGTCTCACGGTCTGATGATGTTCGATGAAGATATGCGACTTCGCGTTCTCAATGCAACGGCGCGCCACATCCTGGCCATTCCAAAAGAAGTTGATTGCTATTCCAGAAAACTCAGCGATATCGTGCGCGCAATCGAAATGAAAAAATTGCCGATTAACCGCGTACGCATATTGGAACGCGCATTGACCCGGCGTTTGCAACATAGAAGCCAGGGGAAAATATTCCAGATTTCTGATCGTCAACACGTTGAATTATCTATCAAATTACGTGACACTGGCGGCTGTGTTCTGGTTCTGGAAGATGTCAGTCAGCGGATTACTTACCAAGAACGTATCAATCAGTTGGCGCGTTTCGACGACCTGACCGGTTTGTGTAACCGGGCCTATTTTATCCAACGCGCAGAAGAAATTCTCGACACAATGGGTCGTGGACAAAAAGGTGCGATGTTCTTCTTCGATCTTGATGACTTCAAACGCGTAAACGACATGTTGGGTCACGAGGCAGGCGACTACATTCTTTCAACCGTTGGTGAAAGACTTACAAATATGCTGCCTAAAACCGCAGCAATTGGCCGGTACGGCGGGGATGAATATGTCCTATTCATGAATGAAGAGGATTGCGACGAGCCCTTTGAGGTTCTGGGTCAACGCATTTTGAAAGAAATTACTCAGCCGCTTGAATACAACAATCAGATGCTTCGCTACGGCGCCAGTATGGGCATTGCCCTATGCCCTGACCACGGCATGTCAATGGAACGACTGTTAAAACTGTCTGACCTTGCTTTATATGAGGCAAAAAATGCCGGCAAAAACCTTGTTCACTTGTTTTCTCCTGAGTTGGAAAATTCTCTGACTGAGAAAATCGAACTCGAAGAAGAACTTACCCTTGCGGTCAAAAATCAGAGCCTGGAGCTTCATTTCCAACCAATCATCTCGATGGAAGACGGAAGACCACAGGTATTTGAGGCCTTGACCCGATGGAACAGAAGCGATGCCGTGCAGGTATCCCCTGCCCTGTTTATCCCTCTTGCCGAAGAATTGGGATTAATCCGCGAGATCGGTGAATGGACCCTATACGAAGCATGCCGGCGATGCATGGATTGGCCTGCTGGAACAAGCGTTGCGGTCAATGTTTCTGCGGTCCAGTTTCAGGTAGGCTCCATTACAGAGGCTGTAAGGCACGCACTGGATGTAACTGGTCTTGAGCCTAATCGTCTGGAAATAGAAATCACTGAAACTGCAGTTTTGAACGACATGGTTCACGCCATTCGGGTGCTCGAGGAAATCAGTGAAATGGGTGTTCGGATATCATTGGATGACTTTGGCACAGGTTACTCAAGCTTGAGCTACCTTCATAAATTGCCGCTCGATAAGCTAAAAATTGACAAAGCATTCGTCGATGATTTGGAAAACAGTGCACGCTCGAGAACTCTATTGAAGGGCATTACTGCACTGGGGCGTGCCCTTGAACTGAAAGTAGTTGTAGAGGGAATTGAAAACGAAAATCAATTCATTCTGCTGCGCGATCAATATCCAGTTGACTACGTCCAGGGATATTTCTTCTCTAAGGCACTGCCTGCTGATTTGGCATTACAATATGTCGAAGGTTTTCATCACGATAACAACTTCAATGAGAGCATACCTGATCAGCAAGATTTAGCTTCTTCGCGATCTGAAGATGCAAAAGTTGCTTAGGGCCGAGACCCAGACTTCAAGATAAATACAGGCTGCATTTGCTTGCATGCTGAATTTATAATTCCGGCACGGGTGACTTTTCCGTTCAACTATCCATATCAAGATTAGAGCATTTAATCTGTTGAAAGTGCCGAGATGGTCTCTATTGTATGGTTCCGCCAGGATTTACGCCTAGCGGATAATCCTGCCCTTGTTGAAGCTGCCCGAAATGGCGAAATACTGCCGGTATTCATACTGGACGTAAACGATCGTCCACTCGGCGGCGCATCGAAATGGTGGCTGCACGAAAGCCTTATCAAGCTTTCTGAAAGCCTGGGAGGCTTGGTGTTAAAAAAAGGCGATCCGGAAATGATTTTACAAAGCCTTGCCGCCCAATCGGGTGCTGATGCAGTTTACTGGAACCGCAGTTACGAACCTTACACAATTAAACGCGACAAGAAGATTAAAACAGCACTCCAGGGCGTTGGGCTCACGGTCAAAAGTTTCCATGGAAGTGTCATTTATGAACCCTGGCAGATCCAGAACAATTCCGGTTCTGCGTACAAGGTTTATTCTCCCTTCTGGAGAGCTATGCAGGCCAAAGGCATACCAGCACCCCTGCCCGCATCAAACTTTAATATCGCACCTGTAAAAGAGCTGAGCGACGCCTTAGAGGATTTGGCCCTGCACCCTGAAAACCCGGACTGGGCGCGTGATTGGAAAAAGCTGTGGCAACCAGGCGAAAACGGAGCCATGCATCGCGTGGATAGCTTTTTTGAGGATGGTATCAAAGGTTACGGCGAATTACGCAATCGACCAGACTTGCCAAATGTATCCAGACTGTCTCCGCATATTCATTATGGTGAAATATCCCCGCGCCAGCTGTTTGCAAAGGCTCAATTCATAGCCGATCAGAACCCGGCGCTGGCAAAAGACATTCAAAAGTTCAAATCAGAAATCGCCTGGCGGGATTTTGCTATTCACCTGATGTATCATTTTCCAACGATTACTGAAAAAAACTGGAAACCTGCATTCGATGTATTTCCTTGGCGCCAGAGCGAAGACGACCTGAAGGCCTGGAAAAATGGAAAGACCGGCTATCCGATGGTGGATGCAGGCCTGCGCGAATTATGGCACACCGGTTTCATGCACAACCGGGTTCGAATGCTTGTTGCCAGTTTCCTGGTAAAGCATTTAAGAATTCATTGGCTGGAAGGGGAAGCGTGGTTTTGGGATACCCTTCTGGATGCGGATATGGCGAACAATACTGCAAGTTGGCAGTGGGTTACCGGTAGCGGCGCGGACGCTGCACCCTATTTCCGGATTTTCAGTCCAATCAGTCAGGGACCAAAATTCGATCCCAACGGTGAATATGTACGCAAATGGTGTCCGGAACTTGCAAAACTGCCAAATGCGCTAGTTCATACACCGTTTGAAGCAAGCGACGAGGAACTAGCAAAAGCTGGTATTATCCTGGGTGAAACCTATCCCAAACCAATCGTTGATCATAAAAAAGCCCGTGAGGCGGCGCTATCAGGATATGAAAAGGTGAAGCAAGCGGGTTGATTGTAAGCGCTGGCTCGTTTAGCCAGTAGAAATAGTCGCGGGCATGGCGGAATCGGTAGACGCAAGGGACTTAAAATCCCTCGGCCTTAGTGCTGTCCGGGTTCAAGTCCCGGTGCCCGCACCAAAGTCAAAGCTGTTAAATATCAAGTGTTGATTACACAGCAGATACTTTGCCGATCAAATAAGTCTAGAACCAAATCTGCATGTTCATTTTTGGTTTTGTATAATCCCAACCCAACTCGTGTCACGCTCGGTTGCGACCGTAAAAAACATGCCTGCAACCTTACTAACGCAAGCTGGTACTTTCTAAATCAACCTCACCAAACGCATTAGGAGATTTCTGCTTGCCTATTGCTGGGCTGGTGAACCCCCGAGATTGCTCTCG
>JBCCBE010000032.1:0-32089 GCA_039814425.1 Pseudomonadota bacterium
CCGCGACCCTTAGTTGCCATTTTCCGGTCTCCTTATTTACCTTGATTAGAACACAGAGAAAAAGAAAGTACCAGATCACAACTGATCCTCTCCCATACCACGTCCGCATAGCGAAAATAGTTCAGGCAATGTGCAATTAAGCGATTTGATTTGCATGCAAAGTAGGGTTAGCATCAGGCTTGGAGAATTTTTACAATTATTAGGAATTAGATTGCGTGGGTTTGCGCAGTGCGTTTTTCTGATTGTAGAGGAATATTATTTTAAGCTTTTATAGTCGTAAACAGGGAGGATACTACGATGAATGTGCGCCCAGATCCAACATTCCATGCAACACCAAAATTAGCCATGGAAGCGCCAAGTGAGACACTTGCGTTTACATTGATGCTTAGCCCCGATGGGTCCCAACCCGATGGCATAGCTGTGGTTGATTGCGATCCGAAATCAAAGAGTTTTGGAAATATTGTAAGCAGCATATTCATGCCAAATAAAGGTGATGAATTTCACCATTTTGGTTGGAATGCGTGTTCTTCTGCACTCTCTCCTCTGACAGGACATGCATTTTTGGAGCGGCGCTATCTGATTGTACCAGGTATCCGTTCGTCCCGGATTTATGTCATCGATGTCAAAGATCCGATGAACATGGTTATTCACAAAACCATTGAGCCGGAAGAATTGATGGCAAAAACGGGCTACTCCCGTCCGCATACAATTCATTGTGGCCCTGAAGGTATTTACGTTTCTACGCTCGGTGGTGGCGGTGAAGATGGCACCGATGGCCCTCCAGGTATCTTTATTATGGATTGCGAGACTTTCGATATTCTTGGACGCTATGAAATGGACCGCGGTATTCAGGACAAACATTATGATTTCTGGTGGAACCTGCCACGCGATTATATGGTAAGTTCAGAATGGGGACTGCCGCCGCAGTATGAAAACGGTATTGTTGCAGAAGATTTGCTGAGCAATAAATACGGACACTCTATACATTTCTGGGATTTGCGAGCCCGGCAAAATGTCCAAACGATTGATCTTGGCGAAAATCATCAGATGGCACTTGAAATTCGCCCCGCCCACGACCCGGCAAAGCAGTATGGTTTCTGTGGTGTGGTTGTTGACACCAGTAATCTTGAGGGCGCAATCTTTACTTGGTGGCGTAATGACGATGGCACATTTGAAGCCAAGAAGACAATCACCATACCGCCTGTACCTGCGGATCCTGATGATCTTCCCGAACTCTTGAAAGGGTTTTCCGCTGTTCCACCATTGGTCACCGATATCGATCTCAGCATGGATGATAAATATCTTTATGTTGCTTGTTGGGGCACGGGAGAAATGCATCAGTATGATGTTTCTGATCCACATAATCCAACGCTTGCTGGCAAAGTTGAAATTGGCGGCATTGTTGCAAAACACAAACATCCCAATGGCAGTGAGTTTGGCTATGGACCGCAGATGGTTGAGATAAGCCGCGATGGTAAACGTGTTTACTGGACCAATTCGCTGTATTCTACCTGGGATGATCAGTTCTATCCTGGGGAGCGTGGTGCTGCGATGGTAATGGCAGATGTTGGTAAGGATGGTGGCCTTACACTCAACAAGGATTTCTGGGTTGAGTTTCCTGATGGATACCGTAGTCATCAGATTCGCCTTGAAGGTGGGGATTGCTCCACCGACAGTTTTTGTTATCCGTCTGCCTGATTGTTGGATTTAAACCTTGTCTGAATTGATGAGCATAACAGCCCTTTGGTGGGCTGTTATCGTTTCCGGACTTTATCACGGTCTTAATCCAGGAATGGGCTGGCCGCTTGCTGTTTCTTCTGCACTAATGGAGCAGAAAAAATCTGCGCTGGTTAAGGCGCTGATTGCCCTTTCAGTTGGCCATTTTCTGGCGATGACTGCAATCCTACTACCGTTTTCATTCATGATCACGCTCGTGTATTGGGAGCGCGAGATCCGTATTGGTGCTGCACTGATTGTTATTACACTGGGTATTTATCTGTTGATTGTACGCCGACACCCAAGATTTCTGTCACGAGTTTCGCCAACAAAACTTGGGCTATGGTCTTTTCTTGCTGCTATGGCCCATGGGGCCGGATTGATGCTGGTTCCGATATATCTGGGTATATGCGCTATAGAAAAACTCGATGCTGGACATCAGGCAGCTGGTCAGCTCATGGCAGGAAATTTAAAAATAGCTTTTCTTGTTGCAACCACCCATACGATTGCGATGACACTAGCTGGATCTGTGCTGGCAACAGCTACCTATTTTTGGTGGGGGTTGAAATTCATATCTGCAAGCTGGTTCAATCTTGATGTAATTTGGGCGCTAAGTCTGATTATTGTGGGTGGGATTGCCATAGCATCCGTCTATTAACTTTGCGTCGACTGCTATCCGATTTTGATCGTTACTACGCCACGCGCGATCGGAATATCTTCCCCGTCCTGCCAGCAGGTAACATCCACAATACACAGGCGTCTGGATTTACGGGCGATTGTGGCCCTTGCATAAAGATCTGCATCCTTGGTTACGCGCAGGTAGTCCACCGAATTGGAAACAATCATGAGGTTTGCTTCTTCTTCCAGCATTCCTCTGGTTTCTGCCTCCGCAGCAAGCTCGATCATTGTTCCGGTAACACCACCATGAAGCGAGCGGATCCAGATGTTGCCAAGGTGGCGTTCTGCAAAGACCGTCTTATAAACCGATGCTTCGCTGGTTGGTTCTGCCTGTAACCAGCTTGAAACTTTTGACTGAAAGAGCGCGGTCATGATTTTGATGCCAAAGGCTTTGATGTGGTTCCGGTCATGAAAGAACCGATTGCGTGGGAAATCACCTTTCCATCGGCGTCTCGTTTAATATGGCCACGCAAAAACGCAATTTCGTTTTCTTCACCATCCCAGATTGCTTTGCACGAAATTGCCTCACCGATTTTCAACCGATGTAAATGGCTGCACGTGAGCTTTATTGTGGCTATCGGCATTGATTCTTGAAGTTCACCGATCGCGCAGGCTCCCAAAACCGTATCGAGCAACAACGTGTGGAAGCCGGTATGAACGTGTTGCCCATCCCGGTCGGCAAAACTTGATGGCGTAGTTACGGTCACCGTAAGAGAGCGATCCTCACCCGTATGGAATTCCATATCGAACTCAGCCGTAAGCGGATGTTTTTCCGTAAAAAGAACCTGAGCTGGATGCTTGCTCGTCATATCTTGCCCCGTATTTTTTTTGGTGGTCGTCTTGAGCCTAAGTGTCGAGTTTCAATACTTCCTTCGAAGCAACAGTAGTATCTGCGTTCATTTTGTAAACCAGCGGAACTCCGGTCGCGAGATTGAGGCTCAAAATCGTCTCGGTATTCATTCGGTCTAGTATCATAACCAAGGACCGCAAAGAATTACCATGGGCTGCGACCAGCACATTCTCACCAGCTAGCACTCTTGGTAGAATTTCTGTCATGTAATAAGGCCAGACGCGTGCTCCGGTGTCCTTGAGGCTTTCCCCCTCATCACCGGGCGGCGGGATGTCATAAGAACGGCGCCAGATATGTACCTGTTCCTCACCCCATTTCTCACGAGCATCATCTTTGTTTAAACCTGCAAGATCACCGTAATGGCGCTCGTTTAAAGCCTCATCATGAATGGTTTCAAGATCAGACTGGCCGATTGCATCCAGAATATGCTGACAGGTTTTTTCTGCTCGCTGTAATACGCTTGTAAAGGCGATATCAAATTTCATGCCTTTTTCAGCAAGCGCCTTGCCGGCCGCTTTTGCTTCTATATGTCCCTTATCTGTTAGGTCTGGATCGCGCCAACCAGTAAATAGATTTTTCAAGTTCCATTCGCTTTGTCCGTGGCGGACTAGTACCAGGGTTCGTTCCATTCTAGTTTTCCTCGACTTTTTGAAATCTATAAACCAAGCACATCATGCATTGAATAAAGGCCATTTGGTTTCCCGCGCACCCATTGGGCTGCATGAATTGCTCCATTGGCAAACAAAGAACGGTCTTGCGCCTTGTGGCTAAGTTCTATGCGTTCCCCATTGCTTGCCAGAATGACCGTGTGATCGCCAACAACAGCGCCGCCGCGCAGGGTAGCAAAACCTACGGTACCTTCCTTGCGCGCGCCGGTAATTCCGTCACGGCTCCGCACTGCATTTTCTTCCAGTTCGATTTCCCGACCTTCTGCTGCAGCCTGGCCAAGCAACAAAGCTGTGCCAGAGGGTGCATCGATTTTATGCTTGTGGTGCATTTCCAATACTTCGATATCAAAATCTGAAGCGGGCAGGGCGCGAGCAGCCTGCGTAACAAGTGAAGCAAGTAAATTGACGCCCAAGCTCATATTGCCAGATTTTACTATAACAGCGCTTTGAGCTGCATCTTCTATCTCTTGGTCCTGTTGTGGTGTCCAACCTGTTGTACCGATCACGTGAGCACAATTGTGATTTGCCATAAGTTTAGCAACGGAAATTGTGGCAACAGGAACTGTGAAGTCGATAATACAATCGCTTACCGCAAGTGCGGCTTCAATATCGGTTGTGATCGGTACAGAGTTTTCACCAATGCCTGCAAGGATGCCACTGTCCTTGCCAATACAGTCACTGCTTTGATGTTCGATGGCAGCAGAAACAATTACGTTTTGCGTTTCATTGATTGCATTGATCAGTGTTTTTCCCATCCGGCCCGCTGCACCCATGATCGCAAGGTTTAATTCGGTCATGACACTTTCCTCTTCGAGCTTGCTGATTTGCGTGGTTGAGAAGATGAATTGCCGATACCATGAAGCCGCGCATAGGTGCCAGTTTTCTTTTTCAGCAGAGCCGCATGTGTGCCTTCCTGGGTAACCTTACCGTTTTCAATCACATATATTTTGTGGGCATTGCGAATAGTGCTTAACCGATGAGCCACCACTATTGTCGTGCGTCCCTTGACCAGTGTATCTAAGGCTTCTTGCACCAGGAGCTCAGATTCATTGTCGAGGGCAGAAGTCGCTTCATCAAGCAAAAGGATGGGTGCGTCACGCAGAAAAGCACGCGCGATCGAAAGGCGCTGTCGCTGGCCACCGGAAAGATTACCCCCAAGCTCTCCAACCGGTGTGTCATAGCCCTGTGGTTGTTGGCGAATAAATGTATCTGCTTGCGCAAGTTTGGCGGCGGCTACTATCTCATCAACACTCGCGTCCGGTTTACCGTAGCGAATGTTATCGCGTATCGAGCCTTCAAACATAATTGGTTGTTGCGAAACGTAGGCAATGTTTTGACGTAAACTATCTGTTGTAACTTCTTCAACGTTTTGCCCATCGATCTGGATTGAACCTTTGTCAACATCAAAAAAACGTTGGGCCAATAAAATCAGTGTCGATTTTCCGCCACCGGAAGGCCCAACCAGGGCGATGGTTTTTCCTGATGATGCGGTCAATGAAACACCATTTAGAACCGGCTCGTTTTCATTGTAGGAAAAATGGACATTTTTAAATTCTATTTTGGCATTTGATATTGAAAGTTCGCTCGCACCTGGTTTGTCCGACTGGCGCGGCGGTAGATCGAGAATTTCATAGAGCATCCGTGCATTTACCAGGGAGCGTTCAAACTGTACCCGGAAACTGGCAAGCTTTCGTGCCGGCTCGTAGGCGAGCATCGCGGCAGTAAGAAATGATAAAAGACCGCCGGCATCATGACCAAGTTCGGCGACCCGATAGCCGCCAAAAGCAATCACACCAGCAATAGCAAAGCCGGCCAGAATTTCGGTTGGTGGTTTTGTTTTTGCATTAAGCTGCACAATACGGTTAGAGCGTTTTTCTGCTTGCTGCGTTAGATCAAGCATCTTTTCCGCCATCTGATCTTCCATCGTAAACGCCTTTACGATTTCCATACCTTGTGAATTTTCAACGATGGAGGACGTTACTCTTGCATTCAGATCAACTTCCTGCCTGGCAACCTTGCGGATACGACGCACATACCGCCCCATAATAAGAGCGATGATTGGCAAGACAGCCAAAGACAGTAACGACATAAAAGGGTCTTGAATTACCATCACCACAATTAGAGCAATTAGGGTGAATAAATCACGTGCAAAAACCACAACGATATCATTCATCATTGTGCGCATTCCGATAATATTTTGATTGATCTGACCAACCAGATACGCAGAGCGATTTGATTTATGAAAACCGACACCAAGCTTGAGCAGGTGATCAAAAATACGCCTTTGATATCGGGCAACGATATTGTTACCTATCTTTCCCAATATGTAGAGATAGGCGTAGGTGGCGAGACCCCTGACGGTGAAAGCCAAGAAGATGGCGCCTGCAATCATATAGGCCAATTCCAAGTCTTGGTCTCGAAACACTCCGTTGACTATGTCACGTACAATCCAGGCCGGAAAAGCAGTACTTGCAGCAACAAGGGCCAGGAAAACGAACGCTAACAGATAGCGTCGAAGATACAGCCGCCAGTTTTCTGAAAGCACGCGCTTCAGAATGGCTACAGACTCATCTTTTAAGATTTCAGACGTTGGCGCCAAAGATCAGTTCCGGAAAATTCGCTACAGGCTTTCGTGTCGGCGTTTCTGCGAAGATAAACAACAGAAGGCCAAATTATCTTCTAACGGCTGTTAAATCTATTTGCAAAGTGATTGAGAATTTAATTTATCGTCGTGTGTAATTGGCAACAAAAGGATCCCATATGCGGAATTTTGTGAATTATTAGGTTAGCAAAACACACAAAATTTTTATGGGCAGTTTGATGTTGCGGTTAGGCTTCGTTGTGGTGCCGTATTACGTAACGTAACTGATTGGATTGACAAGTCGGCAATAAAACTATTCGTCGATTGCCTCGCGCATCCATTGCTGCAGCGCCTTGACCGAATGTTCTGAACTCACTCCACATTTTGGATCAAGTACCAGCGGACCAGGAACATAGCCCCGCGAGTTCAATCCTCGCTGCACCGATTCGACCAGATGAATATCTTCCTCCACAGTGGTTTGGCGATCTTGAATAGCCAGATCAGCGATTACATCTGACTGTTGCCCATTGATTGTGTACCATCCGCGCCAAACAACGACATGATTCACATCGACAGCACGCCAGTGATAGGTATTCAGAACATTGCCTGGATAAACTTGAAACGAGAACATCGGCCACAGGAAAAATGAAGAATACTGGCCCGCATATTCATTGGCGTCCATGTCGATCGGGTAGGACATGTCGTCAAGGTTCTGACATTCCGTGCGGTGGCGCAGTACATATCCTTCTTCAGGCTGAATATCATAGGTTTCGGGCTTCACAACGCCGGTTGAAAAGGTCGGATGATTAAGTGAGCAATGATAGCATTCAGAGTAATTTTCTACCGAGACTTTCCAATTGCATTCTTCTGGTATTTCAACCCATTCGACCGGCTTAAGTTTATCAATATCCGGGACCCAATTGGCCAGTTCTTTGCGTACTCCGGGAAACCATTCGTCTATAGGTTTTGCATTGCGATCCAGATTGGCAAACAGGAAACCGTTGAAGTTTTCCAGCCGGATTGAGGTAAGGCAAATCTTGCCACGATCGAAACCAGGCACTGCTTTTACATTCGGACCTGAGCGCAATTCACCAGTAAGTTCATAGGTCCAGGCATGGTAAGGGCAAACAAGAAGTTTGGCGTTGCCACTTCCTTGCACCAGTTCATGGGCTCGATGCTGGCATACGTTATAGTAAGCGCGGATTTCGCTGTCTTTACCCTTGATGCAAAATAGATTTTCTCCAGCAATTTGAAAGGAAAAATAGTCACCGATGTTTTCTAGCTGCGCGGCATGGCCTGCAAACTGCCATGTGCGTGCAAGAAGCCCCTTTTTCTCAATCTCGAAAACTTTCGGATCGGTATAATAAAGCGCTTCAAGGGAGTGAATCAGTTCAACCGGTTTACTCATCACAATTCTTCTTCATATAAGCCTAATTCATGCCGGCGCATGTGAAATCGGTCAACCCTATCGATGATATCAGGGGAAGCGACAGCTATAACAAAACTCAAGATAGTTTCCAATAATGCAATCGTGGAAATTGATGATGGAAAGAACTGGGGCGTATCTGCTGAAACGACAAAACCGAAATCACTTGCGGTAATAATCGGTGAGGCCGGGCTATCTGATATGCCGATGATTTTGACACCCTGTTCGCGGGCAACGGCAACTGCATCCAGGACCTCCCGCCGATAGGGCTTGCAGGTAATTGCAATCAGCACGTCCCGCTGATCTGCCCAGGCAAGGTCATCTGTTGCCGTACTGCCGGTCTTGGGGATCGCAAAAAATTCAACCATGCCAGTAGAAGCAAGGTAAGTGAAATTTTGTGCGTTTGCCGAATTTACCCCGACACCAAGCGTGAAGGTTCTTCGGGAAGCCCAAATAAGTTCTGCTGCCAATTTCAAGGTGTCCTCATTGATCCCCGCAAATGTGTTTTCAATATTTTGCAGTGCGGATGCGACCATATCTGCATAAAGATCACCGAGACGACCGCTTTGGCGGATTTCCTGTAGCCAGCGTGCACGATCAGGGAAATTTGAGGTTCCTTTGCGAATTTCCTCGCGAAAGGGTTCTCGAAAATCATCATAACCAACAAATCCTGCCTCACGTGCCATGCGCACAAAGGTATTGGGTTTTACACTGGCAGCTTTTGCGATCTCTCGTATTGAGCTTACGCCTACATCCCGTGGATGTTCCAGCACATAGGATGCTGCTTTTTTCAACTCAGGCGTAAGGGTCTCTAGCAACGAGGAGAGTTCCTCCAAAACATCTTTTGGGAAGTGGAGCGCTCTATTTGGTACAAAATTATTATTCATGGTTGACGATTGTACAAATGTTTGATTATTTTGCAATCCGAAAGTTTCATAAACTGGAAAGTTTGTACAAATGTCTACAGATTCGGCTTCTAAACTCCCCACTCATTCCCGGGTTGTTATCGTCGGCGGTGGTATCATGGGGTGTGGATTGGCCTATCACCTTGCCCATGAAGGATGGGGACCGGAAACGGTCCTGCTCGAAAAGGCGGAACTGACGTCCGGTTCAACGTGGCATGCGGCTGGGCAAATAACCCATTCCACATCCAGTTTTGGACTAGGGAAATGTGTGGATTACAACATCGTTCTTTATTCAGAAATTCTGGAAAGGGAAACGGGCCAATCCTCGACCTGGCATGGGTGTGGTTCGTTTCGGTTAGCTTACACTGAAGATGAAATGGATTGGTTGCGTCACACACTTTCGGTCGGGCGTTCGCTTGGGTTCAATATTGAACTGGTAGGTCCCGACCGGGTGGCTGAATTGCATCCGTTTTACAATTTGGACGGGGTTATCGGTGCATTGCATACACCCGATGACGGACATGTGGATCCTTCTGGCCCTACCCATGCGATGGCAATCGGTGCCCGGCAATTGGGTGCTAAGATTGTTCGTCGCTGCCGGGCAACTGACATCAAGCAGCTCGATAGTGGTGAATGGAAAGTATCAACTGAACTTGGCGACATAATTTGTGAGCATGTTGTGAATGCCGGGGGAACCTATGCCCGTCAGATGGGCGAATGGTCAGGGTTACTGCTGCCGATGACCTCCATGACGCACCATTATTTCGTTACGGATACGGTACCTGAGTTTAAAGATCTGGAGCAAGAGCTACCAGTAATCCGGGATGACAAGCTTGTTTCTGGCTATATCCGGATGGAACAAAAATCCGGGCTAATCGGGATTTACGAAAAGGAAAATCCGAATACGGTCTGGCAAGATCATTGTCCTTGGGATGCTGAGAACGAGTTGTTCGAAGCAGATTACGACCGGATCATGCCTTGGCTTGAGAACTCGATGGATCGGATGCCGATTTTCAAGGATTTGGGTATAAAGCGGGAAGTGCATGGCGCGATTTCTCATCCCCCGGACGGCAATCCGATGATTGGTCCGGCACCAGGTGTCAAAAATTACTGGTGTTGTTGCGGAACACAAATCGGCATTGGCTGGGGACCTGGACTAACCAGAGAACTGGCGCGTTGGATGGTGCATGGCGCTGCAGATATTTCGATGCGCGAATATGATCCGCGTCGATTTGGCGATTACGCGCAAAAAGATTGGCAGGTAAAAAAGGCCCAGGAGGACTACTGTCTGCGTCACGAAATCCCGTTTCCTCATTTTAACCGGCTTGAAGGGCGCCCTTTAAAACCGTCACCTCTTTACAAGCGTTTGAAAGAAAAAGGTGCGGTTTATGAGGAAGTATTTGGCCATGAGCGTCCACGATGGTTTGCAAAAGGTGGAATTGAGCAGCGTGACTATTATTCCTTCCGTCGCAATGAACTACACAGTGTTCTTGCGGCTGAAATCAAAGGTGTCCGTGAGGCAGCCGGGATCATGGATATCTCTGCCTTCACAAAGGTTGAAGTTGTTGGGCCAGATGCAGAAAGCTTTGTAGATGGGCTAATCGCCAATCGACTGCCAAAGAAAATCGGCGGCATAATCTTGACGCATCTGCTGAACCGGCGCGGACGCATCGAGATTGAGGTGACGATTGTGCGCCTTGCAGAAGATCGTTTTTATCTGGTCTGTGCGGCATTCTTTGAAAATCGTTTGCTGGATCACCTCAATTTGTACAAGAAAGGCGAGAACACGGAACTCATTAAGCGATCAGATGAGTGGTCTGCATTGACGATCAATGGCCCGCGTTCACGCGATATCCTTGCTCAGTGCACAGATGCACTTCTTGATAATGAAAATTTTCGCTGGATGAGTGCCCAGGAAATTGAGGTTGCTGGGCAGAAGGTTTGGGCGTTCCGTATGTCTTATGCCGGTGAACTTGGCTGGGAATTTCATATTCCTCGGGAAAGTGCCTTGGCAGTTTACGATGCGTTGTGGGCTGCAGGTGAGCCGCAAGGGTTGGTTGATTATGGTTCCTTTGCGATGAATTCAATGCGCATGGAAAAAGGCTTCAAAGGGGCTGGCGAATTGACAAATGAGGTAACGTTGCCGGAAGCAGATGTCATGCGGTTTGTAAAAATGGACAAAGCGGATTTTGTTGGCAAAGACAAAACAGAAAAGTCTCTACAATCTAATCAGCAACCATGGGTTTGTGCTTATCTGGCGATTGAGCCGGATGGTAAGGACGATGGACATGGTGGAGAGGCTGTTGTGATGAACGGCAATGTGGTGGGATCAACCAGCTCTGTTGCCTATGGTCATACGGTTGGAAAAATATTAGCATTTGCCTATGTCAAACCAGAGGCGGCGAATTCGGGTACTGATCTGGAGATCTTGATCGCAGGCGAACCTCGAAATGCTATCGTTTTAGCTGAACCGGCGTATGATCCGCAAAGCCTCCTTCCGAGAACAGATGCAGCATAGGAAGCGCCGAAATGAATGGTATTCCATCGAAAATGAAAGCAATGGTTCTCACTGGTCATGGTGGCTTGGACAAGCTTGAATACCATGAAGACTGGCCAGTGCCGGTAGCTGGGCCCGGTGAAGTGTTGGTAAAAGTACTCGCATGTGGACTTAACAATACAGACGTAAACACGCGTTCTGGCTGGTACTCAAAAGCGGTTTCGGAAGCAACAACCGGTGATGGATATGAAACTATTAATGAAGATGATCCGACCTGGGGTTCTGCACCTCTAATCTTCCCGCGTATTCAGGGCGCTGATATGGTTGGAACGGTGGTTGCGATTGGAGAAGGGTCTGATCAGACTCTAATTGGCAAGCGTGTTATAAATGATGGATGGATCCGCAACTGGAGCGATCCGACCTCAAAAATCGGTGTCGGCTATTTCGGCTCGGAATGCGACGGCGGATATGCGGAATATACCAAGGTGAACCAACAGCAAATCCTGTCAGTCGAAAGTAATCTTTCTGATCCGGAACTGGCAACGTTTTCCTGCTCGTATACGACTGCGGAAAACCTGCTTAACCGGGTGCAATGTGGACCGAGTGATACCGTTTTGATTACAGGGGCCTCAGGTGGTGTTGGTGGCGCGCTTATCCAACTTGCAAATAGACGAGGTGCAAGAACCATTGCCATGGCAAGCGAATCCAAACATGATGATGTCGCAAAATTAAATCCGACTGCTATTCTACCGCGTTCGCCTGAAAACCTTGCGGAAGCCCTTCAGGGGATAATTGGACAAGATACGGTTAGCATCGTTGCTGACATCGTCGGTGGTGATAGTTTTCCGACATTGATTGAAGTCCTGGAACGAGGAGGGCGGTATGGTACTTCCGGTGCCATTGCCGGACCGATTACCGAACTTGATCTGCGGACGCTTTACCTCAACGATCTCACGTTTCATGGTTGTACCGTTACAGAGCTCAATGTCTTTCCTGATTTAGTGAATTACATTGAGCGGGGAGAAATTCAACCTATGCTGGCTGCAACCTATCCATTGGAAGATTTGCACGAAGCGCAACAGTCTTTCATCGATAAAAAACATACCGGAAACATTGTGGTTACTCCCTGATGCTGCACAAAAGTATATTCGAACTTCGCGAAGTATTTAAGACCTATGTCCGAAAGGAAGCACCTCATATCGATGCATTTTGTGGTGCTGCTCTTTGGGATAATCATGGCGAGGAAGATATTGGCATCGCTTCTTTGCCGATGCAGGCTGAATTGCCCGCAATGAAGAAACTCGCAATGGAATGCACATCATCCTTGGTTGAGGCAGTGCTTGACGCATCTCGCCATGTCCATTGGCGTCAAAGTTATACAATTGAAGATGAAGGTATCGATCAAAATCACCTCGATCACTACGGCTGGTTCAATTTAATTGCACCCAGTGGTCCGTTTGTGAGCAAAGAGATGCGGTTAAGCATTTGCTATTGGGGGCAGGGGTTGCACTACCCGCGTCACTGGCATGAACCGGAAGAAATCTATCTGACACTTGCTGGCAAAGCTACGTATCACTCCGAAGGTCGTGCCAGCGTCGAGGGTGGACCAGGCGCTTCTGTTTGTAATTACTCAAACCAGCCGCATGGCGCTGATTTTTCAAAATCACCAGCCATAGTTGCAGCATTCTGGCGTGGCAATAATCTTGAGAAAAGATCAGTCATAGAAAATGTGAAAATGGCATGAGTTATGAGTTGTTTGGTTGGGAAGGGCATTATCGCTGTCAGGAATCCCGCGGAAAAGGTGTGTTGGCATGGATGCAATGGCGCGGTGACAAGATGAACGTTGCGCCGGTTTTAACTGATCGATTGAATGGCGACCAATACTCATGAAGATTACCCGTATATCTGTCTACCAGAAAGACCTGCCGCTTGAGTATCCCTATTGGTTATCAGGGGGGAGGCTGAAATTTGAGGTGCTTGATGCCACCTTCGTCAAGCTTCAGACAGATGCGGACATTACCGGCTGGGGTGAAGGAACGCCCTGGGGCCATACCTATGTGCCGGCGCATGGGCCAGGCATTCGGGCAGGAATTGAAACGATGGCCCAGTTTGTTCTTGGGCTTGATCCGCGCAAGGTTCTTGAGGTGGAGCGTGCCATGGATTTAGCCCTTCCCGGCCATCTTTATGCAAAGGCTCCGGTTGATATGGCGTGTTGGGATATTGCAGGTAAGGTTGCGGGCCTGCCAATCGCTGATTTAATGGGTGGTGGTTCACGTAAGCCTAGGCCGATAGCATCTTCAGTGGGCGCTAAAACCATCGATGAAACGCGTGATGTTATAGAGCGCTATCGCAGCCGTGGATATATAGCCCATTCGGTTAAGATTGGTGGCAATGTGGAGCGGGATATTGCTCGAGTGCGCGATGTTGAATCCATTCGCAAGCCCGGCGAAATTATTCTTTATGATGTAAATCGCGGCTGGACGCGTCAGCAGGCCTTGCGTGTTATGAGTGCCACGGAAGATCTAAATGTAATGTTTGAGCAACCCTGCGAATCGCTTGATGATATTGCAGCTATCTGCACTAAACATGCCGCACCAGTCTCCGTGGATGAAAGTCTCGTAACCCTTCAAGATGCTACAAGGATTGCCAGAGACGGACTGGCGGAGATTTTTGGAATTAAGCTCAATCGTGTTGGTGGGCTGACAAAAGCAGCGCGTATGCGGGATATCGCCCTTGCCCATGGTATTGATATGTTTGTCATGGCAACTGGCGGTTCTGTACTGGCAGATACTGAAGCTCTGCATCTGGCGGCAACAATTCCAGATGATAAATGCCACGCAGTGTGGGCGTGTCAGGACATGTTGACCGTTGATATCGCTAATGGCCGGGGTTCAAGAAACAAAGACGGGCATCTTGCATTGCCGGAAGCAGCGGGACTTGGTGTAGAGCCAGACGAAGATATTCTAGGCCATCCTATAGCTGAATATGCGTTGTGAAATTTATAGATTTGAAAGCTCATTCCCATGCAACAAGACTGGATAAATCGTGCAAACATCGTGCTTCCAGCTGGAAGTTTCGGCAACTTTGATCCTGGTATCATTATTCGTGAGGGCAAAGGCAGTCGCGTCTGGGATGAAGATGGCAATGAATATATTGACTACCTGATTGGCTCGGGACCCATGTTGTTAGGGCATGGGAATGAGGAAGTATTGGAGGCAACGCGTGAGCAATTGAGCAAGGGCATGACTTTCTTTGCAAACAACGCACGCGGCATTGAGCTTGCAGAAGAAATCTGTCGTGCCGTAGCGTGTGCTGAGCAGGTACGTTATGTTTCATCCGGTGGTGAAGCAGACATGTATGCCATGCGGCTTGCACGAGCGTATACCGGGCGCGACAAGATCGTGAAGTTTGAAGGCGGCTATCATGGCATGTCTGCTGAAGCCCAAATGAGCCTTGCACCTGATAAACTGATAAATTTTCCGATGGCTGTTCCAGATTCTGCTGGCATTCCCGAAAGCGTGCGCGATGACATGTTGATCGCACCTTTCAATGATATTGAGTTTGCCCGCTCCTTAATCCGCGAACACGCAAATGATATTGCCGGCATTATTGTAGAGCCTTTGCAACGGATCATCCCGCCAGCGCCCGGGTTTCTGGAAGCCATCCGCGAAGAATGTACCAAGCACAATATCATTCTTATTTTTGACGAGGTTGTTACTGGGTTTCGATTTGCCTATGGCGGTGCGCAAGAACATTATGGTGTAGTGCCGGATGTGGCAACATTGGGAAAAATCATCGGTGGTGGCTTTGCTTTGGCTGCAATTGCAGGGCGTAAAGATATCATGGCCCATTTTGACAAGTCACAGGTTGGAAGCGACGGCTTCCTAATGCAGTTGGGTACACTTTCAGGTAATCCGGTTGCTTCCGTTGCAGGTTTGAAAACGATGGAGATTTTGAACCGATCCGGTCAGTATGACAGGTTAAGGCACCTTGGTCAGACGCTGATGGATATGTTTAGGGACGGACTAAATGCGGCTGGACATGCCCATAGAATAGTTGGTGACCAGACGCTTTTCGATCTGGTGTTTACAGATAAGGATGTCAAAAATTATCGTGATGTGAAAAATGGCGACGGTGCCAAGAATGCAAAATTCAACACTCTGCTACGGGAAAAAGGTATCTTTAAATCGGCAGGAAAGGTGTATCCGTCTCTTGCGCTTACGGATGCAGATCTTGAGCAAACCCGCGATGCGATTGAATATGCCGCGACTAATCTTGGTAAGTCCTAGGAATTGCTATTTTCTTTGCGTTTTGGCCGTTGATTGCAAAAGGTGCTCTAGCGGTTAGGGTATTCAGTCACAGAGTAGAAGTCTTGGGTTGAATCTTTAATCTAATTCAATAAGTTCAACTAATGTTTGAATTTATAAAAAAGTTCGTGACCGATCTGGAAGAGACCGATCAGCCGCATGAATACCTTCACTCCAGAAAGCAACTTGCTGAAGCTGCATTGATGTATCATGTGATTGCTGTGGATGGCATTGTCAGCGAAGATGAAAAGCTCCGCATGCAAGAGGTTCTTGCATCGCATTTTGAAATTGATGGCGATCAGGCCCAGCAATTACTCAAAGATGCACGCGATGCCGACAACGAAGCGATTGATCTCTACAAGTTCACTAAAATTATTAAAGAGAATCTGGAAGAAGACGAACGTGTCCAGATTATCGAAAATCTTTGGGAAATGGTGTTTGCAGACGGGGTGGTACACGAACTTGAGGATAACGTTGTTTGGCGAATTGCTGAATTGCTCGGTGTAGATGGACGTGATCGAATGGCTTTGAAGCAGCGGATCTGGAAGCGGCGTTCTGATGTAGCGACTAAAGACTAATGGTTGCCTGGAACGAAAAACCAAAACCAAAAATCCTTACGATCATGCATCAGGAAGCTTCGACACCAGGTCGGGTTGGTATGGTCCTTGAGGATATGGGCTATCAGCTGGAAGCATGCCGCCCGCCATTGGGACAAGAACTGCCTGAAACGTTGGATCATTATGCTGGTGCTATTGTTTTCGGTGGGCCTATGAGTGCCAATGACAATGACGAGTTCATCAAACGTGAAATCGACTGGATGGAAGTGCCGCTGAAAGAAAAAAAGCCTTTTTTTGGTATTTGCCTGGGTGCGCAGATGCTATGCAAACACCTTGGTGGCGAAGTAAAACCCCGGCCAGATGAATATTCAGAAATAGGCTACTATCCGATCCGGGCCACAAATGAAGGTCAGCGCCTGATGGATTGGCCAAGCCATGTGTATCAATGGCACACGGAAGGGTTTTCTCTGCCGCAGGATGCAACGCTACTTGCGCAAGGTGATGAATACCCAAATCAGGCATATCAGTATGGTGAAAGTGCTTACGGTGTTCAATTTCATTCCGAAGTTACGACCTGGATGATGAATAAGTGGACAACGAAAGCAGCTTATCGATTCGTTTTGCCGGGAGCACAGAACCGCGCTCAACAGTTTTCTGCCAGACCGCTGCATGATCCGGCAGTCCGGCAATGGCTTGAACGCTTCCTTCAACATTGGGTTGGTACTGCTAAAGATTACAAATAAACCATGAACTGATTAATCTCGGCAAACATGCTTGATTTGTTCGTGCTCAAAAGCCACATTCAACAAAACTCATTTGCTGGATTCTGGGGAACGAAAGAATGAACGCAGTTATTTACATTCTCTATCAGGTTATGAATTTCTATTGGTGGATTGTTATCCTGTCTGCGGTATTTTCGTGGCTTTATGCATTCAATATCATCAATAATTCCAATCAGTTTGTAAACATGATTGGCAATTTCTTGTATCAGATGACTGAACCGGTTTACCGTCCGATTAGACGTTTTCTTCCAAATCTGGGTGGGATTGATCTTTCCCCAATCATTGTATTGTTTATCATCATGTTCCTGCAATATTTGCTGATCAATGACATTGCACCGATGCTGAGATGATTAGGGCCACTATAGTCTTTTGGTACATGATTTTTGCTGGCAATGCGCTGGCCTTTGAAAGTGCTTACACCAAACTTGATCTTGAGAAAGACTGTGTATTCCATTCCGGCTATGAACAGGGTGGTGGCGCATATTGCGAAGGGTACAAAGGATATCCCGTGCATTTTTCTGAAGGTGATCTGCGCCAGATGGTACGCTTCGGACATATCGCCATACTGGATGCTCAATGGGAAAGCTTCAGTCAATTTAATCACATCGGCGAAACAATAGAGTGGCGGATTGCGGATAAAAAGCCATTTGCTGCGATACTGCGTTGGTTGATTTCAAACGCTGATGAGAATGGCGAATATTTGGAGACTTTACAGGGCCAAGTATTGGTTATCTCAACGGTTGCAGATCATAATAATCCACAATCCTGTGTGGTTGCCTATGTCGATACTCTCGTCAACAAGGATGCAAACGCAATTGCCCGTGACGTAGCAGATCGTTTAGCTCCTGATTTCAAATGCGGGAAAGATCAGCCTGAGTATCATGGTGCGCAAGGGCCCCTTTCAGGGGAGCCCGGCAATTATTTTGAGTAACAATCCGCAGGTTTAACTAGCTCTTGGAAGAAATAGCCTTCAGTTCTTCCAGAACTGAGTCACCCATTTGCGAGGTTGTAATTTTCTCACTACCTTCGGTCCAGATGTCTCCAGTCCGCAAGCCCTTGTCGAGCACATTTGCGATTGCTTTTTCAACCTGGTCTGCTTCGCTGATCATTTCGAATGAGTAGCGCAGCATCATTGCAAAAGACGCTATCATCGCGATTGGGTTGGCAATTCCCTGACCAGCAATATCCGGTGCGGAGCCATGAACCGGCTCATACATTGCCTTACGACGACCCGTCACAGGATCGGGAGCGCCCAGCGAGGCGGATGGATGGAAGCATTCCAAGCGAGCCTGTGAGCATGGCTGCAACATCTGAAAGCATGTCACCAAACAGGTTATCCGTAACAATCACGTCGAACTGTTTAGGCCAGCGTACCAATTGCATGCCACCGGCATCGGCAAGCATGTGGGACAATTCTACATCAGAATATTTTGCCGTATGAGTGGCAGTTACCACCTCGTTCCACAATACGCCTGATTTCATCACATTGCGTTTTTCCATGGAACACACTCGGTTGTCGCGTGTTCTTGCAAGTTCAAAAGCAACACCTGAAATTCGTTCGATCTCAAACGTGTCATAAACCTGGGTATCAACTGCCCGTTTTTGCCCGTTTCCTAGGTCGGTAACTTCTTTCGGCTCTCCGAAGTAAACCCCGCCGGTCAACTCTCTAACGATCAGGATGTCTAGACCTTCCACAACTTCTTTTCGCAGTGAGGAGGAGTCTGCGAGAGCCGGATAGCAAATCGCAGGGCGAAGGTTTGCAAAGAGCTGCATGTCTTTTCGCAGGCGCAAAAGACCCGCTTCAGGCCTAGCCTCATAGGGAACATCATCCCATTTCGGGCCACCAACAGCACCAAACAGAACTGCATCCGCTGCCATTGCTTTTTCCATATCAGCATCTGAAATGGATGCGCCATGGGCATCATAAGCAGCACCACCGACAAGACCTTCTTCAATCTCAAACCCGGATTTTAATTCACTATTCATCCAGTCGATAATTTTTTGAACTTCCCGTGTAGCTTCTGGTCCGATACCATCGCCTGGGAGCAGGAAAACCTTGCGTGTAGTCATGTTGATGCCTTTTGGAAAAATTTTACTTCTATGGCCGTTGCTTATCTTGCATAGGCTTCAAGTTCAACTGCTAGCTGTAACCTTATCGCTAGTTCCGCTGTACCCACTTGCTTCGGAATTCAGAATTGAATTGCCGGTAATTTGCGATTATGGCACAACCTGTTTCTTTCAAAATTTCGTTGATCTTGATCCAAGAGCTGGGATTTCAGATCCCTGGTGCGGGAATGCTGCCTATGAGGAGCACAAGGGTACCGACATCCGGGTTTTGACGATCAAGGACATTAGCAAGAATTATCCTGTCGTGGCGGTTGCGAATGGAACAGTCAAAGCTGTTCGTGATGGCATTGCAGATCGTTTGTTCAAACCGCTTCAAGATAAATCAGCGGTATCTGGAAAGGAGTGTGGCAACGGTGTCGTTCTGCAACATTCCGATGGTTATGAAAGCCAGTATTGCCACATGAAAAGGGGATCTGTAGCGGTCGAGGTAGGGGACAATGTCTATACGGGTGAGCGTTTAGGACATATCGGAAACTCTGGATTTGCAGAATTTCCTCATCTTCATTTAACCATGCGAAAAAATGGCGTCTGGTTTGATCCCGTTTCCGGCAGGTATCCGGGAACGGTTTGTAAGCCGGCAACTGTAAACACCAGTTATTTTTCTAAGTCAGCTTTCCAGAAGGTACCGACGGATCGTCGTCAAATTTTAACTGGAGGCTTAACTAGTTCGCTAGTAGAGCATGCCTCACTGGTGCGTAGTTTACCCAAACAGGTTAGCTCTGAAGACGACGTAATTGTTGGTTGGGCCTGGTTGATTAATCTGTCAAAAGGCGATCAGGTGAAACTTAGATTGACCGGACCTGGGGGTTTTTCAATTGAGCATACTACTGACGCTCTTGATCGCCATAAGGCGAGTTATTCAGCTTATGCAGGTCGCCGGCGATCTCCTGAAAAAGGGCACTATCAGCTGGAAATCTCGGTGCTGAATAACGCCATAGTACACGTAAGCAAAAAACTGACATTTGAGCTAAATTAGCCCGTAGCTTCACAGTTTTTGCTACAACTATGTCCAGGGTCTTGCGTCTGCATTCTTACTTTCAAAAGTAGTAATTGCGTCAGCTTTAGCCAGTGTTTCACCGATATCGTCAATGCCTTCCAGAAGTCTGTGCTTGCGATCTGCATCGATATCAAAATTGATTGTCCCGCCATCTGGACCAGAGATCGTTTGTGCTTCCAGATCAACTGTCAGAGTTGAATTAGCGCCACGTTCTGCATCATCCATCAACTGATCAAGCTCTTCCTGCGAGACTTTTATTGGTAAAATGCCATTCTTAAAGCAGTTATTATAAAAGATATCGGCAAAGCTTGTTGAGATCACGCACCGAATTCCAAAATCAAGTAGCGCCCAGGGCGCATGTTCGCGCGAGGAACCGCAACCGAAATTATCGCCTGCAACCAGGATCTGTGCATCTGAATAGGCCGGTTTGTTCAAGACGAAGTCTTTATTCTTTGAACCGTCTTCCCTAAAACGCATTTCTGCAAACAGGCCGGTGCCAAGACCTGTTCGCTTTATCGTTTTCAGGTAGTCCTTTGGGATAATCATATCCGTATCAATGTTGATGATAGGCATTGGAGCTGCAACGGCTGTGAGCTTTATAAATTTTTCCATGGTGCACCCTTATATCTGGATGCAGGGAATACTGCCAAATGCTCCTAAACTCAAGATGCAATTATACCTTCAGATACCCTGCGGCTGGATTGTTTTGTAACGTCAAACGCATGTCGGAATATGGCGTTCCAACTTTGCAAAACTGACTTATAAAAAGGAAAATATAGGGAGTGGGAGATATGACGCGTCCGAATATAGTACTTATTATGGCTGATCAGCTGGCTCCCCAGTTTACTGGTGCCTATGATCATGCGCTGGTAAAGACGCCGCATATATCTGCATTGGCAGATCGTGGCACGCGGTTTGATGCAGCTTATTGTAACGCACCGCTTTGTGCGCCTTCCCGATTTTCATTTATGTCCGGTCAATTGGTAACGCGGATTGCTGCCTATGATAATGCCAGCGAATTTCCTGCTGCGGTGCCTACATTTGCTCACTATCTACGTATGATGGGCTATCGCACCTGCCTTTCTGGAAAAATGCATTTTGTTGGCCCAGACCAGCTTCATGGTTTTGATGAACGGATTACGACAGATGTTTATCCCTCTGACTATGCGTGGACACCAGACTGGGAATTGCCAGATGAGCGGATCGACAAATGGTATCATAATATGGATTCCGTGCGTGAAGCGGGTCTTGGCCAAGCGAGCTTTCAGCTTGATTATGATGAGGAAGTAGCATTTGCCGCCAAACGCAGAATTTTCGATTATGCACGTTTTGAACAGGAGCCGTTCTGTTTGGTGGCATCTTTTATTCATCCGCATGATCCTTATGTCGCGCGGCCGGAGTTTTGGAACCTCTACAATCCGGAAGATATTGACATGCCCAAGCATGTTTTTGAGCGCGACCAGCAGGATGGATTTTCGCAACGGCTGATGGACGGGATTGAGGCCAGCACAATTGCGGTAAGTGATGACGAAATTCGCGATGCTCGACACGCTTACTATGCAAACACTTCCTATTTTGACAGCAAGGTTGGAGAGCTTGTCAATACGTTGGAAGAAGCAGAGCTGCTTGAAAATACAATTGTAATAGTAACCGCTGACCATGGCGATATGCTCGGCGAACGCGGACTGTGGTACAAGATGAACTTCTTCGAGCATTCAGCGCGTGTACCGCTTGTTATTGCAGGCCCGAGTGTTGCCAAAGGTACTGCCTCAAACGCATGTTCGCTGGTCGATATTTTACCGACCTTGGTTGATATCGCCGCAATGAATGGGGAACAAAAGCCGGAATTTGGCCAGCCAATTGATGGACGTTCACTACTTCCACTTGCTCAAGGAAAAGCAGATGAAACGGATGAAGCCATCGGAGAATATTGTGCGGAAATGACATCTCATCCGGTCTTCATGATCCGTCGCGGCAAGTATAAGTATATTCATTGTGATGCAGATCCGGCGCTTTTATATGATCTTGAAGCGGATCCCGACGAGTTGATCAATTTGGCTGGTGACCCGAATTATGCAGAAATTAGACATGCATTTGCAGAAGAAGTAAGCCAGCGCTGGCACTCAGAAGAAATTCGGACCCATGTTATTGCCACTCAAAAGCAGCGGCGGGCTGTCCATGCTGCGATGCAGGCAGGAAAGCGCGTGGACTGGGACTATAATCCACCCCGGGATGCCTCACAGGAATATGTCCGCAACCATATGGATTGGACTGTAGCGGCAGAGAAAACCCGGTTTCCGCCTTTGAAGTCCTGAGGCTCGAAAATCCTGTTTCAATCGTTGTTTGAGTTGTACCGATTGGCTGAAAAGCCATTCGTTTAAGCCGTTTGCTTCCAAAAGTGGCAAAGGCGAACGTAATCACATAAATTCCGTTTATTGACTTAGACGCATTGTGCTTCGCTATAACTACGTTGCTCTCTTCACAACTGAGCTGTAGTTACATTCTCTAGATGAGGACCAATTCTAATGGGATTGATTGATGTTGCCAGTCCGGTTTTTTCATCCACATCTACCCAGACGCCGCATAAACTTGCTTCGCCCGTTGCGACTTCAAACCTGCCGCGAGAGATTTTAGATATAAATCTGTTTATGGGTTCTTCCTTGTCCATGCCAAGCGATGAATCATAGTCTCCGCACATTCCGGCATCAGACATATAAGCTGTGCCACCTGAAAGAATTTTGTGATCTGCGGTTGGCACATGAGTGTGTGTCCCGACCACAGCAGATACCCGGCCATCCAGATAATGGCCAAAGCACTGCTTTTCCGACGTTGCTTCTGCATGCAAATCGATGAAAATTGCATCAACGGTCTGGCCCAGATTGACGCCTTCAAGATGCTTATCGACACTTGTAAAAGGGCAATCAAGTTCTGGATGCATAAAGACCCGGCCCATAATATTCATGACCATCACACGGGCACCATTGCGTGCTTCGTATAGATATGATCCGCGTCCGGGTGTGCCTTGAGGATAATTGGCAGGGCGAAGGAAGCGATCTTCTCGGTCTGCAACACCCAAAGCTTCTTTTTGATCCCAAACATGGTTTCCGGTGGTCACAACATCGGCCCCCGCATCCAGTGTTTGTTGAAAAATCTCTCCTGTAATGCCAAAACCGCCGGCGGAGTTTTCGCCATTGACGATCACAAAATCTGTTTTGAGGGACTCAACCAGACCTGGTAATTTTTCAAATACAATTTCTCTTCCGGGCCGACCGACCATGTCGCCTAAAAACAATATACGCATCAGTTGTCTCTCGCAGGGTAATACCCGGTTTCAGTGATCATGCCATTGAGCGGCTGATCATGGAGTTCAATTGGCACTCTTTGGATTTGTTGGCAATCAAATCCCATACCGATTAAGCATGGTGTAAGACCCTTGTTGATCAGTTTGGCAATGGCTCGGTCATAATGACCCGCCCCATAACCAACGCGACCGCCATATTGATCGAAAACCGATAGGGGCATGATTAAAAGTTCCGGGTCCAGCACAGTTGCGGTTTCAATCGGCCCTCTGGTGCCGAACCCTGTATCTACCAGTTCTGCCCCGCGGATTAGTTCACGAAAAATAATTGTGGTTTTATCCACTACAACCGGGAGGCACAGAACAGCGCCTGATTTGCGTAATTCATCCATCAAGGGGCGAGGATCAATTTCTGAACGAATGGGAAAAAACCCTGAAACGATCGTACCTGGGACGAAATCCAAATTTGCAGCACCATGTTCTGCAGCAGCAAGGCTCTTTTCAATACGTGTTTCGGGCGGAATTCCATCACGCAGTTTCAGCGCTTGCTTCCTCAGTTTGGCTTTTTCTTCCTGCACGTTAAACTCAATCGAAGACCTGGATTTCAGATATGGAGGCGAACCGCAGCAGCCGATGACTTTTTGACGATCCCGGGAACCTACAAAGTAGGTGGGCACCGTGATGACCAAGCCCACGAGCGAGGTCAGGGACAGTTCCCTTAAAGATCATTAAGGCCCCAGGAATTGTGTGTCTGTCGAACCGAGCAGAAACGCCAACGGCAGATATAAGCTTTGGATCAAAATTTTACCAGTCGCAATTTCTTGGTGTATTTTTACTGGCGCAGAAAAGATCAGCTATTGGTTTGACTCAGTTTTATGGAAATCACTTCAATTTGACCAGCAATCTGTTCGATTTGTTTGGCTATTTCGCCGGCACCGGATTGGTGAGCGTCAAATTCCTGAATATGTTTTTCCTTGATTGCAGTTAGTTCTTTTTCCACACCGGAAAACTTCTGCTTTAGTTCGTGGAGTTCATCTACGGCCATGATACCCGCCATCACAGTTAAACGTTGATCGCCGATATCACCAAAAGAGCCTTTCAATTGGTGTACATAGCCATCCAACTGCTTGGAAAGCATTTCCAAATGGGCTTCCTGGCCGTCGTCACAGGCCATACGGTAGTTCTTGCCGTTTATTACTACGCTTACTGAAGGCAAAACAGGCTCCTGTTACTCTTGCCGGTCCAGGACATTACGGATGGATTCCATTGCGTCCACCAATCTTCTGGAAACCTCACGGTTCACGTGTTCTAATTGATTTGAGCGTTCCTGCGACATATCCAGGGATTCTGCCAATCTTGAGCGGTCAGCGCCCATACGTTGTACTTCCGATTCTGCCTCGCTTAATGCGAGTTCGCGTTCAATGCGAAAATCAACAGCTTTTTCAAGCGCGGCAACAGAATCGCTTAAATGTGAAAGGGCATTGTTCATTGAATTTTGATTGCTCATGCTAAACGCTGTTGCCAACACCCCTTGTTTTAGATCGCCTACATCGGCAAAAATGCATCTTTACCAAATTTGTCCAGCGAATCGCATTATTTTTAAGGCAATAGTTTGTCCTAATTATCTGGTGCACAAACGGTCCGTCAACGCTTTGTAGACGAAATTACCTCTATCTTGAGATAATTGATCCATACTGACGGATTGACTCTATCGTGGCACCTGATAATTGTTCGCCATCTTTCCGGTACCAAACCGGTGAAATCTGGTAACGGGTTCCTTTAAATCAATAGAGCGACGCAGATCCCAAATCCAATCAGCGAGAAACATGCCCAGCAAAAATTCCCTAAGCGATATGGCCAATGCCATTCGATTTTTGTCAGTTGACGCCGTACAGGCAGCAAATTCGGGTCACCCCGGCCTGCCGATGGGTGCAGCAGACATTGTAACCGTATTATTCACTAAATTCATGGAATTCGATCCTAAAAATCCGCAATGGCCGGATCGAGATCGATTTATCCTTTCAGCTGGCCATGGCTCTATGCTGCTTTATTCCCTGCTTTATTTGCTTGGATATGAAGACATTGATATCGAAGAGATCAAGAATTTCCGCCAGTTAAATTCAAAAACGGCTGGTCACCCCGAATATGGGCATGCAGCCGGTATTGAGACAACAACCGGGCCTTTAGGTCAGGGACTTGCCAATGCAGTGGGCATGGCGATTGCTGAACGCAAACTCAATGCAGAATTTGGGGATACCCTTTGCGATCATTATACCTATTGCCTTGCAGGTGATGGATGTTTGATGGAAGGAATCAGCCAGGAAGCCATCAGCCTTGCCGGCCATTTGAAGCTGAACAAGCTGATTGTGCTTTGGGACAATAATGATATTTCAATCGATGGCCCGATTTCCATGTCGGATTCTACCGATCAGATTGCACGATTTAAAGCTTCCGGGTGGAAGACACTCCATGTGGATGGTCATGACCATGGCGAGATTGAAGAAGCGCTTAAAAAGGCACGGGAAAGTGACCGACCCACGCTGATTTCTTGTAAAACCGAGATCGGGTTTGGGTCTCCAAACCGGGCCGGAACTGCAAAAGCTCATGGGGCTCCATTAGGGGACGAAGAAATTGCGCTTACCCGTGAAGCGCTAGGGTGGGAGCATGAGCCATTTAAAGTTCCATCCGAAATATTGGATGCATGGCGTGTTGCCGGGCTTAATTGCTGTAAAGAACACAAAGCCTGGGAAAAGCGATTTGCCGACGTAGATCCTGACCTTAAGGGTGAATTTGAACGCCGGATGCGTGGCGATCTACCTTCAGAATTGGGAGATGCCATTTTGAAGTTGAAGAAGAAGCTTGCCAAAGATCAGCCAAAAATGGCGACGCGGCAGTCTTCACAAGCCGTGCTTGAAATTATCAATGAAGTTGTTCCTGAAACTATTGGCGGATCCGCTGATCTGACCGGGTCAAACAACACGAAGACCAGTCAGACGGAAGCTTTGACTTCTGCAAATTACAATGGCCGCTTTATTCATTATGGTATCCGTGAACACGGTATGGCAGCTGCTATGACTGGCATGGCACTGCATGGGGGCATGGTTCCGTATTCAGGCGGGTTCTTGATCTTTTCAGATTACTGTCGTCCTTCGATCCGGCTTGCAGCATTAATGGGTATTCGCGTGATCCATGTCCTAACGCATGATTCGATTGGGCTTGGGGAAGACGGACCAACCCACCAGCCGGTTGAACATCTCGCCGCATTGCGCGCAATTCCAAATCTTCATGTTTTCCGCCCTGCGGATACGACAGAAACTGCAGAATGCTGGCAGTTGGCGCTTGAAACATCCAGTGCACCAAGCGCAATTGCTCTTTCGCGCCAGGGCTTGCCAAGTGTTCGCAAAGAGTTTGATGAAGAAAATTTATGTGCGCACGGTGCTTATGAACTTGTTTCAACAAGCAATGATGCACAAGTTTCGATTTTTGCTTCTGGTTCAGAAGTGGAAATTGCCATTGCTGCTTGCGAACAGCTGGAGGAAGAAGGCATTGCTGCACGGGTTGTTTCAGTGCCGTGTTTTGAACTCTTTCAAAAACAATCCAAAGATTATCGCACCTCAATCATCGGTGATGCGCCGATTAAGGTCGGAATCGAGGCTGCAATTCGTCAAAATTGGGATTCAATCATCGGAAGTAACGGAATCTTCATAGGTATGGATGGATTTGGTGCTTCAGCCCCTGGTGGTGAATTATATGAACATTTTGGTATTACAGTAGATGCCGTTACTGAGGCGGTTAAAGCTGGACTGGAGAATGGAGAAAAAAGATGACGGTGAAGGTTGGTATTAACGGATTTGGTCGTATTGGCCGGAATGTGTTGCGCGCAATTATGGAATCTGGACGCAATGATATCCAGGTAGTTGCGATCAATGATCTTGGCCCAGTTGAAACGAACGCACATTTGATGCGCTACGATTCAGTTCATGGCAGATTTCCCGGCACTGTAACTGTCGATGGTGATACCATTGATGTAGGTCAGGGACCGATCAAAGTAACAGCAATCCGCGATCCCAAAGAGCTTCCATGGGGTGATGTGGATGTAGCGCTTGAATGTACCGGTATTTTTGCAAGCAAGGATAAGGCAGCAATCCATCTGGAAAATGGTTCAAAGAAAGTTCTGATTTCTGCACCGGGTGGTAATGACATAAAGACCATCGTGTATGGTGTAAACCATGGGTCTCTAACATCAGATGACACCGTTGTTTCCAACGCGTCTTGTACAACAAACTGCCTGTCACCGGTGGCCTATGTGCTTAATAACAAGATTGGTATCGAAAAAGGCTTTATGACCACCATTCACTCTTATACGGGCGATCAGCCAACGCTTGATACAATGCATGGTGATCTGTATCGCGCACGTGCAGCTGCTATGTCTATGATCCCAACTTCAACCGGCGCTGCAAAAGCGGTAGGGCTTGTACTTCCAGAGCTTAATGGCAAGATGGACGGGGTTGCGATCCGTGTTCCAACGCCAAATGTTTCTGTGGTTGATCTGGTTTTCAATGCTTCGCGCAACACAAGCGTAGAAGAAATTAATGCTGCCATCCGTGAAGCAGCAGATGGTGAGTTGAAAGGCATTCTTGGTTACACAGACGAATCGCTTGTTTCCATGGATTTCAACCATGATCCGCATTCATCAATATTCCACATGGATCAGACCAAGGTGATGGAAGGTAAAATGTGCCGTATCCTGACCTGGTATGACAATGAATGGGGTTTTTCAAACCGTATGTCAGATACCGCGGTTGCGATGGCAAAAGCTTAAGGCAAGAGCACGCTATGAAGACTAAACTCAAACCGGAAGACGTTCTCACCTTCTGGTTTGAGGAAATAAGCGAAAAGGACTGGTGGGTTGGATCTGATGATTTTGACCTGACAGTCCGAAATCGTTTTGGTGATCATCTCCCCGCGGCAGAGGCCGGAGAATTCTGTGCCTGGCGCGAAACATCGCACGGCCGCCTTGCAGAAATCCTGATGCTTGATCAGTTTACCCGCCAGATTTATCGGGGATCTGCTTGTGCCTTTGCAAGTGACACGATGGCGGTTGCGCTGGCACAGGAAGCGGTCCGCATCAATGCACATCTTGAATTGGAACCGCGCAGGCGAAAATTTCTCATCATGCCGTTTATGCATTCAGAAAGCCTTATTGTGCATGATTGGGCGTTGCCGCTTTGGGAAGGTTTGGACGATCCGGATACTATGAAGTTTGAACTGGGCCATCGCAACGTCATCGAGCGCTTTGGCAGATATCCGACGCGCAATGCGATTTTAAAACGTGTTTCGACAGATGCAGAAATTGAGTATCTGAAAAACGAACAGCAGGGAGCTGTTTGAAGTTTGGCGGATAAAAGCTCGAAATAACCACTTATTTAAATCAATTAGAAAATTTGCCCGTATTGGATATGTTAATCACCTTAGAAAATGATAGAGTCTTTATCATTGAAGTGTTTTATTTTATTGGGTGAATTTGAGTTAAGTAGATGTTCAAAAAAATCCTCATAGCGAACCGTGGTGAAATTGCCTGCCGTGTAATCAAGACAGCGCGCAAAATGGGCATTAAAACTGTAGCGGTTTATTCTGATGCAGATGCCAATGCGTTGCATGTAAAAATGGCAGATGAAGCGGTGCATATTGGCCCGCCACCGGCTGCTGAATCCTATATCGTTATCGAAAAGATTATGCAGGCGATCAAAGACACTGGCTCTGAGGCGGTGCATCCTGGATATGGGTTTTTGTCGGAAAATCCCAAGTTTGCGGAAGCACTTGAGAAGGCTGGTATCGCGTTTATTGGTCCGCCGGTTGGCGCCATTGAAGCAATGGGAGACAAGATTACATCCAAGAAGCTGGCAGCAGAGGCTGGGGTTTCAACCGTTCCTGGCCATATGGCTCTGATTGAGGACGCGGATGAAGCGATAAAGATTTCCAACAAAATCGGGTATCCGGTCATGATCAAAGCCTCTGCTGGCGGCGGCGGCAAGGGCATGCGAATAGCGTGGAATGATGAAGATGCGCGCGAAGGGTTTCAATCTTCAAAGAACGAAGCAAAATCCTCTTTTGGTGATGATCGGATCTTTATCGAGAAATTTGTTACTCAGCCCCGTCACATCGAAATTCAGGTTCTCGGCGATAAACATGGTAATTGTATATACTTGGGCGAACGGGAATGTTCGATCCAGCGCCGCAATCAGAAAGTGATTGAAGAAGCACCTTCTCCTTTTCTTGACGAAAAAACCCGTAAGGCAATGGGAGAACAGGCTGTAGCGTTATCGCAGGCTGTTGATTATTGCAGTGCCGGCACAGTTGAGTTCATTGTTGATGGTGACAAGAATTTCTACTTTCTGGAAATGAACACTCGTTTGCAGGTAGAGCATCCCGTAACCGAACTCATTACAGGAATTGATCTGGTAGAGCAGATGATCCGCGTTGCTAATGGTGAGACGCTTTCAATAGTCCAAGACGACATTAAGCTTAATGGCTGGGCAATGGAATCGCGACTTTATGCGGAAGACCCTTATCGTAATTTTCTGCCATCAATTGGCCGCTTGACCCGCTACCGTCCACCGCAAGAGGGTGAGACTGGCGATAATACAATCGTACGCAATGACACCGGCGTTTTTGAAGGTGGTGAAATATCCATGTTCTACGACCCGATGATTGCGAAGCTTTGCACCTGGGGTAAGGATCGTAGCACGGCAATAGCTGGAATGCGCGAAGCACTTGACTCGTTCGAAGTTGAAGGCATTGGCCACAATCTTCCGTTTCTTTCTGCCGTAATGGACCATGACAAGTTTTGTTCGGGGGATATCACGACTGCCTTTATCGCCGAAGAATATCCTGATGGGTTCTCTGGTGTTGTGCTTGGGAGTGAAGCAAAATCCAAACTTGCCGCAGCCGCTGTTATTCTAAACATGATCAGCGAATTGCGAAGGACCCGACTTTCCGGCGCACTTGCCAATCACAAACGCAAGGTTGGTAAGAAGTGGGTTGTCGTTATTGATGGAGAACAATTCCCCATAAAACTGAAGAAATTGCGCAACGAGGGAGCAACGGTGAAAACTGGTGATGAAAATTGCGAAGTGGAAACTGATTGGCGTCCTGGACAAAGTCTTGCACGGGTTCGTGTTGGTGATGAAACGATCGCTTTAAAAGTGGACCCATCCCATACCGGTTTCCGTGTGCGTTGGCGTGGTGCTGATATAAAAGTCAACGTTTTCACGCAACAGCAGGCTGAATACTTTGCGCTTATGCCGGAGAAAATTCCACCGGACACGTCCAAGCTCTTATTGTGTCCAATGCCTGGTCTCGTCGTTTCACTTCATGTGAATGAAGGAGATGAGGTTCAGGAAGGCCAGGCTCTGGCAACTGTAGAAGCGATGAAGATGGAAAATATTTTAAGGGCTGAAAAGAAAACAACGGTTTCAAAAATCAACGCCAAGGCCGGCGACAGTCTTGCCCTGGATGATGTTATTATGGAGTTTGGATAAAAATCGCTGATTTTGGCTCCGTGTGGTACGACTCATTTTAGATAAAAATTAGTTTTAACGTTTGTAATCCTTCGACATGCAACTTAGCTTTGCCATCTTGAAGCCCGTTTTATCTTTAGAAAAGGAATTGCTATGTTTAGTCATGTCATGGTTGGTGCGGACGATATTGAAACATCAAAAGCGTTTTATGATGCGACACTTGGAGAACTCGGGCACGAACCCGGAATAATCGATCCCAAAGGTCGGTGTTTTTATTACACAAAACGCGGTGTGTTCTCGATTAGCAAGCCAATTGACGGAGAGGCTGCCAGTAGTGCCAATGGAAGCACAATAGGTTTTGCAGCGGATGACACGGAGACTGTCGACCGATGGCACGCGACGGGACTGGCTAGCGGTGGGGTTGCCTGTGAAGACCCTCCCGGCATTCGTGCCGGGGCAAAAGGCGATCTGTATATCGCTTATCTTCGCGACCCCTACGGTAACAAAATTTGCGCCCTTCATCGAATAAAATGAATTGAGGCCTATTTCCTTAAAAGACCAGAAGGATAACTTGGCAATCAAACGTTCGCAAAGGCCTGTTCTTGATGAAAAAAGTAGTCGGAACCAAGCCCCTAAAATGGGTTAAATTTATTTCCGACCGGCAGATTGTTCATGACAAAGATTTGTGATTTGCAAAATCCTGAACAATCTCGATTAATAGTCAATTGCTAGCACGCAATGGCAGCACTAATGCCTACCGCATATAATTCTTTAAAAGGCGACGGAATGAATTTTGTAGTAAATAAAGCTGATCTGAAACCGGTTCAGAAATTCTCGCATCCGGAGATGACCGCTAAAGGCGAGCAGCGCGCTAAAGTTGATCTGAACGGGCTTGAAACGTTATGGTTTAATACTGGAACGCTTTGCAACTTAGCATGCTTGAATTGCTATATTGAATCAACACCAAGAAATGATCGCCTGGTTTACCTTAGTCAAATCGAGGTGAATAATTTCCTGGATGAGCTTTTGCAAAGCCAAAACAAGACGCAAGAAATCGGCTTCACTGGTGGCGAGCCGTTTATGAATCCTGACTTTACAGGGATGTTACGGTCCTCCTTGGAACGTGGATTTAATGTACTTGTTCTCACCAATGCTATGCGACCTATGATGAAATGTGCAG
>JBCCBE010000150.1:0-4106 GCA_039814425.1 Pseudomonadota bacterium
AAAGCAATCATTTGATAAAGTGCCGCCCGTGTCTCGCCAAGATAGCCTTCAAAACTGCCCATATCTGGCATTGGGTCATTGTACAAATCGAATATCCGCGCATCCAAATAAGCCTGAAATGTCTCAAGTGGTAGATTATGCACATCAAGGATCTGAACCAGGTTATTTGCCAGCGGACCAGAGCCGACGTTGTTTCCAGATTTCACAAGATCACGCCACCATTGCAGACGAATTTCTCCAGGCATCGGATCAGATATTCGATCAGGTATAAGGGCTATTTCCGCATCAAAGGCATGAAGCGTTGCAATTGCGTCTCGTGAGGTTTCCGGAAGATAAAGACAGGCAAGATATCGCTCGTGATCAAGGTCTTTTAGGAATGCAAGACTGGAAACATCCTGCGTCATTCGACTGCCAACAACGCAGCAGCAACAGCTCTTCCTTCCGCAACCAACACGTTATAAGTACGCACAGCTGCACCGGTCGCCATGGCATCAGCGGAAATCTGCACATCACGAAATCTATCACGCAATTGCGGTTTTATAGGCACAAGATCAGGCCCGGAACCAACTAGCAAAATCTCTATATCAGCGCTTTCTTCAAAGAGTTTGGAAAAGTTTTCTGCGACTAAATCTGCAGTTACTGAAACTTCCCATCCATAGATTCCGGAGGGCAGGCACAATAAACTCCCCTGATGAGACATTTCTGCAAAGCGAAATCCGCCGTTTCCATAGGCATCTAAAGGCGCGCGTCCTGGAAAATGGGCTTTACGAATTTCAATGCCTTTTTTTCCACGCATACGTTTGACCCGTCCGTAGACTATTCTGGAAAATCAATTGGCATAGTATTAGCAGTTGCCTTTTTTTCAGCATCGATCTTGTCTTTCTCACCGCCGGAAATCTGGCCTGGACGCAATTTAAAGAAGATCAATAATGGTGCTGCTACGAAGATGGATGAATAGGTACCTATGAAGACCCCAAAGATCATCGCAAACGTAAAGGATGCAAGGACCTCCCCACCTAAAAAGTACAGTGAAAATAGTGCGAGCAATGTCGTAACCGAGGTTAGGATTGTTCGTGACAGCATCTGATTGATTGAAAGATCGATCAAATCAGCAACGGGTTTCTTTTTGAATTTTCGCAAGTTCTCCCGTATTCGGTCATAAACAACAACCGTATCGTTCAACGAGTAGCCGACAATGGTCAGCAATGCGGCAATCGTTGCCAGGGTAAATTCAAACTGTAGGATCGCAAAGACCCCGATCGTCAAGAGCACATCATGTAAGGTTGCGATGACGGCACCGATGGCAAACTGCCATTCAAACCGTATCCAGATATAGGCCATAATTGCTAAAAGAGCCGCGATAACCGAAATCGTCCCGGCAATACGCAATTCATTGGAAACGGTTGGACCGACCACCTCAACGCGCCTGAATTCATAGTCATCCTCTAGAACAACACGCACAAGCGATTCTGCACTTTGCTCTGCATTATCACCCAGACCCTGGCTTTCGACACGGATCAGAATGTCTTCCGCATTGCCAAATTCCTGGACTTGAACTTCGCCAACGTTGATTTCACCAAGACGCCCACGAATATCTTCAATAGGTTGCTCAATCTGACTTCCAGCCTGTTTGCGAACTTCAAACAGAGTTCCACCCTTAAAATCGATACCAAAATTAAGGCTGACCGCGAAGAATAGTATTATTGCAGCTATTGCCGCAGCAGTACTGAATGGGAAACTCAGCTTGCGGTGTCTCATAAAATTGATGGACGTGTTTTCTGGCAAAAGACCAAACATCCGTTTGGGTAATTCAGTTGGCCTACGATATTTCACCCACAAGGAAACCATGAGGCGGGTAAACGTATAGGCGGTAAAGACAGTTGTTACGACACCGATCGCAAGCGTAACGGCAAAACCACGTACCGGGCCAGAACCGAGATAGAATAGAATGATTGCAGCAATCAATGTGGTAATGTTTGCATCCAAGATCGTCGTCAGCGCCTGCTTGAAGCCGGCATCAAAGGACTGGATCAGGTTGCGACCATTACGCCGTTCTTCGTTGATCCTTTCATAGATCAAAACGTTCGCATCAACTGCCATACCCATGGTCAAAACGATACCGGCAATACCCGGCAGCGTAAGTGTTGCTCCTAATACGGACAGCAGTGCGATCAGCAGAGAAATGTTCACGATAAGCGCCAGATTGGCGATTACACCCATTAAATTATAGGCAATCAGCATAAATATAAGAACCAGGACCGCACCAACGATCGAGGCATTTAGGCCTGCGGAAATCGAGTCTGCACCAAGGCCTGGACCAACTGTCCGTTCTTCCACAAATTCGAAACTGGCCGGTAGCGCGCCGGCACTTAGGAGAACTGCCAGATCATTAGCGGTTTCCGGTGTAAAGTTTCCTGAAATTTGTCCCGCACCGCCAATGATTGGTTCATTGATGACAGGCGCAGAAAGAACCACATCATCCAAGACGATTGCAAATGGACGGCCAACATTTTCAGATGTTACGCGACCAAACTTTTGCGAACCTGTAGCATTAAATCGGAAGAATACGAGTGGTTCACCAGTTCTCTGATCAAATCCAGAACTTGCTTCGGTTAGTTCATCGCCCTGAACGATGGCACGCGAACGCAAGAGATAAGGGATTGGTGGGTCAGTGTCCTCAAACAGGATTTTAGTACCCGGAGGCGGAGTACGCCCACTGTTTAGAAGTTCATCCGGTGAGGCTGAATCGCTGAGCAGATGAAAACTGAGTTTTGCTTCTGTATTCAGAATATCTTTCAGGCGTGGAATTTCTCCTGCATCCAATCCCGGATATTGCACGAGAACCCGGTTAGCGCCTTCCCGCTGAATTATCGGCTCGGTTGTACCAAACGCATTCAAGCGTTCACCGAACACACTAATTGACTGGGTAACTGCTCTCGTCACCCGGTTTTGAACACCTTCATCGGTTAGCGTGTAAACAATGGTATTGTCATTGGGTTGAGACTCCAAAAGCTCCACTATTCCGAAACCATCCAGTACGCCGGTCGTAGTTGGCTGTAGAAGTTCTTCCATCTCTGTTTTCAATGCGGATATTTGGCTTGGGTCGTTTAACCGAACCTGAACTGCCCGATCTCCTTGCGTTGTTGCACGGCCACGGACACTTGCAGTACGCATTTTAACCCGCACATCATCGCGCAAGGCTTCCAGGCGCTCTTCGATCAGACTTTCCTCATCAACCTGCATTAACAGGTGCGCGCCCCCTTTAAGGTCAAGCCCAAGGGTCATTTGGCTCTTTGGCAGCCATTCAGGAAGGTTTTGAACCTGCTTTTCGCTTAACAGGTTTGGTGCAGCAAAAAGTATACCCGCAATTGCCACGAGTAAAATGGCAACAACTTTCCAATTGGAGAAATAAAGCATTCCTGACGTTTCCTAACTCAGTAGCTTGAGATTAGTTCTGATTAGCTGGCGCTTCGCCCTTAACGCGAACATCTGCAATCATGGCACGCATAACGCGGACTTTCGTGTCCTTTGCTATTTCCACCTCAACTTCATTGTCATCTATCACTTTTGTGACTTTGCCAACAACACCACCTCCGGTGACAATTGTGTCATTACGACGGACAGCTGCAAGCATCGCCTCACGTTGTTTTGCCTGTTGGCGCTGGGGTCTGATGATCAGAAAATACATGATCACGAAGATTAGAATAAATGGAAGCAGATTTAGAACGATATCAGCGCCGCCGCCGGACGCTTGGGCATAAGCCGGGGTCACAAACATGATGCCATACTCCTGAACAGTTAGTTTTGTAATCGCACGAATATTGAATTCGGCATAATTAATCTCGTCTGCACTTAAGCTGGTTTCATCCCAGAATCAAGAAATCGCGGCAATCAGTTTGGCTCATTAGTCGAATTCTTCCCATATTCTTTGAATTTTCGCGTTCCAGACCCATTCAAAACCCAAATTAAGGCGCGTTCCCCCGGTTAATAATGGTTTGAACGTGTTACTAACGCTCTTCTTTCACAATGGAATAAGCATAAATGGCAAGCGCAGACCAAATTATAATGAATGCGAAAAGTTGTACGGTCTGAAGTGGTTCTTTAAA
>JBCCBE010000034.1:0-29635 GCA_039814425.1 Pseudomonadota bacterium
AAGTCAATGCGATAAATATTGTCCGGTTGCTTATGCAGTAATGCTGACTGTCCGGGATGAAAAGATGGTTCAAACCAGAACCAACGCTCTGCTGTTTCAGTTGCGAACGGGCTTTCTTCCATCTCGACATCAACGATTAGAAAGTGCTCTTCGAAAGTTTGCCCTTTAAAGGGTAATTCCATTCGCTGGCGGGTTGGTGATCCCGCACCATCGCACGCCAGGAAGTATTCTGTTTCCAAAGTATAATTGCCGTCAGGCGTTTCAATCGTGAGGCTGATATGTCGCCCATGATCCTGGTGATCGATCACTTTGTTCTTGAAGCGAATATCTATGAGGTCAGGAAATTCCCGCGCTCGTTCGACCAGATATTGTTCTACATAATATTGCTGCAGGTTTATGAAGGCTGGATATTTGTGTCCCGCCTCCGGGAGAAGATCAAAATTATAAACCTCCCTGTCCCCGTGAAACAGTCGTCCAACTTTCCAGGTCACGCCTTTTTCAAGCATACGTTCGCCGATGCCTAGACGATCAAATATTTCAAGTGTGCGTTTTGCCCAACAAATAGCCCGTGAACCTATGGAAACAACATTGTTGTCATCAAGGACAACGCTCGGTACGCCCTTTAAAGCTAGATCAATTGCCATTGAAAGACCAATCGGACCAGCGCCTACTATGATGACCTTATGGCGAGCCTCAATGTCTTTTAGTCCCGGTGGGCTATGGTATTCAAATGGCGCATAATCATAGCGGGGCATATCGACAATTAGCCCTGTAAGGCTTCCCACATTTCTATATCACGCTTGTCGGTCCAGATGCGCGGATTGGCGATGCCCCGTGCCTCGTCATAGGCGCGTGCAACATTAAATGGAAGACAGTGTTCATAAATCGCATAATCTGAAAATTTCGGATCGCATTGCGCACGCACCGCATTCCAGGCCTGTTTCAACGAACCGCCCCGTGCAGCTATTTTTGCGGCTGGTGCATAAGTTGAGGCAACAAAATCGCGGGTATTTTCGATTGCCTTGTTGACCATTTCCTTGCCAACGAGGGCATCGCCGCGCCCAGGCGCAATTGCATCAACGTCATAATCCTTGATCGCATCCAACGTATTGGACCAGTCTGCAAAATATCCATCACCGCAATAACAAGCAGAATGGTATTCCACGATATCACCGGTAAACATGACGTTTTGATCCGGGACATGGATCACAATATCTCCGGCTGTATGCGCACGCCCCAGATGCATAAGATCAATCCGGCGATTGCCAAGATAAACACTCATCCCACCATTAAATGTAGTTGTTGGCCATGTCAGACCGGGAATGCTCTCATGTCCTTCAAACAATCTTGGGAACCGTTGAAATTCGCTATCCCAATCCTCCTGCCCGCGTTCAGCTACCATCCCACACGCCATGGCGCTCATGATAACTTGCTGGGCGTTGTAGGCAGATGCTCCCAAAACGCGTACTGCATGATAATGGGTAAGCGTAAGATGGGTAATCGGTTTGTCGGTTACTTCGCGAACTTTCTCGATAACCTTATTTGCAAGACGCGGTGTAGCTTGAGCCTCAACTATCATGACGCTATCATCGCCAATAATTACACCAGAATTGGGATCCCCTTCTGCCGTAAAAGCCCAAAGTCCCTCGCCGATTTCATCAAAGGTAATTGTCTTTTCTGTTATGTCGCCCTGCGAGGCAAATGCTTTCGCCATTCCTTACTCCTGATATGGTTTTTCAAGCGCCGGCAAAACCGTGCCTCTACACTCCCCAAAACCAATATTATATCCATCGCCTTTTGCTGCACCTGTCATGATCACTGTATCACCATCTTCAAGAAATGTCCGCGTATCTCCACCAGTTAACAACAAGGGTTCCTTGCCACCCCAACTCAGTTCAAGCATTGAGCCGCGCTCGTCGTGCAATGCGCCTGATATCGTGCCTGATCCCAGAAGATCGCCCACTCGCATGGGGCAACCACTGCTCGTGTGATGTGCTAATTGCTGCGCTGATGAATAATACATTTCCCGATAATTGGTTGCAGAAATCTGACTGACTTTGCCCTGCCCGGTTCTAAGCGAAACCGCAAGATTGATATCATATAGCATCGGGCCGCAATCCTTAAGGTGATCCAGTAATTCAAAATCACGCACTGGCGTATCGCATTTGAAAGGCTCCAGAGCTTCGCGCATTATGATCCAAGGGCTGATTGAGGTTGCGGTTGCCTTTGCCTGAAATGGACCAAGCGGCTGATATTCCCAGGCCTGAATATCCCTTGCCGACCAGTCGTTTAAAATTACATAGCCAAAAATCATGGTATTGGCTTGTTTGACAGAAACAGGTCCATTGGAAATTTGACCAACAATGGCACCTATTTCCAATTCAAAATCAAATCGCCTGCTCGGTAGCATTGCAGGTTTTTCGTACTTTGTACTTTTCAATTGCCCCCATGGGCGGCGAATTTCTGTACCGCTAATCACTACTGATGATGCTCTACCATTGTAGCCGATCGGCATATGCAACCAGTTAGGTGGCAGTGCATTTTCCGGACCTCTGAACATAGTTCCGACATTGGTCGCATGATGGCGCCCAGCATAAAAATCGGTATATTCTGCTACCTTAAACGGAATGTGTGACTTTGTTTCATTAAGCGCAATCAGGTGTTTTCGCGCCGCGGCCTCATCTGAACTGCCTTGGGCAAAGATTTCAATCAGACGACCACGAAATGCTCGCCAGGTTTCCGGTCCTGCCTGCATCAGCGCGTTCCAGAATGGAGACGCAAACAAGGGTTCTTCCTGCAGATTTAAAAACCCAGACTTCTCCGCGCTTTGGCAATTGAAAACTTGATTTCCGATGGCAACACAACAGGCGGGGCCATGATCACCAAAGGAGCAAACCCCCAAGGCAAGATTATTGACCGGAAAATGAGTTTCCGGATCGTTTGCACTTTCAAGCCAACTTTCAATAAGCGTGGGAGTCGTGTTCATTGCTCTGCCGCATCGCTCATTATTTCTTGCCCGGTGTTCCGTCGAATTTCTTCTCCAGATCATTCCAGCAATCGACGTAATCATCCTGCAACGGCGCGCCACTTGCAGCAAACTCTGTAAGGTGTTGAGGAAACCTAGTTTCGAACATGAAAGACATTGTGTCTTCCAGCTTATGCGGCCCTAACTCAGAATTGGAGGCAGCCTCAAAAGCGTTACGATCCGGGCCGTGCGGCAGCATCATATTATGCAAGGACAAACCACCAGGAACAAACCCTTTTGGCTTTGCATCATACTGACCATAGATATTACCCATCAATTCCGACATGACATTTTTATGATACCAGGGTGGGCGAAACGTATCTTCAGCAACCAGCCAACGCTCGCGAAACAATACAAAATCGATGTTTGCAGTTCCTTCAATTCCAGAAGGAGCAGTCAGTACTGTAAAGATTGAAGGATCTGGATGATCAAACAAGATTGCCCCAACCGGACAGTAATTCTCCAAATCGTATTTGCAAGGCGCATAATTGCCATGCCAGGCTACTACATCAAGCGGGCTGTGATCTATCTCTGTGCGATGAAACTGTCCGCACCACTTAATGGTTACACTTGATGGAACTTCGCGATCTTCAAATGCGGCTACCGGAGATTTAAAATCTCGTTTATTGGCAAGACAATTAGCACCGATTGGGCCCCGTCCGGGCAATGAAAATTTCTGTCCGTAATTTTCGCAAACAAAACCACGGCAAGGGCCTTCAACAACTTCAACGCGATAAACCAATCCGCGCGGTAAGATAGCAATCGCCTTTGGTTCAAGGTCAATTATACCAAGCTCTGTATAGAACCGTAAGCTACCCTCTTGCGGAACAACCAAGAGTTCACTGTCGGCGGAATAGAAGTAATCATCTTCCATGCTTTCGGTTACTAGATAAACGTGGCTCGCCATGCCTGTCTGCGTATTTACATCACCGGCAGTAGTCATTGTATGCATGCCGGTGAGCCAGGTCTGCCGCACATCGCCATATGGCAGGGGATCCCAGCGATATTGTCCAAGACTTATAACGTTCTCTACAATGTTGGGTGCCGATTTCCAGTGCGGTACATCAATTTTTTTATATCGGTGAGAATGCTTCACAGATGGACGAATGCGATAGCACCAGGTCCGTTCGTTTTGATGGCCGGGCGCGGTAAACGCTGTTCCTGACAATTGCTCGCCATATAAACCGTAATTACATTTTTGTGGGCTGTTCATTCCTTGCGGCAAAGCGTCAGGGAGTGCTTCAGTCTCAAAATCATTGCCGAAACCAGGCATATATCCTTCATTCCCGCCGGGAACAGAGGGGGCGATTTTTATTGATCTATTGGTTTCCCTATGGCTTTTCATTTTCCGTCTTTTGCTTCTCCAACCGCCCCTGATTGAACCACGCGTTCAAGTTCTGCACCACTGTATCCTAACACATCGCTGAGAATTTGAAGCGTATGTTCTCCAAGCAAGGGAGAGCGCTCCACTTCAACAGGGCTGTCTGACATTTTGATTGGGCAACCAACGCTCAGATACGGCCCGCGTTCAGGGTGATCAACTTCAACAATGGTTTGGGTTGCACGCAAGCCCTCGTCTTCAGCAAGTTCCTTCATCGACAATATCGGGCCAACCGGAATATCAAACGGGTTGCAGATATCCATAACTTCAAATTTAGTTTTTGTTTTTGTCCACTCTTCGATCGTATCGAATATCAGGTTCAGTTTATCCAAACGCTCAGGCGGGTTTGCAAACCCTTCTTCAGTTTTCCATTCGGGTTTACTGATAACATCGCAAACCTTTTCCCAGACTGCGGCCTGAATAATGAAATACGTATAGGCATTGGGATCGGTTTCCCAGCCTTTGCACTTTAAAATTCGGCCAGGCTGACCACCACCGGAATCATTGCCGGCTCTCGGTGTTGCTTCACCAAATTCAGCCCCTTCACCAAACTGCGAATATTCCTTCAAGGGACCAGCCGCGAGACGTTGCTGATCGCGCAATTTAACGCGGCTTAGATTTAATACGCCATCTTGCATGGCAGCTAGCACCTTTTGACCTTTGCCGGTTTTCTCGCGCTGAAAGAGTGCGGTTACAATGCCAAGCGCTAGATGAAGTCCAGTTCCGGAGTCACCAATCTGTGCACCCGTAACCAAAGGCGGGCCATCGCGGAATCCGGTTGTGGAAGCTGATCCACCAGCGCATTGGGCAACGTTTTCGTAGACTTTGCAGTCTTCATATTTGCCCGGCCCGAATCCTTTTACCGATGCCATAATGATGCGAGGGTTGATTTCCTGAATGCGTTCCCACGAAAACCCCATCCGATCAAGTGCTCCGGGTGCAAAATTTTCCACCAGAACATCACATTCTTCAATGAGGCGGGTAAGCACCTCTTTGCCGGTTTCGTTTTTGGAATTGAGTTCGATTGACCTTTTATTGTGATTTAGCATTGTGAAGTACAAGCTATCTGCACCGGGAACATCTATTAGTTGCTTTCTGGTCGCGTCACCTACGCCCGGTCGCTCAACCTTCAATACATCTGCCCCAAACCAAGCCAGGAGCTGCGTACATGTTGGGCCGGATTGTACATGGGTAAAATCCAGAATTTTGATGCCTTCAAGCGCTTTCATTTTTAGTTCCCGTCTTATTGCTTTTCAATTCTTCTAGCGCGTCTTGCCAGGTATCTCGGATATGATCATGCAGACGCATTGTGTGTTCTCGAACTAGGCGTTCAGCCAAATCCGGATCGCGTATTTCGAGTGCAGCGACAATCGCCTCATGCTCGACAACGGATCGTTCCGCACGGTTTGCCTCACCCATGGCACGTTTTCTAATCGCATACATGTGTTGAAACAACTGATCTGCACTCATTGCCAACAGCGAACATTTTGATAATTGCAATATACGCTTGTGAAAAGAAATATTTGCCTGTGAATATTTCTCAATATTGTTTCGCTTTACTTCTTCGCTATGATTTTCAGCAAACTGCCGCAGATCTTCCAATTCTCCGTCAGTTGCATACTGGGTTGCCAATCGCGCTGCCATGCTTTCCAGTGCTGACCATGTGATTACCATTTCCAGGATTTGTGAAACAGATTTTCGCCTGATCCACACTCCCTTTCTGGGAATGATCTCTACTAAACCTTCCTGGGCAAGGCGTGCCAACGCTTCCCGGATTGGTGTGCGCGAAATCCCGAATTTTTCCGCAAGCTTGCGTTCATCGAGTTTCTGATCCGAAACTTCTGAATAGATATTGGTATCCAGCACCAGCTTGTGCAGGGTTTGGTAAGCAAGATCTTTCAGGGTGGCGTTGGCAGATGCCTGCCTGACATAATCTTTAGATTTCTGCCTCATAAAAAACACTGCTCCCCTGCTTTGCAATCAACCATGCTTTGTTTATAGCTGCTGCCCAAATCGCACGACACTTTGTAACCTCTGGCCGGTTAATAGTGCAATTGTTTTCAATCAGATCACGTAATCAAAAGGCAAACGTGAACGAACGGAATATACTAAGCGGTTTGTATCCATTCAATAAACGCTGAAGCCTGTGGGTTTTGCAGTGCTGATGTTTCATAGGCCAAAAAATAACCATAAGATTTCAACTCAACTGAACTCAAGCGAAACAAGTTTCCGTTTTCGATTTCTTCATCAACAAGTTCATCATTCAAAGCCACCCCCTGACCGTTCAACACCGCTTGAACCCGGACATTCGGATCTGGAATAATCAAAGTATCCAAACGTATCGTCTCGCTTAAACCAGCTGCTTGATACCACTCACTCCATGCACTGCTATCGTCCCGATCTCTTAACAAGGTGAAGTTAGCAAACGCACGCTCCACGCCTTCCTTTTGCACACGCTCATAGGCTTCGCGGTTTCCGGTCGGCCAAGCTGGGCAAGAAAGAAGTTTCTGTACCTCGCAGTCGATCCACTTTCCATTACCCCAACGAATGGCAATATCTACCTCTTCGCCAGCGAAATTTGCTAAATCAATCATTGGCTGAATGCGCAGTCTGATTTCAGGATTTGCTTGCATGAAACCCATCAAGCGCGAAGATAACCAACGAGAGGCAAAATACGTTGTCACTCCTATTGTGAGGGTCTGATCAGTAACCGACGATAATTGTGCAATTTTCGTGTGTATTTGCTCGAAAGACCGACTGGTAATTTCCAGAAGTTCAGCGCCTTTGGGAGTAAGTGTAATGCCCCGGGAATTGCGCATGAAGACTGCAAACCCAAGTTCAAGCTCCAGTCGTTTTATCTGCTGACTTAGGGCACCTTTTGTCAAATTAAGGTGTGTTGCGGCATCGGAAAAGCTGGGGTGATCCGCCACCATTTTAAAACGCATCAAATCATCAAACGCCCTGAATGCCATTTAATTCGTTTAATAAAATTAAACGAAAAGGTCAAAATATTTCGATGTTCAAAACTACTTTTATCATGAATACTATTTTTGCTTAAATCAGCCACTCAAAGGTATAGCGATATTGGACGCCAAACCTGCCCATAAGATCGATGCTAAAGCAGGCCATTCTCGAAACCGTAGACGCAGGAAGCATGGTTCTTTGGGTCGTTTGCAAAAAGACGGACAAGCTAACCCGATTTGTAAACGAAGACTGATCCCGCATTATTGCTTATTAAATGAAAATGATCTCATCAAAATTGAAGACCATGCAGATTGGCTGCTTGAAAATATAGGCATGGAATTTCGTGGCGATGAGACGGCTAAAGAACTGTTCCGTAACGCAGGTGCAAGCATTGAGGGTGACTGCGTTCGATTTGAGGCAGGCCTTGCCAGAGAACTTTGCAACTCTGCTCCAGATACATACATGCTTCACGCAAGGAACCGGGAGCGAAATGTTGAACTTGGTGGCAATGGAATTGTACTGATGCCAGGATACGGATCGCCTTTCGTTGCTGATCTGGACAATGGACGACGCTATGCAACGCTTGAGGATTTCAAGAATTTTGTGAAGCTAGCGTATTCGTCGCCATATTTACATCACTCAGGCGGAACCGTTGTTGAACCGGTCGATATTCCGGTAAACAAGCGCCACCTAGACATGATGCACGCACATCTCACGCTATCCGACAAGCCTTTCATGGGCTCGGTGACGGCGTGTGATCGAGCAGAAGATTCTATTGCGATGGCTCAGATCGTTTTTGGAAAAGACTTCATGCGCCGCAATGCGGTTATGCAAGGTAACATTAATATCAATTCGCCATTCGTCTTTGACGAAACCATGTCGAGTGTGCTGCGCACGTATGCACAAGCAAACCAGTGTGTGTGCGTGTCACCTGCCATATTTGGTGGTGCCATGGGTCCGGTTACACCTGCCGCAATTGCGGCTCAGACACTAGCAGAGGCTATGGCCGGCATTGCCCTTGCGCAACTTGTTCAAGCTGGGTGTCCAGTGGTGTTTGGGAGTTTTCACTCAACGATGAACTTGCGCTCAGGCTCACTGACTTTTGGAACCCCGGAGGCAAATCTGGTTACCATGGCCCTGTCACAACTTGGACATCGGCTTGGCGTTCCGGTTCGCTCCGGCGGAGGCCAGGTAACCGCTGCCAATGCACCTGATGGGCAGGCGATGACGGATAGTGCAAATGCAATGACTGCCAGTATGTTTTCGGGTGCAAACCAGGTTTGGCACTCGGCCGGATGGCTTGAAGGTGGACTGACGATGTCCTACGAGAAGTTCATTCTTGACTTAGATAATTGCGGCGCTCTTTTGCGAATGATCCAGGGGATGGAAGTGACCCCGGAGACACTTTCAAAAGAGAGTTATTTTGAAGCAGGTCCAGGTGAAAACTTTCTTTCTACCAGCCATACGCTCGCGCATTATGCGAATGCTAATTATGAGTCTCTACTACCCGATACCGGACCGTATGAGACTTGGAAGGAAAATGGCGAACAAAGCGCAACGGAACGCGCCAACCTCATCTGGAAAAAAATGCTGGCCGAATTTAAGGCGCCACAGATGGACGTTTCTACAAAAAATCAACTCGAAGATTATGTAGCTTTCCGAAAGTCGGAAATGCCTGACGAATGGTACTAATGGGAGACTTAACATGACCAAAGAACTTAGCCGTACATCTGCACTTGCATCACGCCATACCGCATTAGGATCGGGCTTGGAAGATTGGAATGGAATGGGTACGGCTTGGAGTTATCACACTGATCCCAATGACGAACATGATGCCGTACGCGAACGCGCCGGCATGTTTGATATGTCGCCACTAAAGAAAATCTTTGTGCGAGGTGCAGATGCTCACTCTGTCTTGAGCCATCTGACGACACGGGACATAGATAAAATTAGGCCTGGTCATGCAGCCTACCTAAGCGTTCTAACGGATCAAGGCACCATGGCAGATGATGCCATTGTCTCCAACAATGGCAATGACGAATGGATGATCGTCCATGGTTCGGGAGATACAATGGCACTGCTTGAAGCATCTGCTTCCGGCAAGAATGCGGAAATAGAATTCACAGACGATTTGCACGATTTGTCCGTACAGGGACCAGCAGCGCTCGAAATACTCAACGCAAATTGTGATATTGATCTCAAGCCTTTGAAATATTTTAATCATACACCAGCAACCCTATTTGGTTTCCCCTGCCGCATATCGCGGACCGGCTATTCGGGCGAACGTGGATACGAAGTTTTTGCTGATGCAAGCGTTATCGGTGATGTCTGGGACAAGCTGGTGGAAGCCGGTGTAATGCCATGCTCTTTCACCGCACTGGACAAAGTTCGTATTGAGGCAGGATTATTATTCTATGGCTATGACATGTCGACTGACCATACGCCTTGGGAGGTTGGTTTGGGCTTCACAATCAGTAAGACAAATTCCGGATTTCGTGGATACGATGCTCTTATGGCAGCCAAAGGAAATGAAAATATCATCAATGTTTGTCTGGAAATCGAGCATCCGGACATGGTCAACGGGGAGGAAGTACTATCCTTAGACGGTGCTGAAGTTGGCATTGTTAATAGCCCGGGTTATTCACACCGTTTGAGTAAATCGCTTGCTCTGGCCCATGTATCTCCAGAGGCTTCAGCGGCCGGAACGAAATTGCAGGTTAGCGGTGGCGATATCAATACAACAGCAATTGTGGTTTCTATGCCGGTTTATGATCCAAGTAAGGAACGCACCCACGCATAACAGTAAGACATAGCGATACCAAGTTTCGGACGATTGATAATTCTATTTGCAGAAGCAAGATCGAAAGTACTGATTTTCTGCCATTCGACATGAAATTCAATAGCATTGCTTTCCCGCTAGTAGATTTAGAATTACGTACACAGCGCCGACAAAACCTAGCTATTCAACGAATAAAGCTACATGGAATTTTTCTTAATATTCTCAGCAAGCATAGATATCATCTCAAACATAACCGACCCCGCCACCAGAGAAGTTATGTTGTTTCGGTGATCCTTTGTAGGCATCAGGCAAACGACATCACCGCCAACAATATTCATCCCGCGAACTGATCGCAAAAGCTCAACAGCTTCATTCATGCTGAAGCCGCCCTCTCCTGGTTCCAGATTTGAAACACCGGGAGCGATTGTTACATCCAGACAATCAAGGTCGAAGGTGATATAAACTGGTTTGTCAGCCAGTGTTTCTTTCACTTGGGCCAAAACATCTGCGGAGCCGCGATTACGATATTCCGCCATAGTCACAACATTGTAACCGTATTCATAGGACGGTTCGAGCCAATCCAAGGTTCGAGGATGACCGCGAAGACCGATTTGCATGGATCGGGTAGTATCAACCAGTCCGGCATCCGCAAGGTAAGCGCCCCAATGTGCTGCAGATTTTTTTGCACCCAGAAAATGATCAACTTTCGTAAATACATCGCTGTGAGCATCCAAGTGAAGAAAGCAGACAGGTTCGCCGTTAGTGATCTTGCCTTTGCCGAGAGCCTGGATAATGCCGCCTGTTACTGAATGATCTCCACCTATTGAAACTGGCCGTGCGCCCGCTTCATCCAGTTCCTTGTAAAAATCAGTTATTCGCTCAATGCAATCCTCATTATCATTGGCGCGGGGAAACGGCACATCACCAAGATCCCTTATTTCTGCACTTTTCCAGGGATCAATCCCGAACTCTAGATGTACCCGACGTTGAACAGCAGATACATTGCGGACTGACCTAGGGCCAAGATGCTGATCTTTCTCCGTCGTGCCATTGCCAGAAGAATGTGGCACACCAACTAATGCTACATCTGCATCGTTTGCAGAGCCAGGATCGCATCTAAAAAGTGTTGGAATTCCCCACCAATAGAGATTTTCCATCATTGCTAAATCATGCTCACTTGGCATCATTTACCCCATGTGATTGAAGTCAAAGCAATGGTGAGAACCCCCACCATTGAAATAAGACGACTTATGCCACTAGGCTGCACCAGCACTTTTCCGATACATGCCTTGTGCAATTCTGTCGATGACCATTGCACAAAACAGGATTGCAAGCCCGCCAAGCAATCCCTGTCCCTTTGCCGCATATTGCAATGCTTCAAGGATTAGTGCGCCAAGACCTTCAGCACCGATGAGCGACGCTATCACAACCATCGACAAGGACATGAGAATTGTCTGATTAATTCCAGTCATAATCGATGGCATAGCTAATGGCACTTCAACATTTCGCAGCAATTGCCATTTCGAACAGCCGAATGCAACAGCTGCTTCCTTGGTAGCGTCAGGAACCCCGCGCATGCCCAAAGCGGTCAAACGGATCACAGGCGGCATCGCAAATATGATAGTTGCCAGCACACCCGGCGGCTTACCCGTACCAAAGAATGCAATAATTGGAATTAGATATACAAATGCCGGCATGGTTTGCATGAAGTCTAGTACCGGTTCAGCGAAGGCATAAGCACGTTTGGATTTGCCAAACCATATTCCGAGCGGGATGCCAAACAAAACGCAAAGGAATGCACCGGCGCCAATCAGAGCTACGGTAATCATTGAAATTTCCCATAGCCCCATAAACGCCAGATACAACAATGATGCAGCGGTAAAAATTGCAACACGGATGCCCGCCAACCTGAACGCCATCACCGTAATTACAACCATCACAACGGGCCACGGAGTTTCAATAAGAACGATTTCTAATGCGTCCAACACTGTTTTGATAGCTAAAGTGATTCCGTCAAATACATTGCCAAAATTGTTTGCCAACCAATCAAACCCAGCATCACCCGCAGTTGCCAATGAGGCAAAATATTCTTTCTTGATTGGAAATTCAGTGATTGGAACGGTTCCACCCAAGAAACCACCAGTTAACGTGTTAAGCTTTCCATCAGGATCTGCGACGGTAAACCGGAAGAGCGTAAGGGGCCAAATCGCGACCAATAAAACCGCCCCAAAAATCACACTACCCGTGCTAATGCCCGACTGGGTGCTTGCCGGATTAGCACGCCATTTCAGATATTGTTTTTCATAAGCAATATTGGCATAGAAGCCTTCAAGCAGTTTAACCAATACGAGTAAAACCAGACCGGTAATTAAAATCGTAGTACTTTCCGCGGAAGCCTCTGCTGCTTGTTCTTTCGCAGTTTCAGCCACTTTTTTCAGATTGTTGGCAATTTTCAATTTTGCATCTGAATCCGCAACATCGCCAATCGCAAGGGCTTCTGCCGCCTGCTGTTCCCGCTTTGCTATGTTTGCCAATAGGCGTTCGTAACGCGCAAGTTGATCAGCTCCCAGTTCGCCCCAAAGCCCGCGACCAAGTTGAACGAGAACAAAAAGTTCCAAAACCAGAAACGCCCAGAAGAAACCCCAAGCTCCCCGCAAAGCACCCCAGAGCGGCCCAAAAACTGCGGCCATTGTGTTCCAAGACCAGGCAAACCCATTGGTTCCCTGTATCTTGTCAAACTCGGATTTATAGTACGACTCACTCTCTTTAACGAATTCACCAATTGAAGCATCCGAAGTACTGGCGCCAAGTTCTAAACCAGTGTCAGTCATCCTTTGCCTCCCTGAATACCTTTGAGTAAGGTTGACTTATTGATTACACCAATGTCCTTGCCATCATCATCACTAATTACAATCGGCTGATCCGTAGTCGTGGCAATATCGATCAACTGATCCAGATTAGTGCCATGATGGGCTCGTGGTGCTTTCTGAAGTTTTTCGCCCTTTGCAGATTTGTATTCGGCGATGTCTTCCATGATGGAATGCGCAAAGACTAGCTTTAGCTTGGAGATACCTTCCACGAAGTCTCTAACATAATCGTCAGCGGGTTTGGTCACGATATCCTCAGGTGTCCCAATTTGAACAATTCTGCCGTCTTTCATGATGGCAATCCGATCTCCAATCCTGATCGCTTCATCAAGATCATGAGTAATAAATACAGTGGTCTTATTGAGTTCGGCTGACAACCCCATAAACTGGTCTTGCAACTGTCGTCTTATGAGTGGGTCGAGCGCCGAAAATGGCTCATCCATAAGCAAAACTTCAGGGTCAGATGCAAGAGCCCTAGCCAGGCCAACCCTTTGCTGCATCCCGCCGGAAAGCTCCCTGGGGAAACGATCTTCATAACCATCAAGGTTCACCAAATTCAGACACCGTTGAGAAGTTTCCCAGCGTTTTGACTTCGGCTCCCCTCTAACTTGTAACGGAAAAGCGACATTGTCTCTTACAGTTCTGTGAGGTAGCAGCGCCATATGCTGAAACACCATGCCGATATGCATGGCCCGCATTTCCCGCAACTCTTCGCCTGCAAGGGTAACCATATCTTTGCCGAGCACGCTGATTTTGCCGGCAGTGGGCGCAATAAGTTGATTCAAATGACGCACCATTGTTGACTTTCCTGATCCCGAAAGCCCCATAACGCAGAATATTTCTCCACGCTTTACTTCGAATGAACAGTCAGCAATTCCGACTACCGCTCCAAACTCTGAAAGAACTTCAGGTTTCGAGAGCCCCCGTTCCTCAATCGCACGCATTGCCTCTCCCGCACGCGCGCCAAAAATCTTCCAGACATTTTCCAGAACAATGGTATTTTCGCTCACAAGTTCCCCCTCAATCGCTGCGTGTTACACAGCTGCAAATCAAATGTTCAGGCGAGAGAAAACCTTTTAAATCTCGCCTGAACACACATTGACGAACTAGCTATTTGAGCCAGCTATCCACCAAACTTCCGTTTTCATCCACCCATTTTTTGGCGAATTCAGCAGGGTCTTCCTTCTCAACAACCAGAGCAAACGTCATTTTTGAAACGACATCTGTATCAAGTTTAACCTGTGAAAGAAGTTTGGCAACCGCTGGATTGCTGTCCTCAAGGCTTGCTGCGTAGTGAATCTTCAGTTTAGCTGTATTCCAAGCAACAGGAGCAGAGGAGTTTTCCAGCCACTGAGGGTCATCAGTCGGCTGCTTAACATTCCATTTGGCTTCTTCATAAGCTGGCTCTTTCAAGATGACCAGATCATGCAACGCAAACATATGGTGCGGTGTGTAGCAAAAGAATACGATATTTTTGTCTTGCGCAACAGCATTGTCAACTTGTGCTAGCGCAAGTGTTTCATCCATCTCACGCAGATTCATGGTCTCGCTGTAGCCATAGGACTTTGCGCGAATTTTCTCCACGTTTGTAGATGCCCATCCGGCTGCTCCAATCCAGATATCACCTTTGCCATCACCATCACTGTCAAAGTTCTTGGCCATGTCTGGGTCAGATAATTCTGCAAGATCCTTGATGCCAGTCCGCTCGACACTGCCCTTTGTCACGCACATGGCTTGATCCCCATCAACCCCGTTCGGATTTTGGCGTACTGTGCCTTTATCCGTGACAAATTTGGCTTCCAGGTTCGCCTGATTTGGTAGCCAGACCTCTGGATGAACGTGCATTGCGCCAGAGTCCATTGCTTCAAATACCACCGGATTGGTACCGTTTTGAAGCTCAACTTCAACACCTAGATTGTCCTCCATTACAACCTTAAGCACATGCGCGGTAACACGGACGGATGGCCAATTTGGCACACCAATTACAACGTCTGCAGCCTGGGCAATACCGCCCATACCCATTGCTGTTGCTAACGCCGCTGCAGCGACTGTTGTTTTGAGTTTCATGGTCTTCTCCCTTACTTTTAGTTTATTTTATGAAATAAAGTTATAGTTGCAATGCACCTCGCACAGCAACAATTTATTTGAAATGCACTTATTTCACTAAATCAGAGTCATCACAAATTTGGTCATTGTTCCCTACAAACAGGAAACAAAATCATACTTTCTCTCGGCATAATGCTTGAGCCAAACAATGCACGCCACCACCCCCTAATGTAAACATCGACATATCTGGTTCAAAAACCTCAAATCCCAAAGCACGCATCTTGCCATTCAATTCATTTGCACCTTTCATCGAAAGGACTTTTTCGTTACCCAAAGATACTAAATTGACCCCAAGGTTCTTTGCCTCTCTGTAAGACACATCAACGAACTTGAAACCCCAATCCCGCAATTGCTGAACTACCCACGGCTCCAATGCATCAAGACATGCCACAAGCAGTTTTTCCGCAAGCGGCACTACAAGTCCGTCCATGTGAACAAACTCTCTACTGATTGGCGCGGCAATAGCTTCCCAACCTTCTCTTCGAACGAAGCCTGCCACCTGTTCGGAGCCTTCTTTTTCAGATCTTTCGCCACAATACCCAATCAGAACTTTTCCAGGTTCTAAAATGACAAAATCTCCGCCTTCGAAATGTCCGGCCGTTGCAAAATTCCAGATCGGAATATTGTGCTGCTGATAAAACTTTATAACGCTGACATAATCAGCGCGTCTGCATTTAAGTTGCATATGGCAGATCAGAGCCCCCCATGGAGTCATTGCTGAACTGTCTCTGGCAAAAAAATTGCGATGCAAAACTTCATCCGGTTCAAGAAAATGACAAGTCACACCAGCATCTTCATAGATGCGAACCATCTCCGCATGTTGTGACATCGCTAATTGGAGATCAAATTTGACACCTGTCATGTGCGCGTTAGCAAGAGTGCGCCCGATTAATGGACCCGCTTCAACCCACCTGTAAAATTCCGGCTTGCCCAATAGCACATCATGGAGTTCAGCATAATCATTGTTAATTCCCCAGTTAGCCTGGGATTGCTGAATATTCATCTCATTTCTCACTTAGATTTCGGATAGCGCACAATCAGATATTAACCAGGAAATTCCATGAAAGAATGATATAGATTGAAAGTTTAGTTGTATAATCATACAAGGAAAATCCTGATGCTACCACCGAGGTTGTCCAAAGTTGATATCCATCTGCTTTACGTTTTCAAAGTTGTCGCCGAAGCTAAAAGTTTCGCGGCAGCACAGACTGTACTGAACACTTCACCTTCAACAATAAGTCGGCAAGTTTCTGATCTTGAAAAAAGACTTGGTGCAGTTTTGTGCCAACGAGGACGAAGTGGTTTCCAGTTGACGGGATTTGGCAAAAGAGTTGCGGACGCAACCCTGGAGCTTTTCACGTCACTGGAACAATTTCACAATGCAGTTTCGGAGAATATAGACAGTCTTAGTGGCAAAATTTCTATAGCGGTCATTGATAACTGGATCTCGAACGGCCAGGCTCCAATTGTGAGTACATTGTCCAAATTTCATCAACAAGCCCCGGATGTTGAGATTGATATTCACTCGATGGCTCCCGACACGATCGAATACAGCTTGCTTGAGGGACGGATCGATATTGGCATAGGTGTGTTTCATAGGCAGAAAAAGGGACTAAAATACAAAACTATTTCGCGAGAATACATGGACCTTTTCTGTGGTCAGAAACATCCTCTGTTTTCGGAAACCCGGATTGCAAAAACCAATGCGATACTAGAAAAATCTAATTTGGTACGACGTGCGTATCTTGACGAGCACCAGATTACTCCAGTAGCCCGAAAAACCAGATCGACGAGCCAAGCACATCAGGTTGAGGGCGTCGCGATGTTGATTTTAACTGGAAACTTTATTGGCTATCTGCCAGAATCCTATGCCATGCTTTGGATACGTGAAGGGCAGATGAAAAGTGTTGGAGAAAAGAAATACAGTCTTCCAAACGACATTCAACTGGTCACACGAACCGGACAAATTCAAACAAAAGCATTAGAGCTTTTTGCAAATGTGCTAGAAGCAGAATCCAGCGGCCTAACCACCTTTGTTTAGGGAATTTTGGATAGGTCAATCTCGTTGCAAATATCCATTGCTATGGTGCGCCGTAAAATTCATCAGAAACAACACGGTTATCTACAGTGTCCGGTTAGTAAACCTTCGCCTATTTTCAATATTAAAACGATGGACTTCCGGCTTCGAGCCCATTGAAACACTTTTCGAAACTACAAAATGTTCCAATTCCGCGAAGAGCACCGACGGCTACCGCCTCGGTTTCATGAATTTAGGTGCTCAAAAAGAAGTGCAACGGCTTCCGCTCCCGGATCATTATGGCCAGCGAGCTGAGCGGCATTTATATATGATGCTCTTCCCACTTTTGCTCTCGTTATCGTGGCTGTGTGATCAGCACCCTTGCGTGCTGCCTGCGCTGCAGCACTGATACTTTTTCCCAAAGCGTCCAGAGCAGGTGAGAGCGCATCTACCATTGTACGATCGCCAAGCTGCGCGCCACCAATTTCCTGCATTCTGCTCAATCCTGCCTTAAGGGCGTCTTGCATTTTCATTCCACCAGATGACGCATCTCCAGCTGCTGCAAAAAAGATTGCCAACAGGACACCTGAAGAACCGCCCATGGTTTGTGAGAGCTCAAGGCCTATAGCCCTATAAAGTTGCGTCTGGTCAGCAAGAGGCAAGCGATCCATTGCATCAATCAGCGCATTTGCTGCACCTGCCAGCGTGGAACCTGTATCACCATCTCCTGACTTAGAATCCAGAGCGTTGAGGTCTTCTTCAGCTGCGATCAGTACTTTACAACAGCTTTCCAAGAAAGCCGCTGTCGATGAATTACTCGATGGCAATGGCGCTATAGGTTTCAGTCCATCGGGCAGATTAGCAACTGCAATATCTGATATCGCCAATATTCCCGGCCATGCTGCCAGTGGTGTGGGAGTGCCAAGCAGCGCCAACTCATCTGCATCTGCGGGATAAACTGAAATAGAAAAGCCTCGCATGTCCAGAGATGTCATCATTGCGGCAGGGCCAATGATGTGGGAGAGTTTACCGCCGACCGAGGATTTTACCAGCGAATTAGTCAATACTGCCATTTCCAGAATCGATGCACCGCCAAGATTGTTCACAAGTGCTACGTACTTTTTACCATCCATCGATGCGGACAGTTTTTCGCACATGGCTGCCACTGCCGTATCCGCATTGGAAAACTCTATTTGTTCAACGCCCGGCTCGCCGTGAATTCCGAGCCCGAGTTCGGCCATGCCGTCTGGAATCCTGGCTTCTTTTGGAGAACCCGGTACCGTGCAAGTGTCCAGCGACATTCCGATAGAGCTGGCACCCTCGATTACCTTTTCTGCTGCACCGGCAACGGTCTTCAAGTCAGCACCTTGTTCTGCCAACGCGCCAGCGATTTTGTGCACAAACAACGTCCCGGCAACACCGCGCGCCTGCGGAAGATCAGGAAGTGCAATATCATCGCCAATCACTACCATTTTCACGTTAAGCCCAAACGCACGAGCGCGTTCCGCTGCCAGACCAAAGTTCAATCGGTCACCGGTATAGTTCTTTACAATCAACAAACACCCAGCCGGGCCAGTTACGGAAAGGATCCCCGCCAAAACCGCATTGACACTTGGAGATGCGAATACATCACCACAAACTGCTGCGGTAAGCATGCCCTCACCGACAAATCCTGCATGTGCCGGTTCATGACCCGATCCGCCACCTGAAACTAGAGCGACCTTTGACTTGTCCCAGTCGTTGCGGATCACGACGCGAATGTGAGGGTATCCATCCAGTCGAGCAAGTTTTCCGCCAGATGCAGCAACAATGCCATCAACAGCTTCAGTAACGATATCCTCTTTTTTGTTCACAAACTGTGTCATAACTTCCTCCGTTACCCAACGCGCATGCCCGTTTTGTCGAAGAAAAACGGCTTCACTGGTTGTATTTTTATCGTTTCACCACTTTGCAATGGCGTGTGAGCGTCCGTGACCGTGATGATGTCGTGGTCCTTAAAACTTAGGTGCAACCGTGTTTGATCGCCTAAACGTTCGACACGTTTGACCGAGCAATTTTCGCCTTTTCCCTGCAGGATTTGCTCCGGCCTAAGCCCAATCGTCTCTGCGTTTTGCGGCGCATTGATTTTAAACAGTCCGGCAGGCAATATGTTTATTCTGGGTTGGCCTAATCTGCTTGCTGAATAAATACTGATAGGGTTCTCGTAGATTTGACGGGGCGAACCAAACTGAACCAGTTTACCATTGTCCAGCACTCCAACATGTGTGGCCATTGTCATAGCTTCAATCTGGTCATGCGTGACGTAGAGAAGAGTTTGTCCGGAATTCGTCTGGATTCTTTTAAGTTCAATTCTTAAATCTGCACGTAACTTAGCATCCAACGAACTCAACGGTTCATCCATCAAATAAATGTTTGGTGTACGAACCAATGCGCGCCCTATCGAAACACGCTGCATTTCTCCTCCCGAGAGTGTTGTTGCTTTATTATCAAGTTTATGCGTGATCTGCAGAATTTCAGATACGTTGCGAACCTTTTCCTCCATCTCACTCCGCGATGTATTCAGCAGAGGAGATTTGAGTGGAAACTCGAGATTTTGTCGAACAGTGAGATGCGGATAGAGGGAATATTGTTGGAACACCATCGCTACATTTCTCTGCGCAGGTGGATCGCCGAGCACCGAATTGCCGTCAATAAGTACATCACCAGATTCCGGATTATCCAGCCCGGAAATCATTCGAAGCATGGTGGTCTTTCCAGCACCAGTAGGGCCAAGCAGGACAACAAATGAACCATCGGGAACCGTAAGAGAAACATTATCCAGCGCCGCAGTATCTCCATAGGTCTTGGTGATGTTTTGTAGTACGACGTCAGCCATTGTCTAGCACCTCAACATTGGCTTCAGAGCGCAGGGCCAAACCGTTCCCATTGTCGAATACAGTAAGGGTACGCGTATCAAACTCGAGGCCTATCAATGCACCATTTGAAACCGGCTGCTCGGAGCCGATCCGAGCCTTGATAGTGCCGTTCGGTGTCTTCAATGTTATGATTTGAGTAGTGCCAAGATATTCGACTGCCAGAACTTCCCCTTTATAGTCTGACCCGTCACTGAACCGAATGTGTTCGGGTCGAATGCCCAACGACATGGCGCCCCTCCCGCCCTGAAGGTTTTTCGGGATGGCGACTAGGTGGCCATCGATATTGACCGAATTGGCACCGGGTTCAATCGTCCCGTCAAAATCCAGAAAATTCATCGCAGGCGAACCGATGAACTCCGCGACAAACTTAGTAGCAGGCCAATCGTAGATATCTTGTGGTTTGCCAAACTGTTCAACGACACCGTGGTTCATTACCACAATCTTGTCGCCCATCTGCATCGCTTCGAGCTGATCATGGGTAACATAAACTGTGGTAGCGCCCATTCTGTCGTGAAGTGCACGTAATTCCTCAGCCATGTGCTCTCGAAACTCTGCATCGAGTGCTCCAAGAGGTTCATCCATGAAAAACGCTTTCGGCTCTCGTACAATAGCCCTTCCCAGAGCCACTCTCTGACGGTCGCCACCAGATAAACCACCGACCGACTTATTCAGAATATCTTCAATACCCAGAATTCGGGCAACTTCGACCACTTTTTCCCGGGCTTTTGCCCGAGACATTCCCTGGCTTAAAAGCGGATAAGACATGTTCTTGCCCACATTCATATGCGGGTACAGGGCAAACATCTGGAATACAAACGCAATATCGCGTTCCGAAGCCCGCTTCATACCTACTTCTTCGCCATCAATGAAAACTTCTCCACTTGTCGGAAGTTCAAGCCCCGCCATCATCCGTAATGTAGTTGTTTTTCCGCACCCGGAAGGACCAAGCAGCATAAAGAACTCACCATCCTCGATGGTAAAGGTAGACGACTGGACAGCAGTAAAAGTTCCAAAGTCCTTGCGCACGTTTTTTATCTTTATCTGCGCCATCGGTTACTCCGGGAAATGGCTGACAATGATAAACATCACTGTGCCGATGAGTGTTACGACGAAGGAGTAGCTAAAGAGAAACAGTGCGAATGGTTGCATTAGCATCACTACTCCGATGGCGATCAGGACAGATGCTACCAGTTCCCATGGACCTCTGCGCAAGTGCAACAAACCTTGAACGAATGTATTCATTTGCGCACAGCTCCAAATGTAATGCCTCGCAGCAAATGTTTACGGAGCAAAATGGTGAACACCATTACCGGTACCAGAAAAATCGTGGCTCCGGCTGCAACCGCTGGCCAGTCCTGACCACCGACACCGATGATCGTTGGGATGAATGGTGGAGCGGTTTGGGCCGAACCCGAAGTCAAAAGAACTGCGAACGCATATTCGTTCCAGGCAAAGATCAGACAGAAGATTGCAGTCGAGGCGATGCCTGTTAGGGCCTGGGGCAAAACAACTTTGTAAAATGCCTGAAACCGGGTGTATCCGTCGATCAGTGCGGCTTCCTCATATTCAATGGGAATTTCATCAATAAACCCATTAATGAGCCAAACCGACAGCGAGAGGTTCACGGCGGTATAGAGCAATATCATCCCGGCATGGGTGTCACTCAATCCCAGATTTCTGAACATTAAGAATATCGGGATTGCAACTGCGATCGGAGGCATCATGCGCGTCGACAGTATGAAGAACAGGAGATCATCCTTCAGCGGTACCTTGAACCGTGAGAATGCATATGCCGCCGCTGTTCCCAGTACTATGGCAAAGAAGGTAGAGCCAAATCCAATAATCACTGAATTGAAGAAGCGCTCCGAATATCTTGAAGAACCAACAATGGTATTGCCCTTATTACGAACAAGATTTTCATACCATGGCAAGTCGTCGCGAGGCTCTGCTTTCGCTGCCTCGCTCAACCTTGTTTGGGTAGTAAATAGGTTCACATACCCTTCTACTGTTGGTTGAAACACTATCTTGGGAGGATAGGCGATGGAGTCAGGTGAAGACTTGAAGCCGGTCGCAACAATCCAAAGTAGGGGAAGAATTGTTATCAGCGCATAGCCAATGACAAGCGCACCGGCAAACCACTTTTGGCGTTGTGAAGGCTCTGTTACGGAAAAGCTCATCGTTGTTTCACCCTGTTAAGCGCCTTCACGTAGATCGATGCGAGACCGAAAACCGTTACAAACAGGATGACCGCATAAGCAGAGGCAAAACCGGTGCGCCATTTTTCAAAGGCTTCGCGCTTGAGATCGATTGAACTCAATGTCGTAATGTTCCCCGGACCTCCGCCGGTCAGTTGAACTACCAGATCGAACATTTTGAAATTCTCAATGCCGCGAAACAGTACTGCTAACATTAGAAACGGTAGAACCATTGGAACTGTAATTGTCCAGAATTGCCGCCATTTGCTCGCGCGATCACATTCGGCAGCCTCATAAATACTGTCGGGTATCGATCTGAGACCGGCAAGACAGATAAGCATTACGAAAGGCGTCCACATCCACGTGTCGACGATGACAATTGACCATGGAGCGAGCTCTACATTGCCAATCATTGAAAAGCTTGATGGATCTGCCCCGGTCAAAAAGGCAACTACATAGTTGAAGAGACCAATTTGCGGTTGATACAAAAAAGTCCAAAAGTTTCCGACGACTGCAGGTGAAAGCATCATTGGAAGCACAATAATGGTCGTCCAGAGGTCATTGCCGCGAAATTTCTTATTGATCAGATAGGCAAGCGTAAAGCCGATCAGAACCTGAAAGACGATGGTCCATATCAGAAAATGTGCTGTCGCCTGCATGGTCACCCAAGTGTCTGCATCGCCAAGAATTCTCTCGTAATTCCTCAGGCCAATGTACTTTACTTCACGGTTGGGCCGGTTGACGGCATAGTTCGTGAAACTCAGATAGATCGTCCAAAGGAGAGGAAAAATGTTGATCGCCAACAGGATAATGATAGTTGGCGCAACAAAGATCCATGCAATTGCTCGATCAGAAAGGCCTCTGACCTTATTAGCAATAGGGATCGGTGTGGCACGCGCAACGCGCTCTAGAGTCGAGTCACTCATGGGAATCTCATAATACATCTTTGCCTCGGTGTAGAGTCGGGAAAATCCCCGGCTCTACCGTTCGCATGGGAGGCAAACGCCAAATGCTGTTTTACTTCTTGCCTTCGTCTTCGAAGACTTCATCCCAATCTTTTACAAGACCATCGAGCGCTTCTTTTGCTGTACCCTGGCCAGCAATTACGTAATTGTGGACACGTTCCTGCATTGGAAGCAGAAGCGATGCATAGGCGGGTTCAGCCCAAAAATCCTTAACAATTGCCATTGAATCGAGGAATGTTTTGGCAAATGGCTGGCTATCATTGAAACCAGGTGCTTCCAGCACTGCTTTGAGTGCGGGAGCTCCGCCGACGTCCCACCATTTTTGTTGTACCTCGGGTTGAGCAAACCATTTGATATATTCGAGGGCTGCGTCCTTGCTGTCAGAATTGGCGACAACCGAGATACCCTGTCCGCCGAGTTGTGCAAATTGGCCCGCAGGACCAGCGGGATTAGCGAAGTAACCTGACTTACCACTTCCAACATTTGGATCGGCTTCAACCCCAGGCCAGATAAAGGCGAAATTCATCTGCATTGCTACCTGACCGGATTTGTAAGCATCAATATTTGCAGACATGTATGCATCAGAAGCACCTGGAGGTGCTGCTGTTTCATAAAGCTTCTTATAATACTCAAGACCTGCAACCGCAGCGTCTGAGTTTACGAAACCTTCCAACTCGTATGGATTTGCTGGATCCTGATATTTGAAACCATAATTGTACAGCGCATTGGTCACGCCCATAGTTATGCCTTCAGACCCGCGTTCCGTATAAATCGCTGCGCCATAGACAGTTTTTCCGTCGATTTGCCGACCTTGGAAAAACTCTCCGATTTGTTGTAGTTCTTCGAGGGATGCCGGTACGCCGAGATCACGGCCATACTTTTCCTTGAATTCTTTCTGAATTTCCGGGCGTTCAAACCAGTCTTTCCGGTAAGTCCATCCTACAACATCGGCATAAGCTGGCAATGCATAGTAATTTGGAGAATTCTTTGGCCATTCTGCGTAACCAGTCACAGTTGCAGGCAAGAAGTCATCCATAGTGATGCCTTCTTTATCAAAGAAATCATTCAACTTCACATACTGGCCGTTCTCTGCAGCTCCGCCGATCCACTGGCTGTCACCAATCAACAGGTCGCACAGTTTACCACCTGAGTTGAGTTCATTGAGCATTCGGTCAGCAAAGTTAGGCCAGGGAACAAACTCAAAGCTCATTTTGTGCCCGGACTGAGCCTCAAATTCTTTACTGAGTTCTACAAGCGCATTTGCAGGGTCCCATGCAGCCCAACAAAGCGTAAGATCATCGGCGTGTACAATTGTGGACGCACCCATGGTTGCGGCCCCAAAGATCGCCGTTACAGCGACAGAGCGAATTAGTCCTGTTTTCATCGTAAGTTCCTCCCAAGTGGTGTTTCAGCAATTGGCTAAAACCATTCTGCTATTCCATCTCTAATGAGGTACGTACCTCAAATCAAGCATTTTTTGAGGTACGCACCTCACTTTTATTGCTTTTCGTTGAGAAATGTTGAAAAAGGTAGCACCTAACGCGCGTTGCTTTTTGAATGGGAAATGGTTTATGAGGCCAACAATAAAGGATCTAGCTAAGGAAGCCGGTGTCAGTCTGGCTACGATAGACCGTGTGCTGAACGATCGGCCGGGTGTGAAGGAACCCACTATTCTTAAAGTGAATCAAGCCATTGAAAAGATAGGCTTTGTTCGAAATATTCAGGCGGCGAACCTCGCTCGTAGCAAAAGCTATAAGTTTCAGTTCCTACTTCCACAATCAGGCGGTGCGTTTAGAAAAGAGGTGATTAATCGGATCGAGGAAGCAAATGCTTCTTTAGCTGCAGATGCCGTATTTGCAGGTTCCGCTCAAATCGATGTTAACGATCCACATGTCGTTGCAAATTACTTGTCATCTCTGAAGTCGGATGATCTGGATGGGGTAGCATTGATGGTACCGGAATCGCCGCAGGTGCGTGATGCTACCTCAAGGCTTTCAGAGCGCGGTATAGAGGTAGTTCAGTTTCTTTCTGGTCAACCAAAGGCATCTACAGTAGATTTCGTAGGTGTTGATAACCACAAGGCAGGATCAACAGCCGCAAGTCTAATCGGAAGATTTTTGAAAGTGTCCAGCGGTAAAATCATGGTGATTTCGGACACCATGCAGTCACGTGACGCGTTGGAAAGAAGGTTGGGGTTTGACGAAACAATGGACGAGGAGTTCCCCGAGTTCTATGCCCTTCCTTCCTTGGAGACCTATGGAAATCACGAACGCACAAGCCGTGTTATCAAACAATGCATCAAAAACAATCCAGATATTTGCGCCGCATATGTGATGAGTTCTGAGGCAGAAAGCCCGATATCAGAAATAGACAGGCTGGTAGGTCCAGGAAAGCTTGTTTTGATTGCTCATGAACGAACAGCATTTACAGAGCAGGCGCTAATGGAAAACCGAACCGATGCAATTATCGCCCAGAATACGGGTCATTCGGTACGCAGTGCAATCCGTATTATGAAGGCCAGATGTGAATTGCGGAAACCGTTCGCTTCCCAGGAAACAATTCGCATAGAAATTTTGCTCAAACAGAACCTCTGAGTTTGGCATCTCGTCTGCTGGGGTTACGACCGGAGATAAGTGATAGCTATGTCCGGTGGCTTCAACGGATCACCGGCGCTTTTGAGCCCTTAGTCACCTGCATCTAAAGCATGAATGATGCCTGCTTTGATATTCGTTTCAGCTTCAACTTCCCCAGACTTCAAGTAACTCGTCTTGATCAATTGAAACTATGTGTTTTTCCTCAGGAAACCCGCCTGATGAAACATCTGCGATATATTCTCTGTATGCAGCAATTCTTTCTTCTTGCAACCGATCGCGTTCCGCAGCAAAATTTCTATAAGTTTTGGCGTGGCGAGGAATATGTCCTCGGTTTTCGCCGAGCAAATCTGCCGAGAATAAATATTGAGCATTGCAACCACCACCTGAACCTAAAGAGATCGTCAGCATCGACGTGCGTTTGGTTATTTCTGTTGCGAGGTTTGCCGCAACGACTTCCATCTCAACCGCAAAAGCCCCTGCAGCCTCAAATTCCTTAACTTGTCGCCAAATCATTTTTGCTTGTTCTAGGGTCTTTCCAACCGCCCTATAGCCCCCTGTCCAGGTAGCCTTGGGTGGAACTAACCCAACATGGCAAATCACAGGCACGCCTTCGCGTGCGAGCACTTCAACAATTTTCGGACTCATTCCACAATAAATGGATTGCGCCCCAGATTGCATTGCCGACATCGCATCACGCAAAACCTCTGTGGCGTCTGCGTGTTTGCCCCACGGCATACCAAATTGAAAATGCGTATTCGGTATGGTTTTGGCAAAATGAGCACGTTCTGGGAGATAGGCCGTACCTATCATATCCATACCAGCCTCTGACGCAGCAACGGCCTCCTCTTCTTGAGCAACCTGGACATAAGCCAATTGTCTTATGCCTTTGGCTTCCAGCAGATCCTTGATGGTCAATGCGGTCATTTTCTAACTACCCATAATTTGCTTGCGCCGTTCTTTTATCCGCTCATTGGCTTCGTTTGTGCCATCGTGGAAAGAGCCAAAAAACTTATCCCAAGGGATTTCGAGCGAGCCATAATTACATTCAAAATAACGATGATGCATTTGATGATGAAACGTTCCCAGTGCCAACCTGTTCTGATCTTTCACAACCAGCCCTTCAAATCCCGTGTGGGTCGTAGCGGCAGTCAGGGCATAATATTGCAGATGGTACAGGATATGTATCGGATGTGCGGCCACAATCCAATGGATCAATACAGAACCCAGAAAAATTATATGTTCCACTGGGTGCATCGATAGCCCAGACCATGGCCCCACATTTATGTTTCTGTGATGGAGTGCATGGACGTGTTTATAAAGAAACGGTACGTGCAATAAACGATGAATCCAGTAAAAGTAAAAGCTCTCCCAAACTGGGATTAATAAGAACAATGCGATAAACCAGAATGGGTGTGCCGCCCAAGTCAGCATAGGCGCATAACCATTTGCCATTGCCCAGAACATCAACACTTCATATGCCGTCCAAATCGTAACACCGCCGGCCAAAGTCCAGAATATATTATCTCTTATTTGCCCACCCAGCGTAAACTGGCGACCATTTTTCATCAATGGCCGCGCATCATATTTGAGCGTCTGGCCTTGCTTGGTAAAGGTGTAGAAGTACAAATGAAGCCCGCCCGCAACCAGGGTCATCAATACAATATTACGCACGAACATTTCTGCGATCCAACCAAAGGCCAGCGTCCGGGTTTCCTCAAGAGGTGGCTGGAACCAATAAAACGAGATGAAAGCGATACCGACAATAATTAATCGTTCTGTGATGAAAAACCATGAGTTCCAAATCCATTTAACCATGGCCATTGGACGTGGCGGCCAGTTGAAGAACGGTGAGACTTGCAAGGGTACGTCGGGGGAATGGTTCCAACCTTTTAGCGGGGCATCGGACATAAAAAACTCCATAGCGTGGCAACACAATTATATTGACATACAAATTTTCATCGGAAAAATAGTATTATACGATGATCCGCATCTGAAATTCAGAGGTATTAGTGGCGCTAACTCTCAAAACGATGGAGTACTTTGCTTCAGCATTACGACATGGAAATATTGCCAAAGCTGCGGCTGATCTGAACATCGCAGCCTCTGCTGTCTCATCGGCTATTGCTCAGGTCGAGGCAGAATTTGACCTTACACTCATTACACGGCATCGCGCGCGGGGCATACAAGCTAATGCGAACGGCCGCAAAGTCGCGCGCAAATGCGAGCGTTTGCTGGATGAGTACCGCTCATTATTGAGCGAGGGGGTCGAACTTAAGCAAGCGCTAACCGGCACGTTGCGAATAGGATACTATGCGCCAATCGCTCCTGCATTCCTACCTAATATTTTAAGCACATTTCTGCCAGCAGATGCTGCCCTAACACTGCAACTTGAAGAATGCGACAATATTCAAGCTCAGGAAGGTCTGCTCAATGGGACATTTGACGCGATACTGTTTGTTTCTGAAGGAGTGCTGCCGTCGGTGGAGTACGACACTCTAATTGCCGCACCGCCATATTGTCTTTTACCAGCGGGGCACCGGCTAGCGGAGCAGACTAAAGTCTCTATGTTTCAAATCGCACAGGAACCGCTTGTTGTCCTTAACCGCCCGGTTGCTACTTCTTATTATGACGGTTTGTTTGACACTGCTGTGTCGCGGGCACCGGTAGCCGCATATGCGAACTCCACTGAAATGGTGCGAAGTTTGGTGGCCTCAGGACGCGGATGCGCCGTCCTGAATATGCTGCCGCTAACTTCCGACAGTTATGCAGGCGCAGAAGTTATTGCTCGGCCAATCTCTGACGTTTTGCCGCCGCTTACTCTGTCGATCGGTTATAACAAGTCGCGTCCAAGGAGGAGTGTTGAAGGCTTTGTGCAAGCATGTTGCACCCACTTTGCAAAACATGGCCCAAACCAGTGTATTATTGATTGCTGATGACAATCGTTGTTATTGATGAATGCCAGGTATTAAAGGGAATGTTCGTATCGGTTCAGTCGACGTAAATTGCCGACACTGTTCGGGCACAAGAAACGTCGCCAGTTCGGCGAATTCATTATTCTATTGATTTTATTTAATATTTTGGTTGCGGGAGCAGGATTTGAACCTGCGACCTTCAGGTTATGAGCCTGACGAGCTACCGGGCTGCTCCATCCCGCGTCAACCATTTGCATCAAAAGATGCTAGAGACAAAAAAGCCGCCGGCCAGATGGCAGACGGCCTAAGATGAGTATCGTAAAAGAAGAACTCGTGAAAACATGTAATTGACAGACCTGGCAGCGACCTACTCTCCCGTGCCTTGAGACAAAGTACCATCGGCGCTGAGGCGTTTCACGACCGAGTTCGGAATGGGATCGGGTGCAGCCACCTCGCAATAACCACCAGGTCGGCAAATTACATGTAACTGGTCTATTTAATTGTCGTTCGGGTATCGTTTGAAGTTGAATTTACAAAGCAAAAACAACCATTAACGATTTAACAATCCGAAAAACGAATTGCGATAAATATGGGTAATGAGAACGATCAAGCCGATCGAATTATTAGTACTAGTAAGCTTCACACGTTACCGCGCTTCCACACCTAGCCTATCAACGTCGTAGTCTGCGACGATTCTCAGGGAATACTAGTTTCGAGGCTGGTTTCCCGCTTAGATGCCTTCAGCGGTTATCCATTCCGTATTTAGCTACCCTGCTATGCTGCTGGCGCAACAACAGGTCCACCATTGATACGTCCACCCCGGTCCTCTCGTACTAGGAGGCGACAGCCTTTGCGATCGTCAATCAGCTGGCGAGCGATCGCCACTACACTTGGGCCGAATGGGTTAACCAACTC
>JBCCBE010000132.1:0-5987 GCA_039814425.1 Pseudomonadota bacterium
CAAGAGGGAAAATCACCAATACTTTTGATCGATGAACTTGACCGGACCGACGAAGCGTTTGAAGCATTTTTATTAGAAATCTTGTCAGACTTTCAGGTGACTATTCCGGAATTAGGTACCATTCAGGCAGAAGAACCACCGATTGTCATTTTGACTACTAACCGAACACGGGAAATCCATGATGCGCTAAAACGGCGTTGCTTGTACCATTGGGTTGATTATCCGGACTCGCAACGTGAACTTGATATCATCAACCGTAAGGTTCCCCGATGTGGTGAAACCCTATCCAGGGAAATCGTTGCCTATGTACAGAAACTACGCGAACAAAACCTGTTTAAAAATCCTGGTGTTGCTGAAACCCTTGATTGGGCCTCGGCACTAATTGAGTTGGATAAGGTAGCAATTGATCCGCAGACAGTTTCCGACACGATTGGCGTCTTACTCAAATATCAGGATGACATTGCAAAGATCGACTCCAGCGAGGGCCAACAGCTTTTAAAAGAAGTCAAACGTGAATTGGCTGACGCATGAGTATGCAGGTCAATGAAATCAATCCTTCCGGCAAGCTTGCGGAGAACATTTTGTATTTTGCCCGTACGTTACGGGCTGCGGGTATGAAAGTCGGTCCTGCCAGCGTAATTGATTGCGTCCGCGCGGTTGAGGCGGCCGGAATTGCGGATCGGGATGATTTTTATTGGGTTTTGCACAGCGTTTTGGTCAATCGGCATGAAGATCATGTGATCTTCGATGGCGCGTTTCGATTGTTCTGGCGCTCGCGGGATCTGGTTGAGAAAATGCTCCAAATGTTCTCACCGCAGGTTCGCGAAGATGAGCAGCGGGAAAAGGCAAAGGCTGGGGAGGCGCGGGTCTCTCAAGCTTTGTTTTCCGGACAGGAACAACAAAAGGAATTTGAACGTCCCGAAATTGATATTGATGCATCTTTTACTGTCTCCGGTTCTGAAGTGCTGCGCGACAAGGATTTTGCTCAGATGAGTGCGGAGGAAATGGCGGTTGCAAAACGCGCTATGTCAAAGATGAAACTGTCTGTTTCAACAGTGCCCACAAGACGGTTTAGACCTATCAAACGTAAAGCCAAAGCAGATCCCAGACGTATGTTGGCAAAGTCAATGCGCACAGGCGGCGATTTGATCCTGCCGCAATTTCGGCAACGTAAAGTAGTTGAACCACCACTTGTTATTCTGGCTGATATTTCTGGCTCTATGAGCCAGTATTCACGGGTGTTTTTGCATTTTTTCCATGCGTTGTCTGAAGAGCGGCGTCACGTGCATACGTTTCTGTTTGGTACTAGGCTAACAAATATTACGCGCCAATTGCGCAATAAGGACATTGATGTTGCGTTGGATGAAAGCGCACGCAAGGCAAAGGACTGGTCTGGCGGTACACGTATCGGGGATGCACTGGAAAACTTTAATCAGCACTGGTCGCGTCGGGTACTGGGACAAGGTGCAATCGTACTGCTTATTACCGACGGTTTAGAGCGCGATGAAGGATTGCTTCTTAATAAAGAGATGGATCGGTTGCATCTATCCTGCCGAAGACTGATCTGGCTTAATCCGTTACTGCGTTTTGATGCTTTTGAGGCAGCAGCGCGCGGTATTCGGGTAATGCTGCCCCATGTTGATGAGTTCCGCCCGGTGCATTCTCTTAATGCGCTGACTGATATTTGTGCAGCACTGGATGGTGAGTTCAGTCCTGCGTATAATCCAAAAAACTGGCTGCGCGCAGCTTGAGCCACTTCTGAAATTTAGGAGTCATTTCATGCAGATGAATCAAAACATATCAGTATTGGATGAGCTTAGCGTTGCGCAAGAATGGATTGAAGCAGGAAAGAACGTAGCTCTTGCAACGGTGATCTCTACCTGGGGATCGGCCCCGAGGCCAAACGGTTCTCACCTGGTAATTGATGGGGAGGGTAACTTTGCAGGATCGGTGTCGGGGGGATGTGTCGAAGGTGCGGTCATTGCGGAAGCAATGGATGTGCTTGAAACCGGTTCCCCGAAAATGCTGGAATTTGGGGTGGCTGATGAAACTGCCTGGGAAGTCGGCCTCTCCTGCGGTGGCGCAATTCGCGTCTATGTTGAGCAGGTTGGATAAATGAAGCCTGATACCCTGAAAGCCATCAATGAGGCACGGCGGATGCGCAAAGCATGTGTGGTGGTAAAAAATTTTGAAAATGCAACCGAGCAATTTGTTCTGGAAGGTGAACAGGGCAGGGATGAATTGGGGTTGGCGATTGCGAAGGTTTTTCACTCAGGTAAATCTACTCCGCTGGAGTTAGAGGGCTACTCCCATTTTCTCAACGTTTATGTTCCTGCGCCGCGGTTAGTCATAATCGGCGCGGTTCATATCAGTCAGGCGCTTGTTTCAATGGCACAAACGGCAGGATATGATGTCTGTGTAATTGATCCGCGTTCTGCATTTGCAACCCCCGAACGCTTTGCTGATGTTGCACTTTATGCAGAATGGCCGGAAGATTTGTTTCCTACCCAACCGCTTGATCCTTATTGTGCAGTCGCAGCTGTTACCCATGATCCCAAGATTGATGATTTCCCACTGATAGAAGCTTTGAAAACGGGCTGTTTTTACGTTGGTGCGCTTGGAAGTCGTAAAACCCATGGCAAACGTTTGGAGCGCTTGAAAAGTGCTGGGTTAAGCGAGGAAGTAATCTCCCAAATTCATGCGCCGATCGGTTTGGATATCGGCGCTTCGACACCTCAGGAGATTGCCGTGGCAATACTTGCCCAGGTGATTGGCGCTTTCCGCAAACGCAGTCTCGGTGACGTATGAAGTTTGGTCAGTTTCCCTTAGATGATGCTATGGGCGGAATTCTTGCCCATTCGGTCCGTTTGCCCGATGACACGATCATCAGAAAAGGTACAGTCCTTGATGATGACCTGATCGATCTGATGCACGCTGCAAGCATGGAAACTGTTTTGGTGGCTTTGCCTTCAACGCAGGATATCGAAGAGGATACCGCTGCGACCCTGATCGCAAAAGAACTTTCCTGCGAGCATGTTCGAACCGAAGATGCTCGTACCGGACGGGTAAACTTTTTTTCCAAGGAAAGTGGCGTTTTTCGCGTTTCCAGAGCCAAGGTTGATGCGTTAAATTCAATCGACCCGGCTGTGACGTTTGCAACCTTGGATGATTATTCAGTGGTGAATGAAGGTCGACTGGTGGCAACGGTTAAGATCATTCCCTACGCGGTTGCGGGAAAAACGCTTCAACGTGTAGAAGAACTGGATTTGGAAAATACGCTTTCGATTGCTCCTTTCAATGCGTTGAAAGTCGGTTTGATTTCGACGCTTTTGCCAGGGATGAAGCCTTCGGTTCTTGATAAAACCTGCCGTAATCTTGAACGACGCCTTGATCTGTCACGCTCAGTGCTGAGGGATGAGAAACGGGTATTTCATCAGTTGGATGATATCACGCAAGCAATTGCAGAAATGCATGCGGAATGCGATTTGCTGGTCTTATTTGGTGCATCTGCAATTAGTGATATCCGTGATCTCATCCCGGCTGCGATTGAAGCTAACGGCGGTAATATCATTCGGTTTGGCATGCCGGTCGATCCGGGTAACCTTCTTTTACTGGCTGAATTGGACGGAAAACCCATTATTGGCGCGCCCGGATGCGCTCGCAGTATCGCCGATAATGGATTTGATGACGTGCTACAAAGGGTTCTTGCAGGTGTTGATGTGTCCTCATCAGATATTGCTTCGATGGGTGTGGGAGGCTTGCGTATGGAAACTGGAAGCCGTCCGCATCCGCGTGAAAAGCATAGAATTTCTACATCAAAGAATGTATCGGCAATAATTCTGGCTGCCGGCCAATCTCGACGCATGGGTGACGTCAACAAAATGACCGTAGAGGTTATTGGCAAGCCGATGCTTCGGCATGTGGCAGAGGCTGTTGATACCAGCCATTGTGCCGCCAGTATTATTGTAACGGGTCACGAGCCGGCCGTGATCGACGACCTTACTAGAGACTTAAAAGTTTCACTGGCGCATAACCTCGATTATGAAGAAGGATTGTCCAGTTCGTTGAGGGCAGGCATTTCAGCTCTACCTGCTTCGGCAGATTGTGCGATTGTATTGCTGGGCGACATGCCATTTGTAACAACCGATATGATTAACCAGATGATTGAAACCGCAAGGGACAATCCGAGCAAGATCATCATGGCGACATCCAACGGTAAGCGGGGGAACCCGGTTGTTTGGCCAAGGGCATATTTTGATCAGTTAATCGCCATTGAAGGCGATACCGGTGCCCGCCATATCATTGGGGCAAACGCACATCAGGTCATAGAGGTGGAGCTTGGCGAAGCCGCCAAGCTTGATCTGGATACACCGCAGGCTGTTCAGTCGTTAGAGAAGATGATCTTTAAAGACTAATCAGAGCTTTCAAGCTTATCTGCTGTTTTGGTTTCGAAATCAGATGCATCGTGACGTTCTTTCAACTGCTCATAAAGTTCGCCAAAGGTCCGATTTACGATACGACCGCGTTGAACCGCTTCGCGCTGCGCAATCTGGTCTGTCCAGCGCATCATGTTTTTATAGGATTTGACATCCAGGAAGGTGCCTGACTCGCCGTAAATCTTGCCTTGGATCAAAATGCCGTACCAAGGCCATATCGCAATATCTGCAATCGAATAGTTATCCCCGGCCATATAGGTGTTGTCGGCTAAATGCCGGTCCAGCACATCAAGCTGGCGTTTTACTTCCATCGCGAAACGATTGATCGGGTATTCAAATTTTTCCGGCGCATAAGCATAGAAATGACCAAAGCCACCGCCCAGATAAGGGGCGCTTCCCATTTGCCAGAAAAGCCAGTTCATCGCTTGTGTTCTCGCATTGTGATCTGAAGGCAGGAGAGCATCAAACTTATTGGCCAGGTAAAGTAGGATTGAACCGGATTCAAACACCCGCGTTTTCGGATCAGTTGAGTGATCCATTAGAGCTGGTATTTTTGAGTTTGGGTTGGCATCTACAAAACCGGATGAAAACTGGTCGCCATCGCCGATACCAATATACCATGCATCATACTCTGCATCCTGATACCCCATGGCAAGCAGCTCTTCGAGCATGATCGTTACTTTTACCCCATTTGGGGTCGCCAGAGAATAAAGTTGCAAAGGATGTTTGCCAACTGGCAAATCCTTGTCATGGGTTGCACCTGCAATCGGACGGTTGATACTGGCGAATTTACCGCCGCTTTCCTGATCCCATGTCCAGACTTTTGGTGGTTCGTAGGTGTTATCGCTCATAAGATACTCCAGCTTTGCGATTGCAATGTGATGCATATAGGCTTGCTTTAAAAAAGCGCAATAAAAAACCCCGCCGGTTGGGCAGGGTCTAATTCACAAGTTGTTTAACCAAACCTATTTGATTTTGGTTTCTTTGAACTCAACATGTTTCTTGGCAACCGGGTCATATTTACGTTTGACCATTTTCTCAGTCATGGTCCGGCTGTTCTTTTTTGTAACATAGAAAAAGCCGGTATCAGCCGTGCTTTCAAGCTTGATTTTGATCGTGGTGGCTTTTGCCATTGGTCTCGTCCTGCAAATTCTGGATAAAAGAAAACCGCCTCAGAGCGGTTACGTTAATCGTTTCCTACTGATCCTTGCAGAAAAGTCAAGGAATTTGCGCAGTAATTCCAGTTTAAACTTGAGGCGGTTGCGGTGTTTCTTTCAGGTGATCACGCTTGATCCATACGGTGCAGCCTTGCGGACCGGCGATTACCTCAGTTTCAGAGTTTGCCGGAAGTCGCAGCCAGGATTGTATTTCAAATTCTTGCCCATCTTCTGTGTATGAGCCTTTTGTGACCAATAGCTCCAATCCGTATTGCGATAATAACTTTACTGCCAATCCGGGTTGCCAACGTTCCATACAGACTTTTTCCTGTTCATCGTGATGAAGATCAAGTAATTCAATACCAATGTTCTGTGGATGCTGGTTCCAGGTTGC
>JBCCBE010000094.1:0-12675 GCA_039814425.1 Pseudomonadota bacterium
CTTCAGCTGCGTTTGCCTATCGGCATGGCGCACCCGCTGATACCCATCCTGTAGCTCAAAAATTTTGCAGAATTTCCGTTAGTCTTTATGTCTTAGTTCCCGCAACACATAAAGCCTGATGGCTGAAGATAGATTAGTGGTTTGAAGTCTTGAAGTGTCAATTTGCGTAACAAGCCTGCTTACAGGTATGTCTGTTTTTTGAGAAATTGCCCGCAGTTCATCCCAAAATTCATCTTCAATAGAGAAACTTGTTTGATGCCCGCGGATTGTAATGGAGTGCTTTCGCAGCAATGCTATTTCTCTTCAATTGGCGTGCGTTTTTTCCCGGATAATTTTTTTAACGTCAATTCCTGGATTTGATTGGCTTGATTGCGCGATTGCTTAGAGATTCCATGCTGTTCACGGTTGGCCTGCGCTTGCTGTTCTTTTAATTCCCGTTGCTTGCGCTTTCGGAATTGGCGCAGATTAACAGGATCAGCCATCACCGATTTGCCTATTGTTTTTTTCTAAATTTGTCCAGAGATACAATTTCTGCACCTTCTTCTGGTTGCGCTTTCTTGTCCTGATTATCAGAGTCTGCTGTATCCGGGGCTGTCTCTTTTGACATTTGTGCTAATTCGCGCGTTTGGGCAACCTGGGGAAGATTATCGACATTTTCTGCTTCTTGTTCCATTTTTGTGATATCGATATCCGCGTTTGCCGCCTCCAGATATTCTGCATCAAACTGAACACCAAACTTTACATAGGGGTCGAAGAAACCCTTAAGCGAAGCAAATGGGATACGTAGGCGTTCAAGAATATCATCAAAAGACAGATCAATTTCAAAATTTGTCTCTGAGACATTCAGATCCCAAAATGAGTGCTGAATTACAATGGTCATCTCTTCTGGGTAGCGTTCACGCATTCTCGCAGATAATCGGACGCCAGGATGGTCAGTTTTGAATGTAATGAAGAAATGATGTTCGCCGGGTAAACCCGCGATCGAAATCTCTTCAAGCACTTTGCGTATCACTTCGCGCAGTGCTTCCTGTGTCAATACATCATATCGGATAAGATCTTCGGGCTGCTCATTCTCTGACATTTATTAATAACCATCCGCCAAATATTGTGTGAAGGCTTCTGTTGCCAGGTGCCTTCGAACCCCGCCTGACAGAGCGATCCGTCAGGAGTTTAGTGTGAAGCAGTCGCGCTTAAGCAGCGAGACGAGCTTCCGCGTAGTTGTCATTTGCAACTATTATGTTTAGCCCGATAACGGTGGATACCATGCCGAACGAAAACTCTATCTTTACACCCTCGTCGATCCTATTTCGCCCCCATCAAAATCAATCCAGTAATTCAAATTGATTATGGTGGAGGCGCCGGGTACCGCCCCCGGGTCCGAATGGTTTATTGCACAGGCCATTTATCGTCATAGCTGCAAGCAGCACTATGAATATAAGCTCAAATCGGGCAAAATTAAAGACTGGTAAGGATCAAATGTAAAATTACTCGTTTGATCAGAAGTTTTGGAGCAATTACGGATCAGGCGTTTTAAAGGTGACGTTACGTCCACTTTTTGGTAGTGGGTGAAACGTAGCCTTCATTTTTACAAGGCTGTTTGATTAAGTAGGGAGAGAAATATGAGTGAATATCTTGAAGATGTGCATCGGTATGATGGCAGTGCTGACCCGGATACGGTAGAAAAAATCGTAAAACACCTGGGTATTGCGCTTCGCAACAAGGATTCATCGCTTGTTTCGTGTTCTGACCAAAGTGAACGCGATCGTGTTTGTGAGAAATGGTGCATGAAAAAGCTTGGCTCAACTGACAAGGCTGCCAGTGATGAGGTTGTTGCAAAAGTCTGCCAGACCATGGCTTCGGATCGCAATAAACAGCGTGTGACATTTTACTATCTGGTAGCTAAAGAGATGGGCAAATTAGGCGACCTTTAATCTGATTTGGTTTGCTTAATGAACTTTAAGGCCTTCGTCTTAATCGGGCGAAGGCTTAATTTTATTTGACATTGATGGTTTTGTTCGCTTTGGCATTAGCTTAGGTCACGGACGAAAGGATAGTTTTATGTTTCCGCTTTCCCACATGATGCGCGCGTTCGTGAAAAAAGGTGCGTTGACCGTAATTGATGCAGACGGCAACCGTCATGTATTCTCCGGCGAGCCGGGTCTTGAAGTTACCATGAAAATTCATGACCCCAAGCTTTATAAAACCCTAGTCACGAACTCAGAACTTGCGGCAGGCGAGGGCTATATGGAGGGCAAGATCACGTTTGAAGAAGGGTCTTCTTTGCGTGATTTCCTGCAACTTTTTTCCCACAATCGTTTGTCGCTTGGAAATTATCCGATCCAGAAATGGATCCGTGCTGTAAAGATGAAATTCCGCAATAAGCAGCAGTCTAACCGGCGGGGCGAAGCGCAACAGAATGTCTCGCATCACTATGATCTTGGTAATGAGTTTTATAAGCTCTTCCTCGACAAGAACATGCTCTATTCATGCGCTTACTTTCGTGATGAGTCTGAAACTTTGGAGCAGGCACAGCGTAACAAACTTCGCCTACTGGCTTCAAAGCTTGATTTGAAACCAGGTCAGAAGGTGCTTGATATCGGCTGTGGCTGGGGTGATCTTGGCCTCTATCTGGCAGCACTTAAAGATGTGAATGTGGTTGGCGTGACCCTTTCTACTGAGCAGCAGGAACTTGCCAGCAAGCGGGCGCAGAAAATGGGCCTATCTGATCGCGTGGAATTCCGGTTACAAGACTATCGGGAAGTGCCTGAACAATTTGATCGAATCGTTTCGGTTGGCATGTTTGAACATGTTGGTGTTTCGCACTATGACGAATTTTTCAAAAAATTGAACGCACTTATGCCTGATGATGGATTGGCAGTTATCCATTCAATTGGCCATATGTCACCTCCTGGCATGGCGAGCGCTTGGTTGCGGAAGTATATTTTCCCTGGGGCTTATTCGCCTGCGTTGTCAGAGGTTTTTGAAGTCATAGAGCAAAACCATCTTTGGTGTACTGATTTGGAATTCTTGCGGGTTCATTATGCCTATACACTTGCCCATTGGGCAGAACGGTTTGAGGAAAACCGTGATAAGATTGTTGAAATGTATGATGAACGGTTTGCGCGTATGTGGGAGTTTTATCTCATATCCTGCGAGATGATGTTCAAGACCGGAAGCCAGCTTGTATTTCATATGCAACTGTCCAGATCCCGCACCGGAGCGCCAATTACCCGCGATTATGTTACTGATACCCAACGGGAATTGGAAAAGCTCGAAAACGAACGGAAATTGGAGTTGTAAGGTTTTATGCGTCTATTCGGTCAGACTTTGGCAATTTTGGCGTTTAGCCTGATGTTGTTTCTTGGCCCTAATGAAACGCGTACAAAGGCACAGACTCAATATTGTGACCTGGCTTTAGTTCTAGCGCTTGATGCGTCTTCAAGTGTGGATACGCGCGAATATGCCCTTCAAATGAAGGGGCTAGCAGCAGCGCTGTTAAACCCGGAAGTGAAAGAGGCAATCCTTTCTATGGGTGGCCTTGAGATGGCGGCCTTTGAGTGGAACGGAAAATCCAACCAAAAGCTGATTTTTAACTGGACAACATTACTCACGGAATCAGATATAATAAATATGGCAAGCAAGCTGGCGTTTCACCAGCGCAATTCTACCAACTCACCGACCGCGATAGGTGCTGCCCTTGGTTACGGATATCGCCTGTTACAAAAAAATCCCAAACGCTGCACACGTAACGTGATTGATGTTTCAGGTGACGGAGCCAACAATGAGGGCATCACTCCGTTGGATGTCTATCAGTTTTATGACTTTGGCAATATTGTCGTAAATGGGCTGGTGATAAAAGACTTATACGAAAATCCGGAAAGCTTTTACCGTGATGCGGAAATCTATTACCGTCAGCATGTTATTCGTGGCCCTGCAGCCTTTTTGGTATTGGCGCATGGATTTAATGACTTCGAGATAGCCATGAAACGAAAACTGCTGAAGGAAATTGTACCGGGCCCGATCGGCAGGCTGAATTAGCGCTTTTGCTTCACTTTACCAATGAACAGAGCCGCTGCGGCTAAGGCGGGAAACAGACTTTTTTTCTTAGATTGCTGGTTTTGCATTTTCTTATCCATTTATGCGATTAGTTCGCCCGGAGCACTGGCACAAGAAATTTGTCAAAAACATGAAATTTGTCAGGTTTTCCGTTTATTGCTGAGCAGAATATTTGTAAAGGTACTGTATGCAGCAATATCTAGATCTCATGAACCATGTATTGGAGAACGGGACAGATCGAGGAGATCGGACCGGTACTGGAACGCGTTCAGTATTTGGTCATCAGATGCGATTTGATCTTTCCGGAGGATTTCCGGTGCTTACAACCAAAAAACTCCATTTGCGGTCTATAATTATCGAACTTTTATGGTTCCTGCGCGGAGACACAAACATTGCCTGGTTGAAGGACAATGGCGTTTCGATATGGAATGAGTGGGCAGATGCGAATGGTGAGCTTGGTCCGGTCTATGGATATCAGTGGCGATCCTGGCCAAATCCGAATGGCGAAGCGGTAGATCAGATCAAAAATCTGGTGGAATCGCTAAAGAACAATCCGAATTCCCGGCGTCACATTGTAAGTGCTTGGAATCCGGCTTTTGTTGACGATATGGCGTTGCCGCCCTGCCATTGCCTGTTTCAGTTTCATGTGGCCAACGGCAAATTATCTTGTCAATTGTACCAGCGGTCTGCGGATATCTTTCTGGGTGTGCCGTTCAACATCGCATCCTACGCACTCTTGACAATGATGCTGGCGCAGGTTTGTGATTATGAACCAGGTGATTTTGTGCACACGTTTGGGGATACACATATTTATCATAATCATTTTGAACAGGCCCGCGAACAGCTTACCCGTCAACCGCTTGCGCTGCCTGAAATGCGCATAAATCCAGATATCAATAACATTTTTGACTTCACTTTCGAAGATTTTGAATTGCTGGGATACGAATCCCATCCTCATATCAAAGCTGCGGTAGCAGTATGACCATTTTGAAACCAAAGCTTCCAATTGCATTGGTGGTAGCCGTGGCTAAAAATGGGGTGATTGGCAATTCGGGAGGCATGCCCTGGAAATTATCATCCGATTTGAAACGCTTTAAGCGCGATACGATGGGTAAGCCGATCCTGATGGGGCGAAAAACCTTCCAGAGCATTGGTAAAGCATTGCCGGGTCGATTGAATATCGTCATTTCCCGATCAGATTTTAGTGCCGATAATATTGTTCACGCCAAAGATATAGCGTCAGCTTTGTTTTTGGCAGAAGGATGGGCACAGGAAAATGAAGCAGCTGAAATCAGTATCATCGGTGGTGGGCAGATCTATACCGAAACAATTGGCTTGGCCACCAAGCTATATGTAACGCACGTTATGGCTGAACCAGAAGGGGATACTTATTTTCCGAAAATCGAAGAAGCAGAGTGGCGGCCCCAATCTCGTGAGGAGGTGCCAAAGAGTGCAATTGACACAGCAGAAACACTCTATGTGGTCTATGAACGGGTCTCAGGATAGGTTAAACCTTGAAAAAGCATCAAGAGTTGTAGCTTTCTATGATTTTCTGACATTGAAAGGTGCACGCTGCATCCCTATAACCAAGAAAATAAGTTTTCCTGACAGAAGGATATTAAATGCCCTGGAGTAATCAAAGTGGCGGAGGCGGTGGCCCTTGGGGCGGCGGCGGAAACAATGGTAGTAACGGCAATGGCGGCGGCGGAGGCGGTGGCCCTTGGGGTGGCGGTCAACAACGCCCACCACGTGGCGGCGGTGGGGGAGGCGGCAATCCTCCTGATCTAGAAGACATTATCAGACAAAGTCAGGATAAGATCCGCAATGCTATGCCAGGCGGTGGTGGCTTTAACATGTGGTCGATAGGATTGCTTGGTGTGGTCCTTATTGCGATTTATCTGACCCAAGCATTTTATACTATCCAGGAAGATGAACTTGGCGTGGAATTGCGGTTTGGTAAACCTAAGCAGGAAGTGTCTGCTGCCGGTCTGCATTTTCACTTCTGGCCAGTTGAAACTTACGAAGTTGCAAATACAGCTGAAAACCAGATTAACATCGGTTCAACAAACCGATCCAGCACTTCGGGTTTGATGCTTTCAGGCGATCAGAACATCGTGGATGTATCGTTTACGATCCTTTACCAGGTGACTTCGCCAACAGACTATCTGTTTAACGTTCGTGATCCGGAAGGTATGGTGCGCCAGGTTGCTGAAAGTGCGATGCGTGAAGTGGTTGGTAAAAGACCAGCACAGGATATTTTCCGTGATGCACGTGCTGGCATTGCTGATGAAGTACGAGCCATTACGCAGGCAACTCTCGACAGTTATAAAGCCGGTTTAAACATTAATGCGGTCAACATTGAGGATGTGGCACCGCCACGCGAAGTGGCCGATGCATTTGATGAAGTTCAGCGGGCTGAACAAAACGAAGATCAGTTCATCGAAGAGGCTAACCAGTATGCCAACCGTATTCTCGGTCAGGCGCGTGGTGAATCAGCTCAAATTCGAGAAGATGCGGCCGCTTATAAAAACCGGGTCGTTGAGGAAGCTAAGGGTGAGGCACAACGCTTTATCTCGGTCTATGACGAATATGCCAAAGCGCCGGAAGTAACGCGTAAACGCCTTTTCCTTGAGACAATGGAAAAGGTTCTAGGCGATTCTAATAAAGTGATTGTTGAGCAAGGTAACGGGCAGGGTGTCGTTCCTTATCTTCCGCTTCCGGAAATCAACAACCGCAGAAATTCACAAGGAGCGCAGTAATGGCGAACCGTATGCCCATATTTCTGATCCTTTTCGCACTTGTTGCGTATGTGATCTATAACTCCCTGTTTGTTATAAACGAACGTGACCAGGGAATCGTGTTGCGGTTTGGTGAAATCCAGCGGGTTGAAACCGAACCTGGACTTTACTTTAAACTTCCTCTTGCTTTTGCTGGGCTTGATACCGTTCAGATCATTGAAGATCGTCTCCTTCGATTTGACCTTGATGATATTCGTGTCCAGGTCTCCGGTGGTAAATTTTACGAGGTAGATGCATTTCTGACTTATCGTGTAAAAGATGGCCGGAAATTCCGAAGCCAGGTTTCAGGTAATCTTATATTGGCAGAACAACGCCTTCGTACACGTTTGGATGCGGCTTTGCGTCGGGTCTACGGTTTGCGAGGATTTGAGGCTGCCCTATCTGAGGACCGTGTCGGAATGATGCGGGAAGTTCGTGACCAAATCCGCCCTGATGCAACGTCGTTGGGTCTGGAAATCGAAGATGTGCGTATTCGACGAACTGACCTAACGTCTGAGGTATCGGATCAAACGTTTGCGCGGATGAATGCGGAACGTCTGGCGGAAGCAGAACGCCTGCGTGCCCGTGGTCAGGAAGCTGCCCGCCGGATCAAAGCGCGTGCTGATCGTGAAGTTGTTGAGATTAAAGCTGCTGCCCAACGGGATGCAGAGATTCTTCGTGGTGAAGGCGAAGGCGAACGCAACGGAATTTTTGCTGACGCGTTTGGCCGGGACCCAGAGTTTTTTGAGTTTTACCGTTCCATGAGCGCGTATGCGGCAGCTTTGAATGAATCCGGTACCACCATGGTTCTGTCTCCAAACTCGGATTTCTTCCGTTACTTTCAGGATCCAAATGGTACATCAGTCGGATCTAACTAAAAATACAAAGTCAGTCGTTTGAGCGAGTTAATCGTCGCAATAGGTCTTGTTTTGGTTATAGAAGGGCTAATTTACGCCCTTTTTCCGGCAAGTATGAGACGTATGGTGGAGGCGATGACGCAAATGCCAGACACTAGTCTAAGAACATCTGGGCTTATTGCACTGTGCTTGGGGGTGTTTATCGTCTGGCTGGTTAAAGGCTAACCAATGTCTTTGACTTGAATTGTTGGAAAGTTGCGTAAATATATCGTGTTCGGCATGACATTTGCTTGAAAGCTAATAATGAGAGTTCTACCTCTCTATTAGATTTCTAAATTATTCTTCTGGGAGGAAAAAAACCCATGTCCATAGTCTTGGAACTGAAATCTGCACATCGTTTCATGCTGGCTGCAGGAGTAGCCGTTGTATTGGCATTATCACCGGCAGTTGTTGGAAACTTTGATCATGCAAAAGCACAAGGCCCCGCTTCGGTAGCTGATCTGGCAGAAGGGCTGATGTCTTCGGTCGTAAATATCTCAACAGCACAGAAGGTTGAGCAAAACCGACCCAATCTTCCGATCCCTCGGGTACCTGAAGGATCGCCGTTTCAAGATTTTTTCAATGATTTGTTTCCACAAAACCCGAATGGTGAAAATAACCGTAGTCCGCGGACACGTCAGTCACTTGGCTCTGGTTTTGTTGTTGATCCCAAAGGCGTAATTATCACCAACAATCATGTGATTGCGAATGCTGATGAGATCACTATCAATTTTAGTGATGGCAGTAAACTGACGGCTGAGCTTATCGGAACAGATCCGAAAACCGATATCGCAGTGTTGAAAGTTGAGCCGGAAAAACCGTTACCAAGTGTTTCTTTTGGCGATTCAAGTTCCGCTCGTATTGGTGATTGGGTAATGGCAATTGGTAACCCCTTTGGACTTGGTGGTTCGGTTTCACTTGGCATTGTTTCCGCAGTGGAGCGCGATATTTCGTCCGGCCCCTACGATAATTTCATTCAGACAGATGCTGCCATTAACCGTGGTAATTCAGGCGGTCCCTTGTTTAACATGAATGGGGAAGTGGTCGGTATTAATACCGCTATCATTTCTCCTTCGGGTGGATCTATTGGGATTGGATTTTCTATTCCTGCCAATCTGGCCAGCCGGGTTGTAGATCAATTGGTTGAGTTTGGCGAAACCCGCCGGGGTTGGCTGGGTGTACAAATCCAGACAGTTACGGATGAAATTGCAGAAAGTCTCGGTCTTAACAAAGCATCCGGTGCGCTTGTAAGTGGCGTTGTTAAAGATGGTCCCGCGGAAAAAAGCGGTATCCAATCCGGCGACATTATTCTTACCTTCGATGGTAAGGAAGTGAAGACGATGCGCGATCTTCCAATCATTGTGGCTGATACGGCTGTGAATAAAGAAGTTGATGTGATTGTGTTCCGCAAAGGTGAAAACCAGACCGTTGGCGTCACCCTTGGCAGGTTGGAAGACGGTGAGAAAAAACTTACCTCGCTTACAACTGGTCAGGAAGAACCTGATGAACCGGTTTCTAAAACGATACTTGGCTTGAAGCTTTCTGAGATTACTGATGAAGCGCGTGAAAGCGCAAAATTATCTGAAGATGTTCAAGGGCTTCTTGTCACAGAAGTTGAGGCCGGATCTGCAGCGCAGGACAAAGGTATCCAGTCAGGTGAAGTTGTGATGCAAATCGGTCAGGAGCCAGTGAAGACTTTAAGTGATGCTGAATCACAGATTGCTAGGTTGAAAGATCAAGGGCGCAAAAATGCACTACTCATGGTTGGAACTCCAACTGGCGATATCAGATTTGTAGTGGTTCAAATTGACTAGATAGGTTGAATATGTAGCTGCGTAAGAAGGGCCGCGAGGCCCTTTTTCATTTGGTGCCGGACGATTTGTTTAAAAAAGAGGTTGTTCTCAACGACGGGTAAGTTGCGCCATAAGTGATTTAACGAGTTTACTTGGCGAGCTTTGTTTCGCAAAAATTTAAACCTGATTTTTGGGTTTTTTCAGACAATAGACAAGATGCCGTTTCAGATGCGGATGGATATCAGGAACTCTTGGGTGATCAAAATCAAGAGATGGAACACGGATCATTCCAATTCGCTGCATTACGGCTAATGAGCGATGATTGTTATGAACGGCAAAGGATACAATCTCGGAAAGGCGCATCTTTTCAAAACCAAAATTAAGCAGCGCCCCTGCCGCCTCAGTAACATAACCATTTCCCACAAACTGCGGAGCCAGTCGCCAGCCAATTTCAATTACCTGCTTGCCTAACTCTTCTGAAAGGTTGGCATCTGACAGGCCGCAAAATCCGATTGGTTCATTAGTGGCCTTGATGGCAATTGCGGTAAATCCGTATCCCTTTGCGCGTATGGTGATGTTGAGATCATTCATCAGTTTATCGGACTGTGACCGGTTACGCCGGAAAGGAAAGAACTCCATTACTTTTTCGTCTGAATTCAGTATATAAAACAGCTCTTGGTCGCTTACCTGCCAATTACGAATAGTAAGTCGTTGCGTTTCAAGATGAAACTCATTCATGGATGAACTCGGTTTCTTTATAACCCTGAAGATAAAGTAGGGATGTCAGGTCACCGTTATCAATACGGATTTGCGCCTGTTCAGCGACTGTAGGCTTTGCGTGCAATGCAACACCGGTGCCCGCGTGTTGCAACATCGGTAGGTCGTTTGCACCATCGCCAACGGCTATGAATTCTAAGGGCGTGATGCTCTTTGAATTTGCAATGTCTTCAAGCGCTTCGACTTTTGCCTCGGCGCCGAGGATAGGTTTTCTAACTCTCCCGGTCAGCGCACCGTTTTCTGCCTCCAGGATGTTGGCACGGTTTTCATGAAATCCCAGGTACTCTGAAATTGGTTTGGTGAAGGATACAAAGCCGCCAGATACTAAAGCAGTATGAGCGCCATTTGCCTGCATTGTTTTAACCAGGGTTTTGCTGCCGCTTGCATAGGTAACGCGATCAGATATTACCTTCTCTGCTATATCGGATGAAAGCCCCTTTAGAAGTGCTACGCGCTCTTCTACGGCAGATTCAAATTCTATTTCACCGTTCATAGCGCGCGCCGTTATTGCGGAAACTTTATCCTTCAGACCCACTTCTGCAGCAAGTTCATCAATGCATTCCTGTTCAATCATTGTGGAATCCATGTCGGCGATAAGGGCTTTTTTCCTGCGGCCATCCTGTTCCTGAATTGCGAAATCAATTGCCTTGTTTCGTGTCAGCAAATTAATGATCCCCTTTGCTTCTTCTGTGTTCATATGCGAAGGCAAAGCAATGTCACAGGCACATCCCTTGCTGAGCCATTCAATATTGGATGCTTTCAAAGCCGTGCAGATGGCCGAAATATCACCCGTAGCAAGGTCACGTTTTTGAGGGTTTGCAATAAGGGTAAGAACCAGCATAGTCAGTGCTCATGAAAATTGATGAAGATATTATTCTGATAGCTGGACCAACCGCCAGCGGCAAGACCACATTGGCAATAGAAATCGCGCTGGCAAATGACTGCGTGATTATCAATACCGACTCCATGCAGGTTTATAATGATCTTGCAATTATTACCGCGCGTCCAGACGCTTGTGAACTTTCACAGGCACCGCATTTACTATTTGGCCATGTCGATGCCGGAGTTCACTTTTCGGTCGCCCGATGGCTGGAGGATGCAGCGCCATTGCTAGCCCAGTTTGCGCAGGATAAACGCAAGATGGTTTTTGTTGGTGGGACAGGGTTGTATTTTAATGCGCTTATTCTTGGTCTTTCGCCAATTCCGGAAGTGGATCAAGCCGTTCGTGATAAATGGCGTAATGCAACAGACAGGACGGCGGAAGAACTGCATCAAGAACTGGCTAACCTCGACCACGTTGCTGCTTTAGAGTTGCGACCTAGCGATCGTCAGCGGATTTTGCGGGCGCTTGAAGTTATCGAGAGTACCGGAAAGTCGATCCATCATTGGCAGGCCCAAAAGGGCGAAGCTCTAATACCCGACGGCATGGCGGTGAAGAAATTACTTTTGATGCCAGAGCGCGGCCTTCTTCATGATCGGATTAATCAGCGTTTTGATACTATGATGGAGTATAATGCTCTTGAAGAAGTGGCGCAGCTGCTTGCACGCAATCTCCCGCCTGATCTTCCAGCCATGAAAGCAATCGGCGTTCCGCAGCTTGCCGCTTTTCTGCGTGATGAACTCCCCATGCATGATGCAATTGAAAAAGCTAAAGCTGCAAGCCGTCAATATGCAAAGCGCCAGATTACCTGGTTCCGAAATTCATTTGATGAGAGATGGGAGATGGTGTGATGGGTTCAGGTACTATTTGATGAGAAATCATTCGATTGGAAATACATTTCTTCATTGACAAATTCTCAGGCCAGTTTATGTTCCGCGTCGAATTAGGGAAGAGACTGAAAATGATTTTCGATATCATTGTGGTGATGGAGCGTACACGCGGGGCGGATCAATAGAGCCGCCGCGAAAGCAGCGTGTACGCCGAAAACAGCTCCCAGAGGGGGCTTTTTTTATGCCTCCCATCCAACAGAAAACAGTTAAAAATCTAGAGAAAACCGATGAGTAAAACACAAGAAATGACCGGCGCAGAAATGGTTGTGCAAGCACTGCATGACAATGGTGTAGACACGATATTTGGATATCCTGGTGGCGCGGTGTTACCGATCTATGATGAAATTTTCCAACAGGAAAAAGTCCGTCATTTTCTTGTGCGCCATGAGCAGGGGGCAGGTCATGCGGCTGAAGGTTATGCGCGTTCGACGGGCAAAATCGGCTGCATGCTGGTTACATCAGGCCCAGGGGCGACAAACGCAGTGACCCCGTTGCAAGATGCTTTGATGGATTCAATTCCGCTTCTTTGCATCACAGGTCAGGTTCCAACAGCATTGATCGGTTCGGACGCTTTTCAGGAAGCAGATACCGTCGGCATTACGCGCC
>JBCCBE010000037.1:0-27181 GCA_039814425.1 Pseudomonadota bacterium
ACTAACGGAAATTCTGCAAAATTTTTGAGCTACAGGATGATTTTTTAGGTTTTTTGATATAGAGAGCAGCTCAATCAACATAATTGATGAAATAAGCAAGGAACCATTGAGGTATAAATCGCATGCAGAAGGTTTTGATCATTGATGATAACCCAGCAGATAGCAGACTGTTGGCTGACAACATCAAGGAACGTAATGCCGCTGTGCAAATTAAGGTACTGAACAACAGCACCGATGCAAGAAATGAATTTGTGGATTTTACACCCGATCTGACCTTTATAGACATTAGCATGCCTGAAAAAGACGGATTTCAGTTACTTGAAGAACTGAATAGTCTGCCACAACGGGCGGACAATCTCATTATTGTTCTTTCCGGTTATTCCGACGTTGGCACACTTGATATGGCGATGAAGTTAGGGGCTGACAATTATTTTGTTAAACCCAGAACGCTTGATGGATACCGCAAACTCGCTGAGAATATTTCTGAACTCGATCACCTAAAAGAGTTCATCGCTCTTTAGGCCCCCTAGCTTGAATTGCTTACGGCTGCGTAAGGAACTTTTCAATACCACGAATAACCTGATCCCGAATGTTTGGCGAAACCCCTTCATTGTTGATTTCTGACTGATTGACATCTTGCGTAGCTTGATTGGCTCGATTTAGTTGTCTTGCTTCACGACTGGATTGAAGTTGCAACGCCTGTTCCGCAGCACGCTTTTGTTCTGCTTCACGTTTTGCCTGTGCTTCTGCCTTCAGCCTAGCTGCTTCTGCAGCAGCCTTTTTCTCGGCTTCAAGTCTTAAAGCTTCCTTTTCGGCTTTTATGCGCGCCTCCTCCTGGAGCCTTGCTTCCTCTTCAGCTTTTAAGCGCGCCTCCTCCCGGCGCCTTGCTTCCTCCGTTAAACGCAGTCTGTTATCCAGGAATAATCGCACCGCTTCCTGACTGCGTTTTCGTTCTTCAATTTTCAGCACTTCTTTGCGACGTTTTGCTTCTTCCTTTTTGCGCACTGTGTGCAATTCGCGATTATACAAATAAGTAATTTCACGAATCATTCGCTGCTTTTCGATCACACGCGCCTCAAGAGTTTCAACCCGTCTTTGACTGTTTTCATAGGCTCGCAAAGCCAGATAGCCTTCCAATAAAGTCGCATCGATAGAGCGTTCAAGCGCAACTGGAGAGCCCTTCCAGCTGATCGAAACCTGCGGATCTGCCCCTTCCACTTCCTCGCGGCGTCCCGGTTTAAATGACAACGTAATTTGCGAGCTCAAATCATCTACAGCAAGATTATATCCAAATCCCGCATTCAAACGAACATCTTCTGTTTCGTGAATGAGGTTCTTAATACGCGTTTGTCCGCTGTTGATTGAAAATGGAGATTCAATTGAAGAAAACGCAAACCCATTTTCCAAAATTACGTCATCAACGAGTTCCATGACCCGATCTGAATTGAATTCGAATCCATCAACATCCGTTTCTAAAAGAATGGTCTGAAAAGAGCCAGGATCAATCCCGTTGATCTGAATATTCTGAATTTCAAAAATTCCATCACCCGATACAGACGATATCAAACCATCAAGGCTCCTTGCGCTTGATTCCGCAGTTCCTTTTATCGAAAGCTTGCCCTCTACAACCGGAGCAATTTTAAATTTCGGTAGGAGAGCACCCGCGTCTAGATTGTTAAAGTCATACTGCAGTTTAACCAATGCAGTGCCACCGGCATTAGATAGCTCACTTCGCCCACTAAAAGTCCCGTTTAATACGTTCATTTCAATATCATTGAGATTGAGCGCGCCATCAATCATTACGATTTTTGTTTTCAGATCATTGGCAACGATATCCATCCCGGTTGTTGCCTGCTTGGCTTTCACTGCAATATCTGCATCCCATCCTGCAAACATCGGGCTGCCAAAACTTCCCGATTTGATATCACTTTCCAGACTTCCTCCGCCCAGATCAAGAACCGCATTTGCAAGCAAAGGAAGTGATAAACTTGAAAGCTCAATCTCTCCATCAACCCTTGGTCGCTGAACGTCCATTGTCTCAAGGATAATCCATCCAGCAGCCGGGTTCCCATTGATCTGACCAACAATATCTTTGAACTGGTTTTTCCCAACCTCTTCAGCAACAAAGCTAAACTCCATTGAAACCGGAACGTTGCTTTCAAGATGTAATCCCGGGAGTTTGGCGCCTGTAAGAAGGACATAAGGTACTATATTGTCTGAGCCAACTTGGATCGCGAGCTGCCCCTGGAAGCCGTCGTTTAAGTTGATAAGGCCTTGCGCAGAAGCGCTAGACTGCCCTGCAACTCCAGAAAACCTGCTTTGAAAGCCCTCTTGAATTGTTCCATCTAGAGAAACATCAAGCCTGAGCGGATCGCCAAACTCAACCAACTCTTCTATTGGTATGGTATCGACGCCCAGCTGGTTGATCAGTCCTGAAGGCGTAGGATTTGTCAGTACAATATCTGATTGAATACCAAGTGCATCCAAACTTTCAACGTCGCCGGTAAAAGCGGTTGTCGAGGCGATATCTGTTCCACCGGAAACCCCATTAACAAGCAATTTTCCGGTAGAGCGTCCGTCGACATTTCGTGCATCCAGTTCAATGGAAAGGTTTGTATGTTTTGTTAGATCAGGAGAACGCGCAAGCGACGTCAATATGGGATTTGGTGCAACAACCTGTTCGATAAATTTTAGTAAATTACTGCCGGAATCAGCTGAAACATCCAGTCGAAAATTGCCTTCAGGATTTTTCAGTACATTTTCTATTCGACCAACACTGCTTACGCTTGACCCGTAAAATGAGCCGATATTCAATTCCTCAATGGTCACATTGCCGTCGCGAATGAGAATGTGAGACTTGACATCACCGGCAGCAACCGGGTGCTCTTCAAATCTTGCTTCAACCGTTTGTGCTTCAATTTTCATATCGAGATTATGACTTACCAATTGTTCTTCACCGTTGCTGCGGGTCAACGAATACAAAGCCCGTAATTTGTCAAAATCGATATGGTTCCCATTGAGCTCTGCAACTAGCGTTGGCCGCTGGTCGGCTGATTCCAGCCGCCGCAGACTTCCAAACAAAACAGCATCATCCAGACGCATCTCAAGATTTTCAAAACTTGCCTGCTCCCGCGATACGGTAAGTTCGGTTTTAAAGCCGAAGGTGTTTAACCTTCGGATCTCTGGAGCTACCTGCCCTGAAATCCAGGCAGCAAATCCGGAAGGCTGACGAGAGGCAAGAAGCAAATTTCCTGCAAAACCAAATTCATTATCCAGCCCAACCTTTCCATTTGCTTCCATCCGGGTATTACCAGGCAGGTTTGCCGAAAAGTCTTTTAATTTCCAACCCCTGTCTTCTGGTGAAATTAGGGCCTGAATATCTCGGATATAGGTGTCGCCAGATACAATTGCGGGTAAATTGACTTTGATTTCACCACGGCTGTTTGGAACCGGTACCCGATCAAGAATGGATCTTAAATTTGATAGCCTGCTTTGAAGTGTATTTTTGTTTTCACTCTCACTATCAGATTGCAAACGTTCCAGGTCGATTTGCCTGCCATCTGCATGAATCTCGAAATACACCGATTCATCAATTTTGACATAGCCAAATCCCTTAACTGAATAAGGGTCATCACGGTCTCCCAATTCCAGGTTATACTCAGGCACGCTCACATGTCTTGGGGATGCTTCGAATTTTCCGTCCAGCTGAAACGGTAGCGGATCAACAGGCCGCAACATTTCCGCAATCTTATCAGAAGAAAGCGGTGAAACCGTCATATCACCTTTCCAGGATAAAACCTCGTCTGCTAGGCTGGCGGGACCGTCCACCTGCAACCTGTATGGTAAGTCTTTACGAACCGCATCCACCCGCAATCTGAGCGACTGTTCGTTTTGTTGATAGGTTCCCGTTGCAATTTTCAAAAGCACCGGTTCACTGTCGATTTCTGCATTGGCATCAATGCGCCATGGCCCCAATATAGATTGGGCTGACAGGCTAGCTTGTATGTCCGTAACCTGAAGGTCTCGTCCACCGGTAAGGCCACTAACCGAAATACTGCCTTTGCTTACGGTCAGTTTTTCAATATTGACCTGTTCAGGATTAACCGGAAATTGCTCAGGATTAGTCCAGGCAATTGTCCCATCATCTTCTATTTGCAAATCGACATGCGGACGGTGCATCGCCATTTCAACGATTTTCACGTCACCAGATAAAAGAGGCAGCAATTCAGCAGTAATTGAGAACCGTTCCACGGTCATCAGTGGAGAACCATCAGCATTTGCACCTATAGAAAGGTTTTCAAAGCTGAGGTGTGGAAACGGTAAAATTCGAAGATTAGGGCGACCACCAACATCAACCGGCTGCCCTAATATCCGAGTGGTCTGAGTCTCAAATTCGTCTGTAAACTGATCCCAGTCAATAAAATAGGGAGCAAGCAAAACAAAAAACAGCCCAAGAACGATGACGCTTCCCAGAAATACGAGGAACCGGAAAGCCCAGATCATCCGTTATACTCTATAGGTTTACAATCAGTCATTAAAACCAATAATCTTGCCAGGGTTCATGATATTGTCAGGATCGATAACGTGTTTAATTGAGCGCATGATGTCAGCTCCTGTGCCGTGTTCAAGTTGTAGAAAACGGCGTTTTCCTTGGCCTATCCCATGCTCTCCGGTACACGTGCCATCCATGGCCAGTGCCCGCATATTCATATTCTCGATCACTTTCTCAGCTTTCCGAATTTCTTCCTGATCTTCTGGATCAATCATCAGCAGACAATGGAAATTTCCATCACCTACATGGCCAACAACAGGACCGTAAAGACCGTGCCTGGAAATATCTTCTTGTGTCTCCATTACACACTCCGCAAGCCTCGATATGGGAACGCATACATCTGTACTAATCCCCTGGCGGCCAGGAAATTCTGCGCATATAGCCCAGTAAGTATCGTGGCGGGCTTTCCAAAGCTTGTTGCGGTCTTCTGCCTTTGTGAACCATTGAAAACCACTTCCTCCAAACTCGGAAGCTATTTCACCAAAAAGCTCTGACTGTTCCTTCACACCTGCCGTGCTGCCATGAAATTCTAAAAGGAGGAGCGGTTGCTCTGGATTATCCAATCCTGAATATTCATTGACCACCCGAACGGTTTCGGCATCCAACAATTCAATCCTTGCAACTGGAATACCACTCTGCATTGTCAAAATTGTGGTATTACAAGCCGCCTCCACACTTGGAAACGAGCACACTGCTGCTGCCATTGCCTCTGGCATGCCATAGAGGCGCAAAGTCAATTCTGTAATTACCCCCAGCGTGCCTTCCGATCCGACAAGTAGTTTTGTCAGGTCATAACCCGCCGAACTTTTACGCGAACGGTTACCGGTCTTTACAATTCGCCCGTCTGGCATAACGGCAGTAACATTGACCACATTTTCCCGCATCGTTCCGTAACGAACTGCATTGGTGCCAGAAGCACGTGTTGCGGCCATTCCACCAAGAGACGCATTTGCGCCAGGGTCGATCGGAAAGAAAAGACCGGTATCCCGCAGATGATCGTTTAGCGCCTCCCGTGTTACACCGGGCTGAACCACACAATCCAAATCTTCTGTGTTTACAGATACGATCTGGTTCATATCATTAAGATCAATTGAAATGCCGCCGCCGGGAGCATTAACACCCCCTTCCAGGGATGTACCTGTACCAAAGGGAATAATCGGGACCCGATGCTCTGAACATATGCGCACCGTCTCTTGAACATCGTCGCTAGAGCGGGCAAATACCACTGCATCCGGCAGTTGCGCGGGAATATATGTGGTCGTATGCGCGTGCTGTTCGCGCAACGATTGTGACGTTTTTAACTGGTCTCCAAAACGCTGCTTCAATATGCTGACAACTGTATTGATGCCATCTTCGTTTCGATCAAGACTTTTAATGTCTGACAACGCCACGGACTTACCTCCCTTTCAAATTCATCGTATCGTGTAACAATAACTGATAAAGAACATAGCATAAGCTGGCAAATGACAAATTGGTCGCTAACCTATTGGGGTTGGAACTAAATTGACAAATTAGCAGGGCAGTAGAGAAGTTTTTCAGATGTACGAGAGATCAGCAAAACTTGTACTCGGAAAATATGGACACTTTAACGAAAGTCCAACAGGCTAGAATGCGGCCAATTGCAATTGGTTTATATTCCAGTGATTAGACCAAACAACTTATATTCTTAATACTGCGCTTGCAGATATACGAAGCTTGTGAAACAGATAGTTTGACGGATTTTGGTAGCAACATGCTTGATTTGATAAAGCGGTTACCGTCTTCTGTGCGTGACTGGATAGAACCCAATTGGGAAGTTTTCAATTCATCGCGCCAATTGCCGGTCTGGATCGCAGCGATGTTTATAGGATTTGTCGTATCGGCAGCGGCAATTCTTTTTCGTGAGCTAATCGGAATTTTCCAGGCACTTTGGCTTTTCGACCGGTCAGAACAGGTTGTCACAGCCGCAGAAAAAATATCTCCTCTTTTTATCCTTCTCGCCCCTGCGATTGGCGGCGTACTTGTTGGCTGGGCATTGGTAAATCTGCTGCCCAATCGAAGGACTGGCGGCGTTCCTGATGTTATTGAAGCGCGCGCAATGGACGGAAGAGACATTGAGCTTAAGCCCGCACTTTGGTCAGCCGGTGTTACTGCCCTTTCGTTGGGCGCAGGCGGTAGTGCGGGCCGTGAAGGCCCAATGGTGCATTTGGGAGCAGCCATTTCTACTGCCATTGCGAACCGGTTTCGCCTGCCCCACTGGTCTCAAAATACCCTTTTGGCCAGCGGTGTAGCTGCTGCTGTTTCGGCCTCCTTTAATGCACCAATTGCGGGTGTGTTGTTTGCCCACGAAATTATCCTCGGCCACTATTCAAGACGTTCGTTCGTCCCGATTGTCATAGCAGCGGTCGGCGGCACTCTTATTTCAAGAGCATGGTTCGGCGATGTGGCTGCGTTCATTATCCCCGATCACCAAATTACCTCTGTTTGGGAATTTCCTGCTTTTGCAATATTGGGGATCGTCTGTGCGTTCGTATCGATCATTTTTCAGGCCGCATTGGTTGGCACCGACAAAGTTGCCAGAAGCATCGATATTCCGCTGTTCTGGCGCCCTGTCATTGGCGGGTTGATGATTGGCGCAATTGGCGTTTTCTTCCCTCATGTCCTGGGCGTCGGGTATGAGGCAACCGATATGGCATTGAAAAATCAGCTTGGCCTGGGACTGTTGTTTTCCCTGCTGATTGCCAAAACTGCTGCCACCGCAATTACACTTGCTTCTCGCTTTGGTGGCGGCGTGTTTTCACCCGCACTCTATCTTGGAGCGATGACCGGCGGTGCATTCGGATTGATAGCAACAAGTCTATTCCCGGAGATTTCTTCTAGCGAAGGATTATACGCAATCATCGGCATGGGTGCGGTCGCAGCAGCAGTCCTTGGTGCGCCGTTTTCAACCACGATGATCGTGTTTGAACTGACCGGTGGATATGGGATCACGATCGCCCTGCTACTCGCAGTTTCAATTTCGCTTGGGATTAACCAGGCTATTCACGGTCATTCTATTTTTGAATGGCAGTTAGAAATGCGTGGCCTGTTTTTCCGTGATGGTCCGCACAAATACGTTATGCGCTCTGTAAAAGTTCAGGAGTTCATGCAAAAAATCGAGGAATCACAGGATCTACAAACGCTGGAAGCCGATGAAGAAGGGGTGATGCCTGCGCATTTATTGGCTACTGATAATCTGGAGTCGGCTCTGCGGTCATTTGATGACGGAGGCCATACTGAACTTCCGGTCATCGATACAAAACGTACTTCCAAAATTGTCGGTCGAGCTACGCAAACCGAAGCGCTAGCCTATTTCAATCATGCGCTTGTTGCCGCCAGTGAGGAAGAACATAAAGCCTAGACCGGTATTTCGGTTTTCTTCATGATGCATAAAACCAGTGTCTGCCAAATCAAGAATGATTAGCAAGGGCAAGAGTTCCAAAACCAGGCAGTTTTATACCTGGGTTTTGAAAATCAAACCCGCTAACTAGGCCCAAGAATTGAAATTCAATCCCGTGCCGCTTTCCAAGAGCTAAGCCAAATAATCCGCCCGCTGTTATTTGCAGGTTAGTGTAGTCAGGATCTAATTTAATCCAGTTATCTGCAGCGCGATAATCGCGGCCAACGGCATGGGATGGTAGCACCCAACCCAATTCAGGAACGGCATTAAGGACATGCGCAATAAACGTATTTGAATTTGGCCCCGGCAGTATTTTATAGTCTCCGCGTTTGTTAAAAGGATAGCTTTCAATAGCTTTTTCCAATTTCGGAATAAACTTAGTAGCATTTTCACCGCTTATAGAAGCTACGATTTGGGGAGTATTAGAGTACCATTTTGCATCCGCCGCATAAGCATTATGACGCAATGGAGAACCCCACCCAACTTTCTCAAACCTATTATATCGCCGCTCCCCTTCCCGCTTGTAGACCAGCCAGGAATGAACAGAGAGCGCCCCTTTTAGTCGTCCGGTCCGAGCAGCCATCAAATAAATTACTGCTGCACTGTCTGCATCCGGCGAGTGTAATATTCCAGCCGATTGCCAATTGGCTTGATTCCAAGAGGTCGGACGATTATCGTCTGCCACCCAGAGTCCTATTGCTGCCGCCGCCGGCAAAACAAAGAACATACTCACGATTAGAAATATGTAGCGGAACAATCTCAATATCATAGATCACTCTTTCAAGTCCGATTTGCCCAAAATAAGGCAATTACTAAAATCTGCTTGCGAACGTTTAAAATTCCTGTCAAATTTTTGTCATAACTCAGCCTGGAGAAACATTATGTCTGTCGAACCAATTCACAAGGATAATCTTTCCAATCTTCCTTACTATGAGGAACGGTGCGACCTGGCTGCAGCATTTCGCTGGGCAGTGAGACTTAACATGCATGAAGCGGTTGCCAATCACTTTTCCCTCTCAATCAATGATGATGGAACTCAGTTTTTGATCAATCCCAACCAACGTCATTTCAGTCTTATTCGAGCATCAGACATTCTGTTGCTTGATGCCAATGACCCCAGCACAATGGATCGGCCGGACGCACCCGATGAAACCGCATGGGGACTGCATGGCGCAATTCACCGCAATTGCCTTCATGCAAGATGCGCTCTTCACGTTCATTCCGTCCATGCAACGGTATTGGCCAGTCTTGCAGATTCGGTCTTGAAGCCAATCGATCAGAACACCGCAATTTTTCACAATCGCCATGTAGTTGATTCTGAATATGGCGGTCTCGCCTTTGAAGAAGAGGGCGAGCGCTGTTCGCAGCTTTTTTCCGACCCTAAAATGAAAGTCATGGTGATGGGCAATCATGGAATCATGGTGATCGGAGACACAGTAGCCGATACATTTAACCGATTGTATTATTTCGAGCGCGCCGCTGAAACTTACATTAAGGCACTGTGGACCGGGCAACCCTTACGCGAACTCTCGGAAGAAATTGCAGAAAAAACTGCCAGCGAAATTGAGATTTATGATGATCAGAGCGAACGACATTTTGCTGATCTGAAAGAAATTCTCGATCGCGAAGAACCGGATTTTCGCAACTAGCGACCTGCACATCAAAATTGCGATTGGTCAGCGGTTGTTGTCCAACCAAACCCTTATGCTTTCGAGATCAGCAATGTGTCGGTCTAATTGATCCGAAGAAAAATGCACGGCAATTTCTTTAAAGAAGTCAAACATTGCATTCCTTGATTGGGCGTGCGCTTTGCGGCCGGTATCAGATATGAAAACAATTTTCGAACGCCGATCGGTTTCATGCGGGGTGATGTTTACAAATCCTTTGTGTTCCAATTGCTTTAATGTGTTTGTCATCGCACCTTTAGTTACCTGAAACGCATTGGCGAGCCCAAGCGGTGATCGCGGCTTTTGTAGTCTGACAAAATGATTGAGAACGGAAAACTGGGAAATAGTTAGCCCATGCGGAAGCACACGCTCAGCCCGCGAAGACGCGAGCTGATTGATAATGCCAATTTCGTTGAAAAAGCGGAAATAAGTTTCAGCATCCTGCTCTGATATTTCCGCCTTTGGTTTCAATGGGGGCAAGCCTCAGCTGTTCCTGATTCTGGTTTCGTAGGCCCAACGTGGACTGGGAGCAATACTCTGTCCATAGCCTATACGGGAAAACATTTGCAGCGTTTCGGAACTGGCAATTCCCAACTCCTCTCTGATACGAGCGTAATAAGGCTTGACCTCTTCAAATTCTTGCAGAGCTTGTGACCAGGGCTGCATAGCAACACCAAGCTTGGTTGCCATTAGGTTCAACCGAACATAGTCCCGGCCTGCGGCAATCTGGTCCTTACGGGAGTTACCAGAGGTTTTTACATATAAAAAACCAGATGCAAGCTCAAACGGTTCTCGGATCGCATCGATTTGCTGCTGGAATGCGGAAGAACTTGTATCAAGAAACTCCTTCCGGTTCATAAGCCCAAGTGCTTTGAGCGTGTCAAACAATGCACCGCCTAAGTCGATCCCATCCGGGTTTGCTTCAATTTCCGCTTTTCCAATGCGTAATAAATCAATGCTTTCCTTCGCTGTACGGTAAGTGTGCAATTCCGTCTCCATTGCGGACCAAGCATTACTCCGCAACCGCTCGACCTGTCCTGGTTCCAAAGACGATCCAACAAATGTTCCATGCTTACCAGCTGCAATAATTTGCTTAACGCTATCTTCCGGGACAGATCTTTTTGGGTCGTAAGGATCCTTATTGGAACGCCGGTCGAAAATCATTTTGAATAGCGGATCGGTTGTACTTTCGCCCGGAGACAACTGGATCTTAGCAACCGGCCGCTGGTCAAGCCGGGGAAAATTTTCACCGTCAGGGAATAGATTTATTTCTGCGCGCAATCCTAATTCCCGCGCCGTGATATCAGCTAGTTCCAGAAAGCAACCAAGTCCAATCGTAATTTGACGGTCATATGGATCGGTATGCTGCAATCGGCGATCCAGATCACAGTATAGAACGATTTCGTTTTCACCCTTTAAATCCACAATCCAGGGCTGACGATTATGCGGATTGGGTGCAAGAATTGCGTGGGAAAGAATAACCCGGCGCGGATCAATCTGCGGAGACGGACCAAGCGCAAGCTTCCAAGGCTCTAGTGCTTTATTGGGTGTTCTGGTTGCAGCAAACAGGCCAATACCACTTGCCGCGAGAATTGTGCCGCCTGCTAATATTTTTAGAAAACCTCTTCTGCCAGTTTTCGCGGGTTTGCCGCCTTGTTCGTCCTGGGGGGATGTCATAATAAAAAACCTCTTTAGTTTAACTATAAACTATCTAGTTTAATATTAAACTATTTTCAAGAGAATTCTGACGTGCAATTGAAAAAAGATGCCAATTTCCTTTCAATAAAAAAAATTTCTTTTAATTTTCAGAGTGTTAATTGTAATTCATTTTGCTCATGCAAATGACATTTTGCCTGGCAATACTGTCTATCATACCAATCTGGTGGTAAATGCCAGCTTCAATCAAGAACTACTCTGTGCGCAATATCGCTACCGTTGGAGATTGTCAGCTGCCTAAAACCTGCCATTCGCAGCAGATCAAAGAAATTGAGTTGCTCCACGGAACCGAGCTTTTTGAACAGCGGCGAAGTACGTGCATCTGCTGTCATGGATGCCAACAAGCCACGCAGGCGAAAAAGCGTATTATAACGCTGTGATCCCGTTGCAACGATAATCAACTTTTCAGCCTCCGCTCCCTTGGCGAACATATGATAAGTTGGAGGGTATGGGCGCTTCTTTTGCTGCTGATCTAACTGAGTAACAAACCCGACCCGTGACAGCCGACTAACGCCATCCAAAGGTGCGAATGGCGCCTGATACGTCTCGCGTGTTTGTGGCTCAGGATAATAATAGCCAGAATGGCGATCACTGGCACTTGCAAAGGTTGCAATCAGAAGACTGAAAACCAACAAAAGACAAGATACAATATTTTTCACACCAATTCGCATATCGTTTTCCCATACCTTCCGTTTTTGCCTTCAAGCGTCGCGTTTTTCATAAAGACTTTGACCTGAGAATGCTAACCTTGAACAGGCTTTGCCGAGACTAAATAATTATGAACATTTCCTATCCAGAGTATCGCCCTATTTCTTAAAAAGCCACAACACATTAACTTTGGGCACGTACAGATTTAGAATATGCCACAGCAAAAAAATCTCAATAATTGGACCTTTCATCCTGCCCGCAACGATTTAATCGCCGAGGCTCACGCACGACCGGCACTTCAAATCCCTGGGCCTGCCGAGATCATACACATTGCTTTTAGATGCAAACAGGAAATCGCATATCAGTTTTTTGACGCGTTAGTTAAAGGTGACAAGGGCGATGACCCAATGCCACGCCATCTAACTGGGACCATACGCGGGGTACGGGTTAAGCTAGAACGGCATACAGAATTTATGTCCTGTTCGCTGTTTCAGGATTTGGGAGCTGAAGAAAAGCCCGGATCATTGGATGAAATCCTTCAGGATGTTTTCCCTATCAATCAGGTTGAGATTTTCACATTGATAAGGCTTAGAATTGTCAAGACTGCGCGGGATATGGTGCGCCGACTGCCAATCGAAGACCGGGCCTATGGCGGGAATTTGCGGCATGGCATAGAAGTGCGATCAACCTTTAAACCGGATGAGGCCGGGTTCATCAATTTCATTGTTTTGGGCAAAAGCATGACTAGTGATGAATTGGGTCGGCGCATTCAGCGGTTAATCGAAATGGAAACCTATCGGACCATGGCCTTGCTTGGTCTGCCGAAGGCTCGTTCGGTAAGTGGCAAATTGACGGAGATCGAGACTGAACTCGATATGCTGACCAAACAGCTTCGTGACAGTACAGATACCTCTGATCTGCGTGACGAAGATTTCTTCCGGAAGCTGTCTGATCTTTCAGAACGGGCAAACCTACTGGTTACAGAAACGCGTTATCGCTTCGCAGCCAGCAGAGCCTATTTTGCGCTGTTTCAGCAGAGAGTAGCATCTCTTCAGGAGGAAAAAGTTGGTGATGTGCAAACCATGAGTGGGTTTTTGCGGTCACGGCTGGAACCAGCTATCGCGACCATTGAAAGTACGGGAAAACGACAACAGACTCTAACCGAAGACTTGTCGAGAGCGCTTAGTTTATTGCGGACACGCATTGAGCTTAGTCTCAATAAAGGCAATCAAGCGGTATTAAAATCGATGGACAAGCGCCATGATCAGCAATTGAAAATCAGCCAGGCCGTCGAAGGGCTATCAATTATTGCGATTACTTATTATGCGGTTGGCCTTGTCTCTCACCTTCTAAAAGCTTTGGCACAGCAGCCGTGGATGCCCCTCTCTACGACAGTTTTAACCGCAATAAGTGTACCGCTGGTATTCGCGTTTGTATGGTATACACTCAGGCGGGCTCGCAAGAGCTGGGTCGAACGCAAGCAGTAACGAACAATCACAATCCGAACACGGTATATGTTACCAGAAGTGAGTTGTCGTTCAGCCTATTTCCGTAATAACTAAATTTGTAAGTAAAACTTGGAGACCATAAATATGGATCGTCGTAAATTCATCGTTTCTTCCTCAGTTGCTTTTGCAGGTGCATTGGCTGCTTCGGCACTTCCAACCGTTTCTTTTGCTGCAGGTCGCAAAGGTACTTTTACCGGAGATAGCAATCACGTCACTAAAGGATCAGTGGAAGTCAAGGATGGCAAAATTGTTTTAAAGAGTAGCTTCTGGTTCGATGGCGCTCCAGATCCAAGAGTAGCGCTTGGTAAGGGTGGCAAGTTTTCAGAGGGTACCGATTTTGCGGTACTTCAAAGCAATACGGGCAAGCAGAGCTATACAATTCCTGCGGGTATCAATGCAGAAGACTATGACACGGTTGTGATCTGGTGCCGCAAGTTTTCGGTTCCACTGGGACACGCAAAAATCCGCTAGATTGGCAAACCAAACCTCACGTTTTAACCGCCGCATCATGCGGCGGTTTTTGTTTGTGGACAGTGTAACGCGAATGAGAATTCAAAATTGCGGTTTGTTATAGTCCGACAACGTTTCCTCTGTTAATTGCGGTAAACTTGGACTAAGTAGAACAAATGACGAACTTTCCAGAACAAAAGCCGGAGCAAGACGCACCGGTTGAAGGTATCGGTATTGCTGCACGCGCAATGGCAGCAAACCGGAGTGATGCTGCGGCTAATTATTTTGACGGGCTAAATCTGGAGCAGATCGAAGCAGTTGAAACGCTTGACGGTCCGCTTCTGGTACTTGCAGGTGCCGGCACGGGAAAAACCCGTGTTCTTACGACCAGAATTGCGCACATTATGGCTACGGGCCGCGCATGGCCAAGTCAAATATTGGCGGTCACCTTCACCAATAAAGCAGCCCGTGAAATGAAAGAACGCATCGCCCATATGGTTGGGGATGCAGTTGAAGGCATGCCCTGGCTTGGCACCTTCCATTCAATTTGCGTTAAAATTCTGCGCCGCCATGCCGAACTGGTGGGATTGAAATCCGGTTTTACAATATTGGATACCGACGATCAGATCCGCCTTCTCAAACAGATCATTCGAGCCGAAGGCATTGATGACAAGCGTTGGCCAGCGCGTACGCTTGCCGGTCATATCGACAATTGGAAAAACAAGGGTCAAAATCCTGACCAGATTCCCGAAGGCGATGCCCGTAGTTTCGCAGATGGCAGAGGCCGGGAACTTTACCGCCAATATCAGGAACGCCTAAAGGTTTTAAACGCGGTCGATTTTGGTGATCTTCTGTGCGAATGCATTCGCCTGTTTCAGGAAAACCATGATGTATTGGCAGAGTATCAAAATAAGTTTCGCTATATGCTGGTGGATGAGTACCAGGACACAAACGTAGCACAGTATTTGTGGTTGAGATTGTTAGCCGGCAGGCAAACCCTTGCTACACCACCTTCCGCAGCAGTGCAGGACATTGCCTCTGAAGAAAATCACCCGCCTGAGAGCGGTCATGGAAGCCAAACCCAACGCACGACTTCAAACGAGAACCCCAATGTGTGTTGCGTGGGGGATGATGACCAATCGATCTATGGCTGGCGTGGTGCAGAAGTTGATAACATTCTTCGGTTTGAAAAAGACTTTCCTGGCGCCAAAGTAATTCGACTGGAACGCAATTACCGATCAACGTCTCACATTCTTGGCGCAGCCGGCCACCTCATCGCACACAATGAGGGCCGGCTTGGCAAAACCCTTTTCACGGATGCTTCAGATCCGGATGCATCGAAAGTGATCGTTTCAGCCGGCTGGGATTCAGAAGAAGAAGCCAGATCAATCGCTGAAGAGATTGAGGCACTGCAGACAAAAGGGGTAGACCTGAACGATATCGCGATACTGGTGCGTGCTTCGTTTCAAATGCGTGAATTTGAAGATCGCTTCGTAACGATGGGGCTCAACTACCGTGTGATTGGCGGGCCGCGGTTTTATGAACGCATGGAAATCCGTGATGCGATGGCCTATTTCCGGGTGGTGGTCCAACCATCGGATGATCTGGCATTCGAACGCATCGTCAATACACCAAAACGCGGCATCGGTGATGCAACAATGCGGATTATTCATGACAACGCACGTGCGCGTAATCTACCGCTTACCCTTGCAGCCAGAGAGCTTACCGAGACAGAAGAACTAAAACCGAAGGTGCGCAATACAATTCGCCGACTGCTCGATAATTTTGATCGCTGGCGAGCAGAACTGGATTCCATGCCCCACACCGAATTGGCCGAGATGATTTTAGAAGAATCCGGTTATACTGAAATGTGGCAGAATGATCGATCTGCTGAAGCGCCGGGGCGGCTGGACAACTTGAAAGAACTCATCCGCTCAATGGATGAGTTTGAAAATCTACCCGGCTTTCTGGAGCATGTTTCGCTGGTTATGGACACAGACAGTAATGCAGAATTAGATGCCGTATCACTGATGACCCTGCACTCGGCCAAGGGACTTGAATTTGATTGTGTATTCCTGCCAGGATGGGAGGAAGGCCTGTTTCCTCATCAGCGCTCCCTTGATGAAGGGGGACGATCAGGACTGGAAGAAGAACGTCGTCTTGCCTATGTCGGGATCACGCGCGCTAAGGAACGCTGTTACATCTGGTTTGTTTCCAACCGTCGCATTCATGGCCTTTGGCAGGCCTCAATCCCTTCCCGCTTTATCGATGAACTCCCTCAAGATCATGTGGAGGTAAATGAAGGCTCCACGTCCTATGGCGGGTATGGTTCAGGTCGTGCCGGCGGGCGATATGGGGCAAGCAGGTTTGACAATGTAGATACGTTCGATTCGACCTATTCCAGCCCCGGTTGGAACCGCGCAAAAACCCGCTCGCGCGAGGGCGATAATAATTGGGGCACCCGTTCCGGGCCTAAATCCTCCGGCACTATGGGCCGCACGATTGAAGGGCAGCTCATCGCTTCTTCCGTCGGCCAGGCATCGAATTTCTCGATCGGTGACCGGGTATTTCATCTCAAGTTCGGCAATGGCAATATCGCCTCAATCGACGGCAACAAACTTACCATCGACTTTGACAAGGCTGGACAAAAACGCGTTCTGGATTCGTTTGTAGAAGCAGTTTGACGCTAGGTTGAAAACCATAAGCAAGATAAGCTGTCTTCGGCCAAATAGCTTATTTCATTATCACGGTATGAAAATCCACTGAATGCCCTAAGTAAAACATGTAGCTTCTGGGCATCTATTCGTGACAAGACACATTTGCTACTGAAGACAGGCAAACGCAAAAAGGGAAAAAAATGCAACCATCTACTATAGCGATAGCAGCGATAGCGTCACTGATTTCTATTGCACCTGCCAGTGCCGATTTAATTACAAAATTTGATGAAGGGGCTCCAAAGGACAGGTTCACATTCTCAAATGCCAGCAATTGCGCTCTCAACAATGCAATCATCCGGCTTGATCTTTCTGGATCAAAGGCAGGATTGATATTTGACACAACCGATAAGGGTGCAGGAGTGGAAGTATTCCAACCGCTTGAATTTGTTACCGGGACTTCATCGTTGACAAGCCTTCCAAAGGTACGTGACGGTGATCGCATTATCGAGCTAAAGGTTGCAGAGCTAGCACCACAGCAAACCATTGCGTTCACAATTGACGTGGATGATACTATGGGCGGACGGGAAATTACTGTATCTGATTCAGAAATTCAGGGAGCAACTGTCCAGTTGCTACACAATGCAGCTACTATCACGACGGCTTTCAATACTAGGTCGAAAGCAGTACTACGCCTGCCAAAATGCTAACGACAATAGAGTGGCTAAGCCAGTAGCTTAGTCTCGTCTTCTTTGCGGTTATGTCCTGAAGCCTTTAGGTCAAATTGCTTAGAACACTAACTGCATTGTTCTTAAGGTTTTTGTTCGCAATACGGTGACTAATGACCACAATATTCGGCATGGCCAACGCTTCTTTTTCAATTGCTTATTCACATCAAACGTGAAACAGGTTTGATGAAATAAGGTGTGTTTTATATTTGGGAATTTGAGGTTAGCCAAGCTTAGCCCGAACCCTCAGGCATCTTTGTAAATTCACGAGATAGAATACGATTCCAGCTGCATCCGGTGTTTGCCTGAGCAGTACAGATTTATCTGTTCTTTATATCTATCCAACAGCACAATAGAAAAGAATTAAGTTTTGAATTTTAATGACCTTGGTCTCAACAAAACAATCTTGAGAACGCTTGAAGAAATCAGCCTTACGGTTCCCACACCAATACAAATCCAGGCTATTCCTCCTGCCCTTGAAGGAAAAGATGTAGTCGGTTTAGCCCAAACGGGAACCGGGAAAACCGCAGCCTTTTTGCTTCCTCTTCTACAGCGGCAGATACGCGACAGCCACAAAGGAAAATTCAGGCCGGTTCGCGTTTTGATTCTTTCACCTACAAGAGAATTGGCAGCACAGATTTTTGAAAAGGCCAAAGACTATGGCAAATCTCTGAATCTGCGTTCACAATGTGCAGTCGGAGGCGTCCCGATAAATCGGCAACTGAAAGCCCTGGGACAGGGTACGGATGTCTTGATTGCCACACCTGGACGACTGCTTGATCTTGCAAAACGTAATGCTGTTAAGTTTGATAGGATTGAAACGGTTGTTCTTGATGAAGCAGATCACATGTTGGATATCGGCTTTCTACCGGACATCAAACGCATTTTTGCCAAACTCCCGCAACAGCGGCAGACATTGTTGTTTTCAGCTACCATGCCGCCATCTATTCGGGGACTTGCTGATACGTATTTACATGAACCCGTTCAGATTTCCGTTGCACGCGATTCAAGCGTCGCAGATAACATCAATCAATCCGTTAAACATGTTGCTGCGCGTCAAAAGTCCAATGAACTGGTTAGCCTGATACAAGACAATCCCGACAAACGCATCGTGGTATTTGCACGCACCAAGCACGGGTCAGATAAAATTGTAAAACGATTACAGGCTTTGCAAATCGATGCATCCGCAATCCACGGCAATAAATCCCAAGGACAAAGAGTACGGGCGCTTAAAGCGTTTGCAGCAGGTGAATGCAAAGTTCTGATTGCAACGGACATTGCAGCACGCGGGATCGATATCAAGGATGTCGGGCTGGTTGTGAATTATGAACTCCCATCAGTTCCAGAAGTTTATGTCCATCGGATTGGCAGAACCGCACGCGCAGGAACTTCCGGTATGGCCGTTGCATTTTGTGCGCCTGATGAACTCAAGCATTTGCGGGCAATCGAAAAACTCATCAAGATGCAAATTCCGAGCGAAGGCGAAGTTCCTGAAACACCGCCTGACCCTGAGAGTAACCCCCGCAAAAAAAGGGTAAGAAAACGGGGCAAACAGCCCAATACTTCAACTCAAAAAACCGGACCTAAAAAACGCAGGCCCAAAAAATCCCAGAAAAACACAACAGGTGCTCCCACATCAGGCGACCAGGGCCATTCACAAAATAATCAATCCAATTCAGATCGGCCAAAATCAACCAGACCGTTCAGAAAAAGAAAATCAAAACAAGGTTCAAAGGGAAACTAAGGCTCGGTTCTGTTCCAGAAACTCATACCCGTTCTGTATACCACATCACAATCAGCGCACAGGCGCCCAGTATTGCAAAGCCCAGCACCAGCGGAATAACTGTGGCATCAAACAATTTTCCGATTGCCCAGCCAAGCGGTAAAGCGAGAACAGTAGAGATCGAACCATGAACGGCTGCCCCCAGCCCCGCCATATGACCAACCGGCTCCATAGCAAGCGTGTTGAAATTACCAAACAAAATGCCCATGCCAAAGAAGATCACCAAAAGCCAGATCATAAATGACCAGAGCGGCGGGACACCTGCAAATGCAAACACCGGGCCTAAGAATAAAACAGATGCTGCCGTCACACCAATCAGTGCTCGCAAGGTCAAATACCGCATGCCAAGCCGCATCACTACGCGTGAATTGAAAATGCTCGCCGCACCGATCGCGAGCGCTGCGGTTCCAAAATAAAGCGAAAACCACTGACCGGTATCATAGGTTACCTGGAACACCTGCTGGGCCGAACTGAGATAGCCGAGAAAAGCACCAAATATCATGCCGGACGCACAGGTATAACCACTCAAGCTCCGGTAAGAAAAGGCTTCTACAACACCTTGCCACAGACCTGTGAACGAAAAGATTCGACGATCAATCTGATCAAGCGTTTCCGGCTGGCGCGTGGCAAACCAGATAAACGCTACTACTGCCACCAACAACAATACTACAAAAATACTGCGCCAATCTGCAGCCAACAATATCGCCTGCCCTATTGCTGGCGCGATGGCTGGAACGAGAATAAAAATTGCCATGACAAGCGACATAATCCGCGCCATAGCCCGCCCTTCATACTCATCGCGCACCAACGCAATACCGACAATACGCGGGGCTGCTGCGCCCAGCCCCTGCAAGACGCGACCAACCAGCATTAGAGTAAAGCTTTCCGTTATTATCGATATCAAACAACCACCAATAAAAATTATATAGCCTAAGTAGATGACTGGTTTCCTGCCATAACAATCGGATAGTGGCCCGGCTACAATCTGCCCGATAGCAAAGCCCAAAAACATGGCACTCACCACCAGTTGCGCATCGTTTCGATTGGACAGTTCAAGGTCTTCTGCAATGTCGCTGAGTGCCGGCAACATGGCATCAGTTGACATGGCCAGGATGGATATCATGAAGGCAAGCAGCACAGTAAACTCTACCATGCCCAGCGGTTTAACGGGTTTGAACATTCATCCTCGTTATTGAAATTTGCGCCTGATCACAAGCAATATGTCAGGATCTCAAAGACTGACCGAAAGATCTGTCAACCAATGCGGTAGCACGTCCAGTAACCAGGCATCAATTATGTGATGAACATTGAAGAACAATAGCAGGCCGATTGACAGAAAAGTAAGGCCAATGATCCAGTTGGACTTTGACGCTAGCATCCGCATGCGCTCTTGATTGCGCATGAAAAAGCCACGAGCGCCATAAGCAAGTGCCAGTATTATTGAGGCAACACCAAGCGAAAAACCAAACATGATAGTAGCGGCATACGCAAGGCTACCACCACTGGAGGCAAGCGCAATCGCACCACCAAGCGTCGGCCCAATGCAGGGGGACCAAACTAGTCCGAGCAAACCGCCGCCAAGAAACTGACCCAGAAGGCCAGAACTGGGCAGGTCATTCATCTTCTGATTGGCGCTATCAGAAACGCCAGCCATCACTTTGCCAAAACCTGAGGTAAAACCAGGCACCAGCAACAACGTACCAAACACCATCATCAAAACAGCACCAGCAGTCGCCATGGTGCTCTCCGTAATGCCAATGGAGGGACCGATTGAGGAGATAACAACGCCAACAGTGGTAAATACAATGCTTAAACCGGCAACCAGCGCAACCGGTCCCAGGCGATGCCCATTTAACGAAGACACGATAGCAATTGGCAAGACAGGCAGGATGCACGGACTAATTAATGTCAACAGGCCCGCAAGGTAAGCAAAAACAAATTCCATAAAAGGTAAAAATCCGGATGCCGCCTAGAGACCTTTATCCATAAGTTTCTTGATTGTGCCGCTTGCGGTTTGAGCAACGACTTTGCCAAGTACTTCATCACCACGCAATACGATCAAAGTGGAGCGACGCGGAATGTTGTATTTTCGCGCAATTTCACTGTTACCAAATTCATCCCAGTTAACCTTGATGAATGTCATAGCGTCTTTATACTCTGGATTTTTTTCTACAAGGGCATTGATGACCCTTTCTTGCGTCCGGCAGGTACCGCACCAGGTTGCGTAGAAGTCTATAAAAACCGTCTCACCTTTTTTCAATGCGCTTTCCACCATGCCAGGTTTGTAATCGTTAAATGAAGATGCGGCATTGGCAGAAACCGAAACCAGAAATAAACAAAGAAAAGAAAGGGAGGTGGCAAAATTTCGCATGACTAGTCCTGTGTTTAAGCGCGCTAACTATTGTGGATGTATATCCACAAAGCAGTTTTACAAGCTACGAATTTCTACACAATTGCGTGACCAGAACAAACCATTCAAAACTCATACCTTGCTAAAGTCCAATTAACGCGCAATGTTTATATAGAGGTTTATTGCAATGCGAATTTCCGCCGCCGCATTTCTGTTAGTTTTCATATTTCTCCAGAGCATCAATCTTGCTCAGGCACAAACAGATACGGAACGCTCAACTCCGATATCTACCTGCATGGCAATTGCACAAATCCCGCCTTATCGAAATAACCCACTTCCGATTGTTAAGGTTTCAACGCTTGCAGCCCTTAGCCCTTACGAAGTGAACATTGCCTATGTTGGCCATTCGACCTTTCGCATTGAAGACGCAACTGGCCTAAAGATTGCAACTGATTTTTCAGGTTTTGCCGGCGTTGATGTGATCCCGGATGTGGTTACCATGAACCATGCTCATTCGACCCATTATACAATTGTGCCAGATAAGCGAATTCCTCATGTTCTGCGTGGCTGGGGCAAAAATGGTGAACCGGCACGCCACCACCTGCAAGTTGGTGAGACCATCATCCGCAATGTTACTACCAATATTGACAATGACTGGGTGGGATTCGAACGCGATGGCAATTCGATTTTTATTTTTGAAATGGGTGGCTTATGCATCGGGCATCTCGGTCATCTGCATCACAAACTTACCGAAGCTCATTATGCGCAAATTGGCAGACTTGATATTGTGATGGTTCCGGTCGATGGGGGATATACGCTCAACGTGGTGGAAATGGCAGAGGTAGTAAAGCGCCTGCGGGCTAGTATGGTTCTGCCAATGCACTGGTTTGGTTCATTTTCTTTGCAACGTTTCTTAACAGCGATGGGCGAACAATTTCCAGTTGACATAAGGCGAAGTACACAACTTACCGTCTCACTAAACACGTTGCCATCCGCCCCAACCGTCACCGTGCTGCAACCAGAGTCCTCCGGCTTTGGCTATGGTGGTGATTGAAGTTACCGCTGAAAATTCCTTAAGCAAAGCTGCCTAATAGCCAGAGTAGCGCTGTAATCTCACCTGCCTCAAAGATTGGTCTACCATCGTTACGGCCTGGTATTGCACCTAGTCATAGTTCTCTCATGCAAGATGAGTATCGATCGAAAATCTTACTTGGTAAAAAAAGGGCCGCATGTGCGGCCCATTTCAAGAAAACATTGTCCTGTCAGCCTGTGCAAACCTGCATGAAACACCAATACAGATATTTCAGCAAACGCCTGCATGCATGACTAAGGAAGCGTTATTCTGCGGCAAACTGGTTCATGGTGTTGTCTTTACCAGCAGCCTTTAGCGCCGCATCACCAGAGAAGTATTCTTTGTGGTCGTCGCCCATGTCGGAACCAGCCATGTTCTGGTGTTTCACACAAGCAATACCTTGACGAATTTCTTCACGCTGAACGCCTTTGACGTAACCCAGCATACCAGCTTCTCCGAAATATTCTTTGGCAAGATTATCGGTAGAAAGAGCAGCGGTGTGATAAGTCGGTAAAGTAATTAGATGATGGAAAATGCCCGCATCACGCGCACCATCAGCCTGGAAGGACTGGATCCGGCGATCAGCTTCGACACCAAGCTCGGTGCTATCAAAATCCACACTCATCAATCTTGGACGATCATATGCGGAAAGGTCTTTTCCTTCAGCTTGCCAGTCATCAAACACTTGTTGACGGAAACTCAATGTCCAGTTGAACGACGGTGAATTGTTATAAATCAGTTTCGCATTTGGATGGGCTTTGCGGATTTCATCCACCATGCCTTTGATTTGACCAACATGCGGCTTTTCAGTTTCAATCCACAGCAAATCAGCACCGTTATCAAGTGATGAAACACAATCAAGCACAACGCGCGCCTCACCAGTGCCAGCGCGGAATTGATAAAGATTAGAAGGCAAACGCTTTGGACGCATCAACTTTCCATTCTGACTGATGATTACATCACCGTTGCCCAGATCATCGGCAGTTACTTCGTCACAATCCAGGAATGAATTGTACTTATCGCCAAGGTCGCCCGGCTGATTTGTGTAAGCAATCTGTTTGGTCAGGCCAGCACCCAATGAGTCTGTGCGGGTAACGATGATACCGTCATCTACACCAAGCTCGAGGAATGCATAACGGCAAGCACGAATTTTCGCGATGAAATCATCATGAGGAACGGTTACTTTACCATCCTGATGACCGCACTGCTTTTCATCAGAAACCTGGTTCTCAATCTGCAATGCACAGGCACCAGCTTCAATCATCTTTTTGGCAAGAAGATAGGTAGCTTCCTCGTTACCAAAGCCCGCATCAATGTCAGCAATTACAGGAACCACATGGGTTTCAAAGTTGTCGACTTTGTTCTGAATAGCTTGGACTGCAACTTCATCACCAGACTCGCGAGCACTATCCAGCTCACGGAAAAGACCACCCATTTCGCGCGCATCTGCCTGGCGAAGGAATGTGTAAAGCTCTTCAATCAATGCTGGTACAGAAGTTTTTTCATGCATTGACTGATCTGGCAGTGGGCCAAATTCTGACCGCAATGCTGCAATCATCCAACCGGAAAGGTACAAATAGGTTCCTTTTGTGGTTTCAAAATGCTTTTTGACAGAGATCAGTTTTTGCTGACCAATAAAACCATGCCAACAACCCAGAGACTGAGTATATTGTGACGGATCAGCTTCATATGAAGCAATGTCGCGGCGCATGATACCAGCTGTATACTTAGCGACATCCAAACCGGTCTTGAAGCGGTTTTGTAACCGCATGCGAGCGACAAATTCCGCATTAATTCCGGTCCAGCTTGATCCATTACTGGAAACAAGTTGGTTTATGGATTCGATTTCCTGATTATAGGACATTAGCGATCTCCTCGAAGTGTATTTTTTACAAAGATGGTTGAGTTCTGCTGTCAAAAGAAGCCGTATTTAGCAAGACAGCGTGAATGGATGAGGTGGCAATACAGTAAAATCCTGCAAAATGTATAAACAAGTAGCGATAAATGCAGAATATTCGTGTAAATATGTTACCCGCTTCACCCATAAGGTCGGAAAACTTGTAAATATTGTAAATTTTTATATGGATTTTAACGCGCGATGTAAACAGGTTGCCCAACCTTAATGGTATAGGGTTGTAACAGACTATTGAGCCGAGCAAGCTCATTTACCTGCATGCCATGGCGCTTTGCGATAGAATAGAGTGTGTCACCTTTTTTAACGAGCACGCTTACCCGGTCCGTACCGGAAGAAACCGGCGGTGCGATTTCTGAATTAGCCCGAATAAGCGAAAGTACTGAAAGTTCTCCGCTCGCCTTGTTTGGCCGTTTTTGGGGTACCACATTTGCAACAGGCCCAGAAGTTGTAGAAATTGGGACAGGTTTTGAAATCGAACCCGTTTTTTGTTGCGAATGCCATTCAGCAATGCTTTCACGGCTCAAGTTGCCAACAAAAGATTGGCTTTTTTCCATCGCAGCAAGCCACCGTTTTTGCGACCCGGGTTCCCCACCATTATCTTCCAATATGGCGTTCACCAGGAAACCGGCACACACGATGGCAGTTATCCCGCTTGATATACGGGCAACCGAAAAATGCTCGAAATACAACATGTGTTAATTCTCGCAAGTTTTGGTAAATAGCTTGTAAACTATATTGAAATTTATAAAAAAATTACCCTAAGGAATTTAAGTGGCTCAAACCCGGATTTATGCCAGCACGACTGAAATCGAAGCAAAAGACTTGCTACTGTCAATCGACGAACATTTCAGCGAACAAGCTCTTCCAATCTCCGTTTATGAAAAGCCAGATCACAGTGGAGGCTGGGAAATCAGCGTTTATTGCGATGAAGTCGAGGCAGAACAGCTTATCAGCACACTTGCCTCACTTTCAGTCACAAGCAAAAGCAGGCTTTCTTTTGCTAAAGAAGCAGTTCCAAATACAGATTGGGTTGAAGCAACTCTAAAATCATTAAATCCGGTACGTGCTGGCCGGTTTATAGTGCACGGAAGTCACGACAAGGACGTACCAGCACAACACGAAACACCTATCTTGGTAGATGCAGGACTTGCTTTTGGGACAGGCCACCACGGCACAACGGCCGGATGTCTTGAAATGCTGGATTGCGAGCTAAAGAGGCATCACTTTTACAATGCACTTGATCTCGGCAGCGGATCAGGCGTACTGGCCATAGCGGTTGCAAAACGAACCAAAGCTTACGTTCTAGCCTCGGACATTGATCCGATTGCAACGCAAACCGCTAAAGCAAACGCACGGCAAAACGGTGTTCAGCAAAAAATAGAGTGCATTACATCCGATGGATTTTCTCACCGACGCTTTGCAGAACAGGCACCGTTTGACTTAGTAATCGCCAATATTCTGTCAAAGCCACTTCAACAGCTGGCCAAAGACATTGCTCATCATACAATGGGCAATGGTTTGGTTATCTTATCGGGATTGTTGCCCCATCAACGCACTGCCATTCTGGCAACGTTCCGGATCCAGGGCCTGAGCCATCTAAGAAGTCACATTCGCGACGGATGGCTGACTTTGGTTTTGACCAAAGGCTAAGATCTGAAATCGACCTACATAAAGAAGTTGACTGAACCGCCTTGTTTAAGCTGACTACGGCTAACGCCAAGTCTGGTAAGTGCAACATCATCAAGATTTGAAAGATAAGCATGAACACTAAGCTGCGCTTCTTTTTCACGAGCGCGCATAAGTGAATTGAACCCGCTTTTAGCTGAACTACCGAGTGTGTTAAAGAATGCCATTGTGATTTTCCTTCCGACTGGATTAGATGCCCCAAGCACAATAGATATATGGGAAGAAAATGCTCAATTTGAATGCAAAGCTATGCATACAAGCCTTGCATTCATTGCATAGCAACGGCAAGCATTCATTAAGGGTATCATGCTCCAGAGGTCATCTTTATGTTTCAATCCTTCACTTCAACGTCCAACCCGGAAATGGGGCCTGAACGATTAGCTGAACTTCGAAAGGTGATGGATAAAGCAGGCGTCACCGCCTTTTTGGTTCCTCATGCGGATGAACACCAAAACGAATACCTGCCAGAACGCGCTGAGCGCCTTGCCTGGCTAACAGGGTTTAGCGGCTCTGCAGGTTTCGCAATAGCAACCCTGAGTGACTGTTACGTATTTGTGGATGGTCGATACACGCTACAGGTTCGCGAGCAAACCGACCCGGATGCCTTTACGCCGGAAAGCCTGATCGATAATCCTCCGTCGGCCTGGCTTGCAAAGAACACAAGCACAGAAGATGTGATCGCATACGACCCTTGGCTTATTACCGCAAAACAGCTGGAGACATTTGAAAAATCTGCGGCTAAATCGGGGGCCAAATTAAAACCCGTAGCAAATCTGATAGACCAGATATGGCTCGATCAGCCAGATGCGCCACTTGGCAGTTTGAAACTGCATCCAGAAAACTATGCGGGAAAATCCGCACAGGCAAAAATCCAGAACATCCAATCGAAAATTACTGAACAATCCTGCGAACTGTGCTTGTTGACAGACCCCGCTTCTCTTGCCTGGTTGTTCAACATTCGAGGTAGCGATGTGGTTCATAACCCCCTTGCGCTAGGTTTCGCGATCGTTCCGACATCCGCAAAACCAATTCTG
>JBCCBE010000075.1:0-16028 GCA_039814425.1 Pseudomonadota bacterium
CACAAACCGAGTGGGGCCAAAACGCATTCAGCAAATATCTTGGCCCAGATGAAGCGGCCTGGCGGGCTTATGACACCGTATCCTTGATAGAGGATGGCAATAAATTTCCTGCCCTATTAGCCGATCAGGGATCCGCAGACGAATTTCTGGAGGCAAGCCTGAAACCGCATTTGCTGGAAGAAGCTTGCAAGAATGCAGGGATAGAACTGACCCTCAATATGCATGACGGGTATGATCATTCCTACTACTTTATCTCAAGCTTTATGGCAGATCATATCGCCTGGCATGCCAAGCACCTCGGATAGCCGGGGTGAGCCCAACAGAAAAGGCTTCACAAATAGGCAGTAAACGCGCCTGGTTCATCTGGTGCTTAACGGCTTTGACATTTGGCTATGCGTTTTTTCAACGCGTTGCACCAAGCGTCATGGTCTCCGAACTCATGGTTGAATTTTCGATCAGCGCCGGAGTGTTGGGTACATTATCAGCACTTTACTTTTATCCTTACGTATTGATGCAAGTGCCTCTTGGCGTCCTTTTGGACCGCTATGGCGCGCGCGCCTTGCTTACAATCGCACTTACGATTGCAGGGATCGGGTCGATAATATTTGCAACCGCGGAAACGGTCAGTTTTGCCTATATCGGGCGGGTTTTAATCGGAATTGGCTCTGCCGTTGGCTTTTTGAGCACCCTGGCAATAGCCTCTAAATGGTTCCCGCCACAACGATTTGCTTTTCTGGCAGGTCTTGTGATGTTTTTTGGCATGATCAGTGGCGTCCTGGCCCAAGGACCGCTTTCGGCATTTGTGGAAACCTACGGATGGCGAACTGCACTTTGGGGATTAGGCGGCTTCAGCATCCTACTCGCGAGTGCTATTTTTCTATTCGTTCGCAATGCACCGGAAGAAGCGCAAGAGCAGGACAAGCTAACAATAACCTGGAGGCAATTGGGACGGAACCTTAAACATGCTTTCGGCTCCCTGGAAGTTTGGAAGGTAGCAATCGTTGCCTCCACCATGTCTGGACCAATGCTTGCTCTAGGTGGCCTTTGGGGGCCTCCCTATCTAATGGCGGCCTATAGACTAGAAGGCCCTTACGCCGCAACACTTGTTTCTTCTTTATTGATCAGTTGGGCTATCTTCGCACCTTTTTCCGGATGGCTTTCTGATCGGATTGAGAAACGCAAACCAATTTTGCTCTCTGGAATTTCAATCCTGACAATTGCAACCGGTGCGATCACCTTTATCCCTTCCATGCCGCTACCAGTAACCATCCTGATATTGATAATCATCGGAGGTAGCGGTGCATGCATGGCAGTTTCGTTTGCCCTTGCAAGAGAAAACTCTCAACCGCAGATAGGCGGAGCAGTGACCGGGGTTGTAAATTCCCTCACTGTTGCTTCCGGTGCGGTCCTGCAACCAGGCGTCGGTTACATCCTCGACAAGTTCTGGAACGGGACCACGAATAATATTGGAGCTCCGATTTACACACCAGAAAACTTTCAGACAGGATTTCAACTCATATTTGCAAGTTGTGTGGTTGGATTACTCGTTTGTTTTACATTAAAAGACAGTTCAGCGCTTTCGAGATAGATCATCCGCACTGAAGCCATTGACGTTAACGTCACAAGTTTATACTTTCGTCCGATAAATGGAGGCTGCAACTTTGAAAAGCCTCACCGTGACTGGTTTTCAAGAGAGGGGAATACAACATGGCAGCTAAGAAGCCAGCTAAGAAAGCACCTGCAAAAAAGAAAAGTTCCAAGAAAATAGACCGTATTTGGCTGGCTTCATACCCACCCGGTGTATCTGAAAATATTTCTGAACTAGAACATCAATCGATTGCTGATCTGATTGTAAGTTCTTGTCACACCTATGGCTCTAATCCTGCGTTTAGCTGTATGGGCAAAACCATCAACTATTCCGACGTAGAACGTATATCTGCAACGGTAGGCGGCTGGCTTCAGGCAAAAGGATTGCAAAAAGGTGACCGGGTTGCAATCATGATGCCAAATATCCTTCAGTATTCAGTTGTACTGACCGGGATTTTGCGGGCGGGTTATACGGTAGTTAACGTCAACCCGCTTTACACGCCACGCGAGTTAGAGCATCAGCTTAAAGACAGTGGCGCAAAGGCACTTTTCGTGATCGAGAATTTTGCGAAGACCGCTGAATTGGTAAAGGACAAGGTTCCGGTTGAACATTATGTCGTTACCAGCATGGGCGATATGTTGGGTGGCCTGAAAGGCATGCTTGTTAATTTTGTAGTACGCAAGGTTAAGAAAATGGTTCCCGATTGGAACCTTCCCGGACATCATACATTCAAGTCAGTTCTGGAATCAGGTGCAACACTAAGCCCGGTTGAAACCGGCCACAATGATGTTGCCTTTCTTCAGTATACCGGCGGCACGACCGGGGTTTCCAAGGGTGCTACCCTTCTCAACGGTAATGTGCTTTCAAATGCTGCTCAAAACGATGAGTGGTTGAAAGCAATCCCGGATCTGCCAGAAAGACCTGTTTATATTTGTGCATTGCCACTTTATCATATCTTCGCGCTTACAGTGAACATGATCATGGGCATGCGACTTGGCGCCCACAACGTGTTGATTCCGAACCCGCGGGATATACCCGGTTTCGTGAAAGAGCTTAAAAATTGGGAAGTCGACGTATTCCCAGGTCTCAACACGCTGTTTAATGCGCTAATGAACAATGATGACTTTAAAAACCTCAACTTTAGCAAGTTGAAGCTGACCCTTGGGGGTGGCATGGCTGTTCAACAACCCGTTGCCGAACGCTGGCAGGAATTGACGGGGTGCAATATTTCAGAAGGCTACGGGCTTTCTGAAACATCACCAGTTGCGACGGCAAACCGGTTTGATGCTGATAAATTCTCAGGCACCATTGGTTTGCCGCTTCCCTCAACAGAAATCGCGATTAGGGATGAGGACGGCAAGGATGTACCGCTCGGAGAGGTTGGCGAAATCTGTATTCGTGGTCCTCAGGTCATGGCCGGCTATTGGAACCGTCAGGACGAGACTGACAAAGTGATGAGCGATGACGGATTTTTCAAATCCGGCGATATGGGCTTCATGAACGAAAGTGGTCAAACCAAAATTGTAGACCGCAAGAAGGACATGATCCTGGTTTCCGGGTTTAACGTTTATCCAAATGAAATTGAAGAAGTCGCTGTTGGGCATGAAGGCATCTTGGAAGCAGCTGCCGTGGGCGTTCCCCATGAACATTCCGGTGAAGTTGTGAAACTCTTTGTAGTAAAGTCCAATCCGGATCTTACCGAAAAGGATGTTAAGGATTGGTGCGCCCAGGGGCTTACCAATTACAAGCATCCAAAATTCATTGAATTCCGGGATGATCTGCCAAAGACAAATGTTGGTAAAATCCTGCGTCGTGAGTTGCGGGACCAGTAAATACTGACACTGGTACGTGTTTTTACGCCCCTGCATTCATTTGAATGTGGGGGCGTTTTCGTTGTGAATTAATGGCTACGGTTTTTCCAATCAGCGTCGTCCATCAACCAATTACCTAAGTATCCGTAAATCGATAACGCCACATTGAAATGGTATAATCGGCAAGATCAAGTCCTTCAGCCGATTATTCCGCCATCATCGCGTTCAATTGCTATGACCGCTGATCGTGGCGGCATATCACCACCATCCGGCCAAGAACTGTCACCGCGCTCACCGGGATGTTGAATGCCAACAAACATTGTTCGACGATCCGTACTCCAGGCCAATCCGGTTACTTCACATTCCTTTGGTCCAACCAGAAAGCGTTCAATGGCACCGGTAACCGTGTCTCCGATGAGCATCTGATTATTGCCCATGCCTTCAAAGTCGCCTTCGTTTGAATACTTCCCATCCGTTTGGATATAAAGAAAACCATAATTGTCAAACGCCAGACCATCAGGGGAATTAAACATATTGGCGGTCGTGACATTTCTGGTGCCAGCCTTCGGATCCGTATTACCATGCACACCAGGGTTTCCTGCAAGCACAAAAAGGTCCCAATTAAACCTGTCGGATGTGTGGTCACCGCCCTGTGGTATCCACCGGACCACCTGTCCATACCTGTTCGCCGGACGCGGGTTGGGTCCACCCACCGGGGTTTCATCACCCCCGGCATTGGGTTTGATACCGCGGTTCTTATTGTTGGTTAGTGCGCAATAAACTTCGGCCTTCCTGGGGTTGCTTGCAACCCATTCGGGTCTATCCATAGTAGTTGCTCCAACTGCAGAAGCAGCTATGCGCGTTCGAATGCAGATTTCCGCTTGCGAAGATAGACCAGTGGTTTCTGGCGTTAACGCCAGCCAATCACCGGACTGGTCCTCATTGAAGCGGGCAGCGTATAAAGTGCCGTCATCAAGAAGTGAGCTATTGTCACCCTGCTGGGAAAATTTGTATTTGCTCACAAATCGGTAGATAAATTCACCACGTTCGTCATCACCCATATAAACGACTACCTGGCCATTTGGCGCTAAAACAACCTCTGCATTTTCATGTTTAAAACGGCCAAGTGCGGTGAGTTTCCTAGCAGGCTTTGAGTTATTGAATGGATCAATCTCAACCACATAGCCGGCGCGATGTGGTTCGTTGGGATGTTTGGCCAAATCAAAACGCTCATCTATTTGAGCCCAATTATAACCCCAGTCTTTATCCTTCAAGCCATATCGGATCTGATCGGGCGTCGGTTCATATGTTTCTGCACTAGAAGAAAAGTAACCATTGAAGTTTTCTTCGCATGTCAAATAAGTACCCCAGGGGGTGCGGCCATTACCGCAATTGTTCCATGTGCCTAGGGTTTTCGTGCCGGTAGGATCGGCAGCTGTTTTGAGCAAATCATTGCCACTGGCTGGTCCTGAGATTTCAATTTCATCCTGCGGTGTGATGCGACGATTAAGCTTTGAACCACGGACAATCTGCCATTCGCCATCCCGCTTTACGATTTCAACCAGGCTGACGCCATGACCCAACATGCCTTTCAGAATATCATCATCGGTTTCCGGAAGACCGGACTCTCGATTTCCAAAGATTATGCTGCGATTGACGTATTCATTATTGACGACCAGCAGAAGCCTGCCGTTTTTACTAAAGACAGCCATACCATCATTGTTGTCCCCAAATGACAGAGCCTGACTATCAGCTGTACCTCGTGACTGTGGATCAAACTCTCCACTATTGTCATAAATCGGTTCTGCCCATTTTGCGACGACTTGCCAGTTATAGCCTTCAGGAAGCGTGATTGTATCTGCACTATTTGCATCTACGGGCTTAAAACCAAACCGAGGGAAAGTGTCAGCCTTTGCATCCATCGGAGCAATACCGGTCAAAAACGCGCTTGCACCTACTGTTAAGACACCTGCTAGAAATCCCCGTCTTGAAATCGCACGTTCAACAATAACGTCAAACTCTGCAACTTTTGGACGATCGGTATCAATTTCATCAAACTCATCGAATGAAAGGTCATGGTGCTTTACCATCGTATGCCTTCTCCTAAGGTAGTGGATCCTTGATTTGAGAAAATTGAAGCATGATTATGACAGTGGTATAAAGCCCACGACATTTTTATGTACAAAGTTTGGGAAAATTGGGGCTCCCACTTGCCCCTATTTTGCGTGACTTGGAGGAGATGCAGATTTGAAAACTTTTGGCTGGAGGGCCGGAGTTTTCGGGGTTTGCGGAAGCTGTAATATTAATAGAAAATTAAACTGTTGCTGTCTGCTGCTAAAATTTTGAATAGACGATGCAATTTTTGCAACACCTCTAATTCCACATTTTTATCAATCCAAATTGAAAAACCCGCCGGTTATGGCGGGTAAAACAACGTACCTTTAGGAAATATACAGCATCAGGAAAGACAAATACGATCTTAATGCGCGGCAACACCTTTGGCTGCATTAATTGCATCGCGACTTTCTTCCAACTGGGCCAGGGCCACTTCTGCTTTCTGCCGCTTATCATCGGTGTCTGCGTCTGAAACATCTTCACGCGCGTTGGTGATTTGTTGCTCAAGATCATTCATATCAAGATCAGAAAGCGAGACAGCATACTCAGCAAGCAAGGTAAAACCGGAAGGAGACACGTCCGCAAATCCGCCTCGGACAAAAACATCATCAGAATTTCCGTCAGCCATCTTCACAGTTACAACACCCGGCTTGACGGTAGACATTAACGGGGCATGATTGGCAAGAACAGTAAAATACCCTTCTGTACCTGGCACAACTACCTCGCTCGCCTCACCTGAAAGTACAAGTGCTTCTGGAGAAACAAGCTCAAATGAAAACGCTTCAGCCATTGATCAGTCTTTCGCCTCTGTTAGTCTGAAATGGCAGCGTCAAACATATCTACCGCTTTTTCAAACTTGTCCCGACAACCGGGATTACAAAATCCAACAGTGTTGCCCTTATACAAGGTCAGAGAATCCGCCGAAACTGGTTTTCCTGACCACGGGCATTTCTGGTTGATCGCGTCATTGAGGCTTAACTCTTCAACGCGGTCTACCACTAAATTTATGCAGCTTCTGCTGCGAGCTTTTGAGCCTTTTCGATCGCCTCATCAATTGAGCCAACCATGTAGAATGCAGCTTCCGGAAGATGATCATATTCACCTGCAACCAGACCCTTAAATCCTTTAATCGTATCTTCAAGTGCAACAAGCTTACCCGGAGAACCAGTAAATACTTCCGCAACAAAGAATGGCTGTGACAAGAAACGCTCAACCTTACGGGCACGGGCAACAGTAAGTTTGTCTTCTTCTGACAATTCGTCCATGCCCAGAATAGCAATAATATCCTGAAGTGCCTTATAACGCTGCAGAACTTCCTGCACCTGACGGGCAACATCGTAATGCTCGTCACCAACAATTTGCGGGTCCATCATGCGTGATGTTGAATCCAGCGGATCCACCGCAGGATAAATACCTTTTTCAGCAATTGAACGGTTCAATGTCGTTGTCGCATCCAAGTGAGCAAATGAGGTAGCAGGAGCCGGGTCAGTCAAGTCATCCGCAGGAACATAAATCGCCTGCACTGATGTAATCGAACCTTTGGTTGTTGTAGTAATCCGCTCCTGCATGGAACCCATGTCGGTTGCAAGTGTCGGCTGATAACCCACCGCAGAAGGAATACGGCCAAGAAGCGCAGACACTTCAGAACCAGCCTGGGTAAAGCGGAAGATATTATCAACGAAGAACAAAACGTCCTGCCCTTCATCACGGAAGTGTTCCGCAACCGTAAGACCAGAAAGTGCAACCCGTGCACGCGCACCTGGGGGCTCATTCATCTGACCGTAAACAAGTGCAGCTTTTGAACCTTCTCCGCCACCCTCTTTGTTAACGCCAGATTCGACCATTTCCCAATATAGATCGTTTCCTTCACGGGTACGCTCACCAACACCAGCAAATACAGAGTAACCACCATGCGCCTTGGCGATGTTATTGATCAATTCCATAATCAGAACGGTCTTACCAACACCAGCACCGCCAAACAGGCCAATTTTACCGCCCTTAGCATAAGGTGCAAGAAGATCCACAACCTTAATACCGGTAACAAGAATTTCTGACTCCGTTGATTGTTCAACATATTCAGGAGCAGATGCGTGAATTGCGCGAGTTAATTTTGTTTTTAGAGGGCCTGCTTCATCAACTGGTTCTCCAAGAACGTTCATGATGCGACCAAGTGTTTCTTCACCAACAGGAACCTGAATAGGTTGGCCAGTATCGGCGACTGCCTGTCCGCGAACAAGACCTTCTGTTGAGTCCATCGCAATTGTACGCACTGTGTTTTCACCCAAATGCTGTGCAACTTCAAGAACCAAACGCTGGCCGTTATTGTCGGTTTCCAATGAGTTCAGAATTTCCGGCAGATGGTCGTCGAATTGAACGTCAACAACCGCTCCGATTACCTGTGAAACCTTGCCGGCTCCACTCTTGGCTGCGGCTTTCTTTGCCGGTGCTTTTTTCGTTGCTGCTTTTGCCATTACAGTTTCTCCGGTTTTAAAGCGCTTCTGCGCCCGAGATAATTTCAATCAGTTCTTTTGTAATCTGTGCCTGACGCTGGCGGTTAAAGCTCAGGGTCAGTTTATCAATCATTTCGCCAGCATTTCTGGTGGCGTTATCCATCGCCGACATACGCGCACCCTGTTCAGAGGCAGCATTTTCCAAAATTGCGCGGAAAATCTGTACCTTGATGTTGCGCGGCAGAAGATCTTTCAAAAGCTCTTCTTCATCGGGCTCATATTCATAGGCAATGTCTTCAGCGGATGCATCATCGCCCTGTTCAGAAGAAACAACATTGGCTGGAATCAGCTGTTGTTCTGTCGGAATTTGGCTGATGACAGATTCGAACTCTGAGTAGAACAGTGTACAAATATCAAATGCATCTTCATCAAACATGGAAAGCACATTGGTGCCAACCTGATTTGCTTCGTTAAAGCCTACATTCTTAACTTCTCGAAACGTAATAGGCTCCATAAGAACGGAAGAAAATTCCATCTTCAGAGCATCATAGCCCTTCTTACCAACGCAAAGAATTTTCACGTCCTTGCCATCACCCATTAAAGCGCGGGCCTTGTCGCGCGCAAGCCGCGCAATGGAGGAGTTAAATCCACCACAAAGACCGCGTTCAGCAGTCGCAACCAGCAACAAATGCCGCTGATCGCCTCCGGTACCGGTCATTAAACGCGGTGCGTCTTCCCGACCTTCCATACCAGCGGAAATATTTGCAAGTACCTTCGCCATCCGCTCAGAGTACGGGCGTGCCGCCTCTGCAGCCTGTTGTGCCTTGCGCAACTTTGCCGCCGCCACCATTTGCATCGCTTTGGTAATTTTCTGCGTCGCTTTAACAGACGCAATGCGATTTCTAAGTTCCTTGAGACTTGCCATATCGGTGTCCGTTCAGAGCCCTTTCAAGAATGTTTCTTAGCCAAAGCCCTTGGCAAAAGATTCGATTGCAGACCGTAACTTGCCGGTAAGATCATCATCAAGCGCCTGCTTGTCAGCGATTTCAGCAAGAAGTTCTTTATGATCGGTACGCATGGATGCAAGTAGACCCTCTTCAAACGGACCAACCTGGCTAATTGCAAGATCATCAAGAAAACCATTCACACCTGCAAAAATTACAGCTACCTGTTCTTCCGTTTTAAGTGGAGAGAACTGAGGTTGCTTGAGCAATTCTGTCAGACGCGAACCACGGTTCAAAAGACGCTGTGTTGAGGCATCAAGGTCAGAACCAAACTGCGCAAACGCAGCCATTTCACGATACTGGGCCAATTCACCTTTAATAGAACCAGCAACCTGTTTCATCGCTTTAACCTGCGCTGCAGAACCCACACGAGAAACCGAAAGACCAACGTTCACAGCAGGACGAATGCCTTGGAAGAACAGGTCTGTTTCAAGGAAGATCTGGCCATCCGTGATTGAAATAACGTTTGTTGGAATAAACGCCGAAACGTCGTTACCCTGTGTTTCAATAACCGGCAGAGCTGTAAGAGAGCCCGCACCATTGTCTTCATTCAATTTTGCAGAGCGTTCGAGCAAACGGGAATGGAGATAGAAAACATCACCCGGATAAGCCTCACGACCTGGCGGACGACGAAGCAGTAGTGACATCTGGCGATAGGCAACGGCCTGCTTGGAAAGGTCATCATAACCGATCAGAGCATGCATGCCATTATCGCGGAAATATTCTCCCATCGCACAACCGGAGAACGGTGCCAGAAACTGCATCGGAGCCGGGTCAGATGCGGTTGCTGCAACCACAATAGAGTATTCCATTGCCCCACGCTCTTCGAGTACTTTCACGAACTGAGCAACTGTTGAGCGCTTTTGACCAACCGCAACATAGACACAGAAAAGCTTGTCATTATCACGATCTTCATCATGAGCAGTTTTCTGGTTCAGGAAAGTATCAAGAATAATCGCTGTTTTACCAGTTTGGCGGTCACCAATCACAAGTTCACGCTGACCACGTCCAACCGGAATAAGTGCATCAATCGCCTTTAGACCTGTCGCCATTGGCTCATGCACAGATTTGCGCGGCATAATGCCTGGCGCCTTAACATCTACCCGGGAACGTTTCTTTGACTTGATCGGACCTTTACCGTCAATCGGGTTACCAAGGCCGTCAACGACGCGCCCCAGAAGTTCAGGACCAACCGGTACGTCAACAATCGAACCAGTACGTTTAACAGTGTCGCCTTCTTTAATAGAACGGTCATCACCGAAGATAACAACACCGACATTGTCGGTTTCCAGGTTCAAGGCCATCCCGGCAATACCACCAGGAAATTCCACAAGTTCACCAGCCTGAACATTGTCCAAGCCGTAAACACGCGCAATACCGTCACCGACGGAAAGCACTTGTCCTACTTCTGAAACTTCGGCTTCCTTGCCAAAATTTTTGATCTGATCTTTTAAGATTGCGGAAATTTCCGCTGCACGAATATCCATTTAGCCGACCTCTTTGAGCGCGAGCTTTATTGAAGAAAGACGGGTTCTAATCGAGGTATCAATCTGCCTCGAACCAACTTTCACGATCATTCCGCCGATAATCGACGGATCAACATTTGCATTAATTGCAACGTCCTTGCCGACAACACTTTTCAATGCTGCCTTCAATTCTTTGGTTTGAGCAGCAGTGAGCGCTTTTGCAACGGTCACCTCTGCTGCGACCTCGCCACGGTGAGCCGCAGCGAGTTTTCTAAAAGCTGAAAGCATGCCCGGCATTGCAAACAGGCGATGATTGCGCGCAACCACACGCACAAAGTTGCCTACAAGACCAGAAATTTTGGCTTTCGTTAAAACTGCGTCGATTGCCTTGAACTGATCATCGGCTGAAAAAACCGGCGACTTAATAAGGCGATCTAAATCCTTGCTGCCCTGTACAAGCTGGTCAAAGCGTTCCAAGTCTTTTTCAACAGCCGGAATCTTTTTCGCGGTTACCGCAAGATCAAACAATGCCGAGGCATATCTCGCTGTAACGCCGGAAGTCATTGATGCGGAAGTTGCCACTTATAATTCTTTTCCGTGATGCATTCGACCATAGTTACCGGACGGCTTCTATGTAATGCCGATTGAATTGAAATTCACAAGCCTTCGAAACGGTCCAGGTGCCCCAAGCCGCTCCAAATCGAGGGTTGCGTAGCATAGGCTATTTAGACTCGCAACAATCTAAGCAAAAAAGTTTGAATTTGTTTGTCGCATTAGACCAATTGCTAATAAGCCTGAAATTCTGAAACTCACAACCAGCCCAACACAAATCCGATGGCGATTAACCCTACGCCTGCTTCAAAAACAAACGCTACAACGTTATAAACCGTCCAACCCCGGTCAAAAATAATAGAAACCAACCGGCCGATTCCAGTAAAAAGCCATGCTGCGCCCAGCACCAGGGCGGTAAAATCGATTGGTTGTGGCTGCAAGAGATAGGTACCGCCAATTGCCATATAGAGCCCCGCCAGCGTTCCACGCGGCTCACCGCGAGCAAAGGGAGTATTTTTTCGCGGCTCTAAAAACATGATTCGCAGTGCAAGCCCTGGGATAAACAAGGCAATCAATCCAAGGCCGAACATCAACAGCGCCAGCAGAGACAAAAACCATTCCCTGGTGTTTCCCGGCAAAGCGCAACTTGTATTAAAGTAATCAACACAAACAAATATCGGAACATTGGTGACCGAAACAGCCATCGCCGCGAGACCAACAGCAATAATAAAACGCACCTGGATACGTTTTCGCCGCCAGGCACCGTCAAGTGTCATCTGCAAAACCCGTCCGATCGCAGAAATCGTCCAAGCTGCGGCCAGCATGAAATTTAAGCCTGGCTGAAGTGCCAGCGGCTCCTGAAGCATGAGACAGGCCAGGGAAAGTGCGATCATCGCACCTGCAAAGCTTGACCGCCCTTCTCCAATTGCTTCCCGACGACCATCTATAGGCTGCAGCCCCATAAACCGAAATATCCGCTTTGGTGCTAGGAAAAAGCCCATTCCAAGCGCAAGCGTGAGAAACGGAACCAGCAGAACCAGAAACTCATGCGCAGTATTTGGAATTGAAAATGTCATCGCGTTGACACTTCTTTTTCATTGATTCTTTTGTTCAAGACCCTACACAAAATCTTACAGCTTTCTGATTCCTGTTAACGAAGCTTTTCCTGAATAGCTGAGTTAGGCCACCACTTCCATGAGAAAACCAAATGAATAAACTGAAAACAAAATATGTGGATGAAAAACTGTTTGTATTTGGCGGCACCTACAGCAATCTTCAGGCAACACAGGCGATTTTCGAGAAAGCTAAATCTCTCGGCTTTTCAAACGATCAGATGGTCTTTACCGGCGATATGATTGCCTATTGTGGTCAACCCCAGGAAACGGCGGACTTTATAAGAAGTTCAAACATCACATGCATTATGGGCAATTGCGAAGAATCACTGGCAAATGACCGGGCAGATTGTGGTTGCGGTTTTGAAGAAGGCTCCAGTTGCAGCACACTTTCAGAGGAATGGTACCGATTTTGCCAGCAAAGCCTTTCAGCTGAAACAATCGCCTGGATGGGTGACCTACCAAAGCAATTGCTTGTCTCACTCTATGATATGAATTTTCTGGTTACACACGCGACACCGGCACGTATTAATCAGTTTGTCTTTGCCTCTGATCTTGAAGCAATGATTACCCAGCCTGAATTTGCAACACTTGAACCGGACTTGGCAGGCTATATTGTTGGTCATTCTGGAATTCCGTTTATCCGCACAACAGGCAACAAGCTTTGGCTTAACTCTGGTGCAGCTGGAATGCCTGCGAATGATGGGACAGCACGTGTCTGGTGCGCATCTATTATCCACAAAAGCGGTGAATTGATCATCGAAACTCATGCCGTCGAATATGAATTTCAAACCACCGTCAAAGAAATCTCCAGGGCAGGACTAAGCGATGGGTATGCAAACGCTCTTTCCACAGGCATCTGGCCAAGTATGGATGTGTTGCCAGAAACCGAAAGATCGCAAAAAGGCATCCCGCTATCTCCTCAACGCAAAAAGCTTTGCATGCCAACCCAAACTTCGGTTCTGAAAAGCGCATGAATTCGCCTGGCAACCTATTAAAACGTGCTACCAATGAAAAAGAGTTGGGCAAAGCGCTGGCGCAGCTTTTGGAGCTTGATCCAGCGCTAAAACACATGGTTGCCCCAAACGGAAAACTTCCTAATCGGTTTAATGAACCCGGATTTAAAGGTCTGGCACATATTGTTATTGCCCAACAGGTCTCAAAAATATCCGCCGATGCAGTTTACGGAAGGTTTATCCAGATGTTGGAACAACCAACAGCCGAAGATTTTCTGGCTGCAGGCCAGCCGGTCTGGGTTGCGATGGGATTAACGCGCGCCAAGCAGGCCTGTTTAAGCGGACTTGCTGCTGCGATTGTTGATGGTAGGTTTCCAATCAATGCTCTGGCAGATTTGCCCGCAGAAGAAACATTTGAGCATCTGACAGCCCTAAAAGGCATTGGCCCTTGGACAGCAGAAGTTTATCTGTTGCTTGTGTTAGGGCATGCGGACATCTTCCCGGCCGGTGATATTGCGCTTCAGGAAGGCGTTAAACGCGCCCTTCAACTGGAAAAGCGCCCCGAGGCAAAAGAGGCCCGCGTCTATGCAGAACGCTGGACGCCTTTGCGGGGGATAGCCGCCCGGCTTTTTTGGGACTATTATGGTCGTGTAAAACAGGGTGAAAATGCTTCAGCCATCTAAAAAAATGGAAAAAGCAAAGCAGGTTCCAGGGAGATAGCGCTTTCAAGACAATAACTTGCAGTTGTTATAGACGTGTCACATTAAGTTGCGATCAAAGCATCAAACCCATTATCCGATTCGTAAAAAGGAGGGGTTTGTGACGATCCACGTGTCACCGGAAGCGCATCCGGCCCTAGTTTTGAATGCCGATTTCAGGCCTTTAAGTTATTATCCACTGTCTTTATGGTCCTGGCAGGATGCCATCAAGGCAGTATTTCTGGATCGAGTGAATATCGTCGCTGAATATGATTTCGCCGTTTCTAGCCCGTCTTTTCAAATGCCATTGCCAAGCGTTGTTAGTCTGAAAAACTATATCAGGCCTTCTTCAACACCTGCTTTCACCCGATTTAATGTATTTCTGCGCGACAGATTTGAATGTCAATATTGTGGTGGCAAAGGTGAGTTAACCTTTGATCACGTTATACCCCGCTCGAAGGGCGGGATAACCAGCTGGACAAATGTATGTGCAGCCTGTTCACCCTGTAATCTGCGCAAGGGCAACAAACTACCCAAAGAAGCAGACATGTTTCCACGTCAGAAACCGGTTATACCGACGGTCGAAAGCCTGCACAAAAACGGGCGCAAGTTTCCTCCAAACCATTTACATGAAAGCTGGATGGATTTTCTCTACTGGGACACTGAGCTGGAGCCATAGGTCACGGGCTCGGTGGAATTGGGACGATGTGTTTGAGGCAAAAACTCCAACCCGACCACATCATCAGCCTTTGAGAAAACACCCTCGGGATTAACTACAATTCTGCTGCGCTTCTTTATCTTTTGTCTGGTCGGTCCAGCAAGATCGCTGATCAATGCATCAGCACATATAACGATCCAAGTCTAAAGCGATTGTAGCAAAATCAGCCATAGCGGAATGGTGAACACACCAATCACATTTCCAATGATCAGAGTAGAAGCGGCAAGTCCAAGCGCACGCTGATAAAGGTTGGCAAAAACATAAATATTCATGCCTGGTGGCATTGCTGCCAAAACTACAGCCGCTTGTACGAACAAAATATCAAGATCAAAAACATAATAAGCAAGCACAAAGGTAATTGCCGGATGGATAAACATCGCCAAAAAACAAACCATTATCGTTTCAGCAAATTCCTTGCTGATCGAGTAACGATTTAGGGCAATGCCAATTCCCATCAGTGAAACCGGAATTGCAGTTGCCTTGATCATATCAAGCGCATTTTCCAATGCACCAAACAAAGGGATGTTAAACAGATTAAAAAGTAGGCCAATGACAATGCCGACCATGAGCGGGTTTGCCATGACAGAGGTAAATGCAGCTTTTAAGGTTTCCATCAGGGGCCTTCCGTCCTGACGGGTAAATTCCATGGTTGTCATCCCAAGTGTGTAAAGCAGGGAAGCATGCAGCGCCACGATGCCAAACACTGGCGCGAGAATCGTATCGCCAAAAACCAGCTGGGCAATAGGGAACCCGATCAAAAGCGTGTTCGAGAACACCGCACAAAATCCAACGGCTACCGATTCGCCCGGTCTCCTGCCCCAAAACGCGCGGGAAATTATTATGCCACAATAAAAACTGAATACTGCACCAACATAGAAACTCAGTAACATCTGCCAGTCAAAGGCTCTGGAAAAATCCAGCCTATACATCGCCAGAAACAGTAGGATCGGCACGCCAACCTTTAATGCATAGGCATTAAGCCCATCAGCAACGCTATCAGGCAAATATCGAATTCGACCAATGAAATATCCGGCACCTAGAATCAGAAAAACCGGCAGAATAGTAATCAGAACAGATAACAAAGGCAGACCCCTTGCCCCTGCCTAGCACACTCAAACAATCAGACAAGGCATTTACAAAACCGAAAGGCAATCGGGTTAAATAACTTAACTCATGGCTCCTTGATTAGAAACTTTGGGGCTTAGAGTGCGGCGATTTATCAAAGCTTTTACCAAAGTAGGTTTTGACGAATTGTGACGAGCACTCTATCAATAAATCAATGACTCTGCGTTCAGTCATTCATTTTGGAGAGAATTACATGTCTGATGCGACGATGCATGACAAGCGTCCGCTTTCCCCGCACCTGTCAATTTATAGACCCATTCCAACTATGGTTATGTCGATCATGCATCGCGTTACCGGTGTGGCACTTTATGGCGGTACGGTGTTGTTTGTCTTGTGGATATTTGCCGCAGCAGTTTCACCAGCCGCCTTTGAATTAGTAAATGGGATTTATGGGTCGTTTTTCGGACGCCTGATACTATTTGGATTCACCTGG
>JBCCBE010000097.1:0-11579 GCA_039814425.1 Pseudomonadota bacterium
CGCGCGACAATATTCATTTAAAATCTTACAACCACCCCAACTTAAATTTTTCAAGTTTACTGATAGACCCAGTAAATATGTGATATCTTTGTAATGGACGGAGTTGCAAATCAATGTTGGCTTGCGCTACCGCAACAATGAGGTTGGAGAATTTACAGCGCCAAATGTCAGAAAATAATAGTCTGAACATTCATAACTCAGATATTCCAGTTGTCTGCAGGTCTTGCGAAGCCAGGCATGGGGGGATTTGCGGGGCATTGGAACCGAGCCAGCTAACCGAGTTGAGTAAGTACACATCCAAAGCCGCGCACGGTCGGGATATGGAACTAAAAGCGGCAGGTGATGATGAAAATCATTATTCAAATATTCTAAGCGGAGTCGTCAAACTAACCAAGCTTCTCCCAGATGGTCGCCAACAAATTGTCGGCCTGCAATTTGCTCCCGACTTTTTAGGAAGACCATTTTCTAAGAATTCAAACATCACGGCAGAAGCGGCAACCAACGTCCGGGTATGTTCTTTTCCGAAATCAGTTCTTGAGCGTATTATGAAAGAAGCCCCGGAGATGGAGCAAAGGCTCCATGAACAGCATCTAAGAGAACTCGATGATGCCCGTGATTGGATGTTAACGCTTGGACGGAAAACTGCACTTGAGAAGGTCGCCAGTTTCTTGCTGCTCATAGCAAAACATATTGATCCTGAGCGTGAGGAAGCAGAACGTGAAATAGAGATTGAACTACCGCTGAAACGTGCGGATATTGCGGATTTTCTTGGTCTTACAATAGAAACTGTAAGTCGGCAAATCACAAACCTACGGAAGAAGAATATCATTCAAATCAACGATCGAAAATCGGTGGTTATTCTGAATATGGGTATGCTGGAAGAAATTGCCGAAGATGGAATGTAGCCAGCTACAACAGTAGTGAAATGAGATGTTCTTTTTCAAAAGCAAGATGGCGGCGCATCCCTTCAAAAAACCCACGCAACATATATGCGGTTTTTTCACAATCAGTTTGTGAAGGTTCGAAAACTAATTGGCGCAGGGATACGCTGATATCTTCGGCAGAACTTTCGTCCTCCCAGTGTTCAAATTTTAGTCGCTCCAGGCTCTTTGAAACGTTTGGCATTTTTTCTTCTTCTGTCGAAAGCAAAGGGAACAAAGCATTTTCCTCAAAGTGGTGGGCTTCACACACAGCCGGATAAATCTGCCATGAAACCGAAAGACATTCCTGTTTATCCACATTGTTTGGAAGACTGTCAGCAATTCTTTCAAGCCTCTGACAAAGACTGAGCTGCTTTGCATGATGTTTGAACAACCCCTGAACCACTTCTGTTTGGTCATTCGTAATTTCTAATTGTGATTTGCTATGCATCTAATCTCTCCTGAAGAGCCATTGGGCAATCAAGTTTTCAATTACTAATAAATAGGCTCACCCAAGCGACAATTTCATTGATCTGGATCAAAGTTTTGGAGTTTCGGCTGTGCGATTTTCCACGGGTCAACTTGCATGCGTGACAGGCTTAACCCGTTAGGGAACAAATATGAAAAATTTACCGGAAGTCTTGATCGTCGGACTTGGAGCTTTTCTTGCTCTACTGGCGACTGCATTTTCTAAAGATAATCTGTTTCAGGTACATATGGGCATTTTGTGCTTCATACTTGTTGGCAGTACAATTGTATTATTGCGGCGTATCGAATTCGTTTCACCGGGTGCAGAAACTGTTGCAACCGATAGCTCATCTTATATGGATGACGTGATCCGTTTTGGTGTGATTGCTACTGTCTTTTGGGGAATTGTAGGATTTCTGGTTGGTGTGGTAATTGCCGCGCAACTTGCGTGGCCTTTTCTCAATATTGAACCATATTTCAATTTTGGGCGCCTGCGCCCGTTGCATACATCCGCCGTAATTTTTGCCTTTGGAGGCAACGCGCTTATTTGCACAAGCTTCTACGTGGTTCAAAGAACCTGCCGCGCGCGCCTATATGGTGGTGATCTCGCCTGGTTTGTCTTTTGGGGTTATCAACTCTTTATCGTGATGGCTGCGACCGGTTACCTGCTCGGTATAACCCAATCCAAAGAGTATGCGGAACCGGAATGGTATGTAGATATCTGGCTCACTGTTGTTTGGGTCGCTTACCTCGTTGTCTTTATGGGGACGATAGTTAAGCGTAAAGAGCCACATATATATGTGGCGAATTGGTTTTATCTTTCTTTCATCGTGACCGTCGCCATGTTGCACTTGGTCAACAATGCTTCTGTGCCGGTTTCATTTCTGGGTGTCAAAAGCTACTCAGCATTTTCAGGCGTACAGGACGCGTTGACCCAATGGTGGTATGGCCATAACGCAGTTGGCTTTTTCCTGACTGCTGGTTTCCTCGGCATGATGTATTACTTTGTGCCAAAGCAGGCAGGTCGTCCTGTTTATTCCTATCGCTTGTCGATCATTCACTTCTGGGCGCTGATCTTTCTATATATCTGGGCAGGACCACACCACCTCCATTATACAGCACTTCCTGATTGGGCGCAGACGCTTGGAATGGTGTTCTCGATCATGCTGTGGATGCCCTCCTGGGGTGGCATGATCAACGGTCTGATGACCCTGCAAGGTGCTTGGGACAAGCTTCGCACAGACCCTATATTGCGGATGTTTGTAATCAGTCTTGCTTTCTACGGCATGTCGACTTTCGAAGGCCCGGTCATGTCTATCAAGTCAGTCAATTCGTTATCGCATTACACAGATTGGACTATTGGTCACGTTCACTCAGGAGCGTTGGGTTGGAACGGAATGATCGTGTTCGGTTCGCTTTATTATCTCGTACCGAAGTTGTGGAGCCGCAGGCAACTATATTCACTGAAGCTTGTGAATTGGCATCTGTGGTTGGCGACCCTGGGTATCGTGATTTACGCTGCGGTTATGTGGGTGGCTGGTATTACCCAGGGTCTCATGTGGCGCGAGTATGACGATCAGGGCTTCCTTGTGAACTCTTTCATCGAGACGGTCTCCGCCATCCATCCAGAATATGTCATGCGGACAGTTGGTGGTCTGCTGTATCTCTCTGGCGCAATTCTGATGGTCTATAATTTCTGGCGCACAATCCGTGGCGATACGCCAGAGACTGTCACTTCAGTTTCCCCTTCCACCGTTCCAGCCGAATAGGAGCACGCAATGTTGTTTCTTTCTCAACATGCAAAGCTTGAACGTAACCTTAGTCTAATGTTTGTCTTTTCTCTGATTGCTGTGTTGATCGGTGGAATTGTGGAAATTGCACCACTCTTTTACGTCAAGAATACCATCGAAAAGGTGGAGGGCATGCGTCCCTACACGCCGCTGGAGCTTGCTGGCCGTGACATCTACATCCGCGAAGGTTGTTATGTATGTCATAGTCAGATGATCCGTCCCTTCCGCGATGAGGTTGAGCGCTATGGACATTATTCACTGGCAGCGGAAAGCATGTATGACCATCCGTTTCAGTGGGGATCTAAACGTACGGGACCAGACCTTGCCCGTGTAGGTGGCCGCTACTCGGATGAGTGGCATGTACAGCACCTCAAAAATCCGCAGTCTGTTGTGCCGGAATCAATAATGCCGAAATATTCTTTCTTGGCGGAAACAGAACTTTTGCCAAAAAATATTGCTGGTCATTTGAAGGCCAATGCCGTGGTTGGTGTGCCTTATACGCCGGAGATGATCGCAAACGCTCTTGCAGACCTGCAAGCGCAGGCCGATCCGGATGCGGATACAGACGGGCTTGAGGAGCGCTATCAAAAAATCAGTATTCGTGACTTTGATGGTGACCCGCAGGCAATAACCGAAATGGATGCGCTTGTTGCCTATCTACAGATGCTCGGCACGCTTGTTGATTTCGAAGCCTACAAACAAAATGAAAATCTGAGGTAGACCGATGGATTACAATCTCTTTCGTGAGCTCGCCGACAGCTGGGGTCTTTTGTATCTATTTGGACTTTTCGTCTGCGTCATATTTTTCACGTTCCGTCCCGGTTCCAAAAAACAGGCCGAAGAAATTGCTCAAATTCCGTTCAAGGAGGACGATCATGTCTGATCGTGAAATTGACGAAGCAAGCGGTGTTGAAACGACCGGACATGAATGGGATGGCATTCGTGAGCTTGATAATCCGATGCCACGCTGGTGGTTATGGACCTTTTACGCAACCATCGTTTTTGCACTGGGCTATGTAATCTATTATCCAGCTATACCGTTGTGGGAACAATCCACTATGGGAATTTCGGGACAGACTAATCGCCTTCAATTAAAGAACGAACTTGCTACTGCAGCTGAAGCACGCCGAGATCAAGTTACGCAATTACGTGAAAAAAGCCTCGAAGATATTCAATCAGATACTAATCTCAATCGGTTTGCAGTTGCGGGAGGTGCTTCCTACTACAAGGTTTATTGTTCGCAATGTCATGGCTCTGGCGCACAAGGTGGACCCGGCTATCCTAACCTCAATGATGATGACTGGTTATGGGGCGGTGATCTTGAGGCGATTTACACTACTATTGCTCATGGGGTTCGCAATGGTGAAGATGACGACGCACGGGATTCTGTGATGCCGGCTTTTGGAACAGATGAAATTCTGGAACGTCAAGATATCAAGCGCGTTACACAATATCTGCTGAAGATTTCCGGCAGCAATTACGATCAGAGCCTTGCTTCGATTGGTGAAGAAATTTTTGCTGATAATTGTGCTGCTTGTCATGGCAATAACGGTCTTGGTGATCGCGAAATAGGCGCTCCAAACCTGGTTGATGCAATCTGGCTTTATGGTGGTAATGCTGAGAAAATCGAAGCGCAGATTTATCAGCCGCAACATGGGGTGATGCCACCTTGGCAAACTCGCTTATCTGATGATGTAATTAAACAACTCACTTTGTTTGTTCATAGCCTTGGCGGCGGTGAAGAAGCGTCTGAGTAAGGTATGATGAACGCTATCGATTCTCCCTTGAGGCAACTTGACCTTGGCGTCGAACATTTCGATGCTGAGGCGATTAATTCTAAGGAAAACCGATCTCTCTATGAAGCGCGTAAGAAAATTCACCCTAAACGAGTAAGCGGAAACTATCGCCGGTTCAAGTGGATCGTAATGTTCGGAACCTTGGGGATTTACTACATCACTCCATGGCTGCGCTGGGAACGTGGCGAAGGCTTTCCCAATCAGGCTGTTCTGCTTGATTTGGCCAATCGCCGCTTTTATTTTTTCTTTATCGAAATCTGGCCACATGAATTTTTCTATGTAGCTGGACTTCTTGTCATGGCCGGTATTGGGCTGTTTTTGGTGACGTCGGTGCTTGGGCGCGCTTGGTGCGGATATACCTGTCCGCAAACTGTCTGGGTCGATCTGTTCTTGGTTGTGGAACGTTTTTTTGAAGGCGAACGCAATGCACGGATTAAGCTTGATGCAGAACCATGGTCTGCTTCCAAACTTTATAAACGCATCGCGAAACACGCTGTCTGGCTTCTGATTGCGATCGCAACCGGCGGAGCCTGGGTCTTCTATTTTGCTGATGCACCAACCTTGCTAATGGAATTATTGACCGGGGAGGCACATTACACAGCTTACGCTTCTGTAGCCCTTTTAACAGCAACAACCTACATATTTGGTGGTTTGATGCGCGAACAAGTTTGCACCTACATGTGCCCTTGGCCGCGCATTCAGGCTGCAATGTTGGATGAACATTCGCTCACTGTCACCTATAATGACTGGCGTGGTGAACCGCGTTCACGGCATGCAAAACGCATGCGCAAAGAGGGTGTGCCAACCGGCGATTGTGTGGACTGTAATGCCTGCGTTGCCGCGTGTCCCATGGGTATCGATATTCGGGATGGTCAACAACTTGAATGCATTACCTGTGCGCTTTGTATTGATGCCTGTGATGCAGTAATGCAAAGATTGGGCCTTGAAAAAGGCCTGATAGCCTATTCTACGCTTAATGATTATGAAGCAAATATGGCCTTGGCTGGTGCGGGTAAGCACGTTCATATGCCGACAATAATTCCAGAAAATGTACGCGATGTTTCTGGACGCCTAAGTGAGAAAATCAAAGGCTTTACTCCCAGTTATTTTTTACGGACAAGGACTCTCGTTTATACGGCAATTTATGTTGCAATTGGTGTTGCGCTAATCACAAGCCTTGTCTTGCGCGACCGGTTAGATGTAAAGGTGTTGGCCGACCGGAATCCGCAATTTGTCTTGTTAAGCGATGGTTCTATTCGCAACGGGTATGAACTGCGCATCCTGAATATGAAGGCTGAATCCAAGCAGTTTCTTGTAACAATTGGTGGCTTGCGTGATGCAATCATCACCGGTGAAGGCATGCATGACAGTCAGAATCATTGGGCTGTGATTGAAGCGGAACCGGACGCGCTGAAATCGGCCCGTATTTTTATCACCTTACCACGGCATCGCGTTAGCGGCACAATTACAGAGTTTACCTTCAACGTTGCAGAGATGGGTGGGCTGGACCGCAAAACAGTAGAGGTGAAATTCAATGCGCCAGAGGAGATGGGACCATGAGTGTAGAAAAACAGGCATTTCGTTTTACTGGAAAGCATATGGCACTTTTAATGATCAGTTTTTTTGGCATCATCATTTCGGTTAATCTTTCTATGGCGATACTTGCTTCGAAAAGTTGGACAGGACTTGTGGTCAAAAATTCTTATGTTGCCAGCCAACAATTCAATCATGATCTCATTGCGGCCAATGAACAAAAGGCCAGTGGTTTATACTCAGACTTGGAATACATGAATGGCGTGTTGCGTTTCACGCTTTTTGATGTTTCTGGCAGCGCAATACCCGCAAATAAACTATTGGTGCAGATTGGCCGCCCGGCTTTCGAACAACAAGATCGGCAAACCAGTTTTGATACTTATAATAATAATACTGGACAGCTGTCCCTAAACCTTCAACCCGGTATTTGGGCCGTAAAAATTACTGGAAATGTTGAAAAACGAAACTATCGCCGTGATGCACGGTTTTTAGTTGATTTAAATGGAAACGGGAGAATTCAATGAGCTGTTGCGCTGCGGCTGGTATGAACCCTACTCAATTGCAAGAAACTGCTACGAAACTTGAACATTTGGAGCAGGAGCAGATCAAATTATTATCTATTGCTTTGGCAGATGGTCGATACAAAACCGAATTTGTTGTGCCAGATATGCATTGTGCGGCTTGCATTGCGAAAATTGAACATGCGCTTGCCAAACTTAATTTCGTGGAAGAAGTGCGAGCCAATCTTTCCTTCAAAACCGTATCGGTGATTTGGCAAGCTAACAAAGGCACCATTGTCGAAGCTACTAAAACGCTAAAAGGGATGGGTTTTGAAAATCATGTAGCAGACGAGGTTTCCAGCCCAGACCATGCGAAAGAGGCAAAGTCATTATTGTTAGCCCTGGCAATAGCAGGGTTCGCCGCGGCTAACATCATGTTGCTTTCTGTATCAGTCTGGTCAGGAGCAGATGCAGAAACGGCCAAACTGTTTCATCTCATTTCAGGTTTGATCGCTATTCCAACGGTTGCATTTTCTGGACGCCCGTTTTTCTATTCGGCACTAAAGGCGATCACGGGCAAACGTCTCAATATGGATGTTCCGATTTCTCTCGCCGTTATACTCGCTGTTGGCATGAGCGTTTATGAAAGCCTCACAGGCGGCAAAGAAGCTTACTTCGATGCGAGTGTGACGCTGCTATTCTTCCTTCTGATCGGCCGGTATCTTGACCTTCTTATGCGAAACAAAGCGCGCGGCGCGGTTGCGCGGTTATCTTCAATTTCTGCCAAGGATGGTGTATTGGTGACAGAAGATGATGGTTTGCGCCATCTAGCACTTAAGGACATTAGGCCCGGTATGATTTTACGGGTTTTCGCTGGAGAGCGATTTCCGGTGAATGGGCAAGTAATTAAGGGCCAAAGTGATTTGGACCGCTCACACGTCACCGGTGAAAGTGCCACTGTATTCGTTGAGACTGGTCATTTGGTAGAAGCGGGAACTCTTAACCTAACTGCTCCTATAGACATTGAAGCTGTTACAGATGCGCAAGGTTCTTTTCTGGCTGAAATGCGGCGAATGATGGAAGCGGCAGAAAAGGGCCGCAGCAATTACATTCGTATTGCTGATCGCATGGCGCAAATCTACGCGCCAGCAGTTCATCTTCTTGCGCTGATCGCGTTTATAGGCTGGATGATTTGGACCGGTGGTGACTGGCATATATCGCTTTACACTGCCATTGCTGTGTTGATTGTAACTTGCCCCTGTGCGCTTGGGCTAGCTGTACCCGTTGCTCATGTGCTTGGCGCAAATCGGCTGATGAGCGAAGGCATTATGATGCGTGACGGCACTGGGCTTGAGCGCCTTGCTGAGGTGGATACCGTCATATTTGACAAAACAGGCACTCTCACAACCGGCCAGGCAAAAGTTATGTCAGCAACTAATTTGAATAGCAGTTTTATGCCAGTTCTGAGGGGCCTTGCTGCATCCTCTCATCACCCCTCTGCAAGGGCAGTGTATCAATATCTCACCGAAACCGAACAGGTAGAACTCACCAATATTTCGGAAGTGCCCGGATATGGCATGGAGGCCCTTTATAAAGGCAAGAAAGTGCGTTTGGGTCGAAAGAATTGGGTTATGGAGATTACAGATGAATATTCACAATTAGACGATCAATTCACCGTTGCCTTTGCGCTTGAGAATGGTCCAGCCATCGGATTTGTAATCATTGATAGCGTGAGAAAAGACGCCGCTGAAACAATTCAATCCATCGGGGTTATCGGTCTTGATCAGCAAATTTTGTCGGGCGATAACGTCGTAAAGGTCAGTTCTCTGGCAAGACAGTTGCAGATTGAAACCTTCTTTTCCAACTATACTCCGGGTGAAAAACTCTGCCATATCGAACGATTGCGCGATGATGGGAGACGTGTCTTGATGGTTGGTGATGGCATAAATGATGCGCCAGCTTTGGCTGGCGGTCATGCTTCTATGGCGCCAGCAAGTGCTGCTGATGTTGGGCGGCATTCTGCAGATTTTGTGTTTACACGCACTATGCTTGGTGCGGTTCCGTTTTCAATCCAGACTGCCAGGTTCACAAGCAAAATTGTGCGCCAAAACTTTAGCTTGGCAATCGCCTATAATTGTATCGCTGTGCCGCTTGCCATGGCAGGCTTCGTGACACCATTGGTAGCAGCAATTGCGATGTCGGCATCTTCGATTGCAGTTGTTTCCAATAGTATGCGGATTAATTTTGTAAGACGAGATCATAACCACAGAAGCAGAATATCTCCGCAGGATATCTCGCTCAAGGAGCCGTACACATGAACCATTTGCTTTTGTTAATTCCCATTGCACTTGGACTTGGGCTCTTGGGTTTGATTGCATTTTTCTGGAGTTTAAAAGCAGGCCAATATGACGATCTTAATGGTGCTGCTGAACGCATACTGCTCGACGACTAAACACATGGGTATAAAGTCCCGTTAGCAAAAATTGGAGATCAGAAATGTACAAGAAAATTCTCATTCCCGTTGATATGGCCCATACGGAAAAAGCTGCTCAAATGATAAAGGCGGCAAAATGCATGGCAAGCGATGATGCGGATTTCATTCTTACCAACATTGTGCAATCTGCCCCGTCTGGAGCCGAACTTTCCTTGCCTGCAGATTTCTATGAAGTGTCGATAAAAGCCGCAAAAAGCAGCCTCCGCAAAATTGCGCAGGAAGAAGGGATAGAGGTAAAAATTGAGGTTCACATTGGTCATCCGGCCAATGATATTCTCAACGTCGCAAACCAACTTGATGTTGAACTTATTATTGTTGGGTCGCATCGTCCAGATTTGAAAGACTACCTGATTGGATCAACGGCTGCGCGAATTGTGCGTCATGCGCAATGCCCGGTTCTTGTGATGCGCTGAAACAGTCAGAAACTTTCAAAATGTCCGCCCAGCCCACTTTGCCAGAAATTCAGAAAGCAACCTTTGAGGACTTGAAGATAGCCTTTTCCAAGGGCGTAACGGATTTCCTCAAAGCTCCGCTATTCGGTATGTTTTTTGGCGGGTTCTTCGCCGCGGGGGGGCTGTTTTTAATATATGGCATGTTCGTCCTGAATATGCTTTGGTTATCATACCCTCTGATTATTGGCTTCTCTCTTATTGGTCCTTTTATAGCGTCCGGACTTTATGAAGTAAGCCGTCGACTGGAAGCAAATCAGGCTCTGCGGTGGCGTGATGTGCTTGGTGTTATCTGGCTACAACATAAGCGTGAACTTGGCTGGATGGCTTTTGTGATGCTTTTTATCTTCTGGATCTGGATATATCAGATACGCACGCTTGTAGCAGTATTTTTCGGTTCATCCGGTTTTGCAGATTTCAGTGGCTTTCTTGATGTGGTTTTCTCTAGCCAAAGAGGATGGAATTTCCTGCTAGTTGGCCATGTGATAGGCGCTGTTATTTCATTTGTGCTATACGCGATCACGGTTATTTCATGCCCATTACTTTTGGACCGGGACATAGATTTTGTGACTGCGATGGTCACCAGCATCCGGACAATACTTATGTCTCCTATCGTAATGTTGACCTGGGGGCTTTTGGTAATTTCTCTAACCTCAATTGCTGCGCTTCCAGGCTTTCTGGGCCTATTATTTATTTTACCAATCCTTGGCCATAGCACCTGGCATTTGTATCGTCGGCTCATAAAATAGTAGTTTTTAGCCAGCGCTGATTAAATGTAGTCAAATAGTTTTTGAAGACCAAAGCGACGTTGTCCTTCCCCCTTGTATTTGTGCCAGTTAAATTGACTTACTCTAGTAAGGATTGTGAGTTTTGCGATGGCTCGAAAGCGTTATTCAGACGAAGAGATCTTGAAGTTGCTGCGTGACATAGAGGTTCACTTGTTCTCCGGCAGCGATACATCCACCGCATGCCGATCTGTCGGGATTAGCGAGCTGTCGATCGCCAGCGAGAAAAGAGCCAGGTCTGTGAGGTTTCCGGACTGCTTAAGAAGCATTTTCACAAGCTGGATTTGTTCCGGCAGGAAAGGAGCGGTTATATGTTGCTGAGGATGCAAGATGATAGTGGGCGAGGTCCTTGGCGGCCTGGACTAACCAATCAGTGGCTTGATGAATTTGGGCCAGACTTGCCGCCAGCTATTCACGAAGAAATTCAGCAGGCTCGCTATTCGGAGGTTCGACTAAAAACGCTGATGGCTTTTCAAATGTTAAAACGAAGTGAGGATGCAAATAAACGATAGTGCCAAATTCATTTTGCCAATTTCTTGACACTAATTCTCTCTTGTTCTCGCCATGTTCTGCGAAGTTATTCCAATATGTGCGGTTTAACTCGATATGCGATAGATCGTTTCGGCTTAGCTAAACTATTGATAATATTGAAGTAAATGGCGGAGAGGAAGGGATTCGAACCCTCGAGACGGGTTAACGCCTACTCCCTTAGCAGGGGAGCGCCTTCGACCACTCGGCCACCTCTCCAATTCCGTGTTTAGCGCCCCTTGTAGGGCGAAAGCAAGAAAATTAATGCGGAAAGCAATAAATCTCACCGCAAAAATAATCCAAGCCAAAATACTCA
>JBCCBE010000062.1:0-18446 GCA_039814425.1 Pseudomonadota bacterium
AAACGAAGCAAGACCTGATAATCCCAATAAAATTCGTGAAAGCCAGATACTCGATACCTTACGCAGAAACTTTGAAACATAAATCGAAACAATCATAATCGGCATCAAAATGAGGCTGATGATAATGACTTCAAGGGTAAGCCAACCGCTAAAAGCAAGGCTAGTCAGTCCCAAAATGCAGGCCGATCCAAAAAAAGCATTTAACGTGGGGCGAACAATTTTTGGAGGCCGGTTGTGATAAATTAACGCCATTGGCGGTGCGCCAACTGCGGTAATGGTTCCCATCAGTCCAGACAGGATGGACAGATTAAACAGTTTTCGCTCACTGAACGTAATTTCCAGGCCTGATGCAGCAAGCGCAATGGCTACAAACATGATGCAACCAAATACAATCTGGAAGACATCAATGTTAGGGATCAACAATAGGATTACAAAAGCTATCAGCGAACCCACGATACGCCCGCCTATACCTGACTTAAGTTCACTAATCGCGATGTTTTGCCGTTCTCGCCATGCCCCGGTCAAGGATACAGTCAATCCCATACAAAGGATCATGCCAGGAACCAGCTCGGGCTTAATAAAAGCCAGAAGTGGTGAAGCAATCATGCCAAATCCCATTCCAGCACTTAATTGCAAAACTGCCGCGACCAAGATTACTGCGCTGCAAAGCATAATCTCTGTAGTTGTTAGCAATTCAAGAATTGGAAGCACTTGTATTCCTATCGCGCATGGTTAATCATTCACCGGGTAACATTCAAAATTAAAAATAAAAAATGTTTAGTTCAGAACGGGGCTGAAACGGGGTATTTATGGATGGAAAATGTAAGCGACATACCACTATTTTCGTCGTTGGATCGCGATGAGGGAGAACGTTTAGGCAAAAGCTGCATCTGGAAAGACTATGATGCACACGAACTGGTAATCGATATTGATGAGGAAAGTACGGATGTCCGCTTTGTGATTTCTGGTCTTGTCCGCGTCATCAGTCGATTTGCAATCGGCAAAGAAGTGATATTAGGGGAAATGGATCCGGGCCAGTTTTTCGGTGAACTTGCCGCAATCGATGGACATACCAGAAGCGCTAACATCACGACGCTCTATCGAACCAAGATTTGCATCATGCCACAAAAGCTGTTTCTGGATCTTGTGACTAACAACCCGGACATTAATCTGAGGGTAATGCGTGTACTTACCAAACGCATACGAAACCTGAACATGCGACTTGCTGAACAATCCTTCCTGCAAGCAAAGCATAGGCTTTATGCAGAACTCCTTAGGCTTTCTAAACCGCGTCCCGGACATGAAAGTCAACGAAGGATCAGCCCTCCACCAACTCAAAAGGAGCTTGCAGAACGCATTGGCTCGCGTCGCGAGGTCGTTTCAAGAGAGCTCAATTGCCTATTGCGGGAAGACTGTTTTGAGAAAACCAAGGGTGCCTTAATCCTGACCAATGTCACGGAACTACAAAAACGCATTTCCGCAGCCTGGGAAGAGTAAATTTGAAACATCGGTATTGGCAGCTGTTTTAGAACTCGATTGCAAACCCTAGGTAAGGCTACATTTCGCCGTTCAGGGCAGGGACTGGTGACGACCTGCTCCGGCTTATACAAACATTCCAGACTTCCTGAATGTTCAGTAAAAACTTCTGTACGCGCGTTGAGGAAATTCAAAATAGCTGGCGATAGCAGATTGCTAGGCAGGCATCAGCGTTTCCGTAAGTTTTGCCCAATAGGACGTACCATACGGAATTGCTTCATCATTAAAATCATATTCAGGATGATGCAGGCCCGCCGTCTCCCCATTTCCCATGAAAATAAATGCGCCTGGACGTTCCAGTAGCATATAGGAGAAATCTTCCCCGCCCATGGTAGCTTCACGATTTGGATCAACCCGGTCCTTACCGGCAATCATCGCTGCTACATCGACCGCTTTTTGGGTTTCATCCTCATGGTTAAACGTAACCGGATAGCCCTCGAATACCTCAACCGACACTTCTGCGCCTGCAGATTGGGCAATACCCTCACAAATTTCCTTTAGCCGTTTTGCCGCAAATTCGCGCGCCTCGGCTGATATACTTCGAATAGTCCCAAGAATTTCCGCCACTTCAGGGATCACATTATAGGTTGTACCAGCGCTGATTTTGGTTGCCGAAACGACTATCGGTTCAAATGGATTTATATTGCGCGACGCAATCGTTTGAAGGCCAAGCACGATTTGTGATGCAGTCACTACCGGATCAATACCTTGTTGTGGCAAGGCAGCATGAGCGCCTTTCCCGGTAATCACAATCCGAAATTCATCTGTTGCAGCCATAATCGGACCCGGACAGATTGCAAATTCTCCAACTGGTACGCCTGGCAGATTATGCATTCCATAGACTTCCTGAATACCGAAGCGGTCCATCATGCCATCTTCAACCATTGCCTTTCCACCAGCACCGCCCTCTTCTGCCGGTTGAAATATTAAGGCAACGCTTCCATCGAAATTGCGCGTTTCGGCCAGATATTTACCAGCCCCTAGCAGCATTGCGGTATGCCCATCATGACCACAAGCATGCATTTTCCCTGGAATCTTCGATTTATAAGGTTTTTCCGTTGCCTCTTCGATCGGTAATGCATCCATATCTGCACGCAGACCTACCACGCGACCTGAAGACTTGGTTTTGCCATGAATGATCCCAACAACGCCGGTTCTACCTATTCCGGTAACAATTTCGTCGCAGCCAAATTCTTTTAGCCGTTTCGCCACATTTGCAGCGGTTTCATGTACATCGTACATAAGTTCAGGGTTGGAATGAATATCACGCCGCCACTGTGTAACTTCATTGTGTAGTTCGGCCATACGATTGATGATAGGCATGATAGCTCCTGACGAATCAACGTTGATAGTGTTATGCGCGTTATGTGCGCAAAGGAATTACTAAGTTTATGTATCGCCCGCTTCCGTACCTTTCAATCATCTTAATGCTGTTTATTGGGTTACTTACCGACAGACTGCATGCCCAGCCCTTCGTGGTTGCCGACATGGATACCGGGGAAATTCTTCAGTCAAACAATATGCATCAGCGCTGGTATCCTGCCTCGCTCACCAAGTTGATGACAGCCTATGTCACGTTTCAGGCGATAAAAGCTGGTGAGATTTACGCTGGTTCTCCGGTCACAATCTCGAAGGCTGCCTCCCGTCAACCACCCAGTCGCATGGGCTACAAGCAAGGAGTTCAGATCCGCATTGATACTGCGCTCAAGATCATCATTATCAAAAGTGCAAACGATGTTTCATTAGCCCTGGCAGAAGCGGTTGCAGGATCGCTTGAGGCCTTCATAAAGCGTATGAATGCACAAGCAGAACGGCTGGGACTTACCAATTCACAATTTGCCAATTCCAATGGATTGCATAATGCAAACCAGTTTTCCTCTGCACGGGATATGGCTGTCCTTTCAGCCCGTATTATGAATGACTTTCCGCAATACGGAGAATTTTATAGAGCAGTTGCGATCAAAACGCCGGTACGTACCCATTACTCATACAATCTTCTTTTAGAGCGTCTTCCCGGCACAACCGGCATGAAAACCGGGTTTGTTTGCGCCTCCGGCTATAACATGGTGGCAACGGCTACACTCAATGGACGGCGGTTGGTTGCGGTTGTGCTTGGTAGAGAATCCCAAACAGATCGTGCTGTAAGCGCCGCAAAACTGTTGCGTGAAAGTGTCGGCGCAAATGGTAACACAAATATCTTTACTGAAGCACCAAAGGGAAATGCCCCACGCAATATGCGACCTGTTCTTTGCACCCAGGAAGCACGCGCACAGCGCTATGACCCAGCCGCAGGAAACGCTGTCATCAAATCAAAGTTTCTGTCACCCCGTCAAAAATCAAATCTCATTCTCGCGGCAAATCCTGGTGGCGTAGATTCGCCCCCTGGCAATGCATGGCTAACACGAAAATTCACTTTAAGGGGATCGATACCAGTACCCCGGGAACGCCCAGATTTTGATCCTTCAACCGGCAAGATACTACTCGTTGCAATTGGCAGAAAAGGCACCGGATCAGTTGCAATGCCAACACCGCGGCCCCGCTAAGTTTGGAAACTGGACAATGATCCCTGTACACATTCTTTCCGGTTTCCTTGGCTCAGGAAAAACGACACTACTTAATCAACTATTGAAGCGACCGGATTGTGCTAATTCCCTTGTGATAATCAATGAATTTGGCACGATCCCCATCGACCATCACATGGTTGAGAAAAGTGCTGCAACGGAAACCGTTGTTGAACTTTCAAACGGTTGTCTTTGCTGCAATATTCGCGGTGAACTGATCGACCATTTAAGCAGCCTTGACCTTACTGGATACGATCGCGTTCTGATTGAAACAACTGGGATTGCTGATCCTTTGCCAATTTATCAGGCGATTGCCCTTCATCCCGCCCTCAGCCAACGGGTCCGGCCAGGTATAATTCTGGTCGTGTTTGATACCATGCGCGGCACTTTTCTGCTGAAACAACATGAAGAAGCGGTTCAGCAGATTACTTTGGCGGATACAATCTACCTCAGCAGGCTCGACATGAAAGGCGATAGAACTGCCTCGGAACATAGCATTCGGCAGGTTAATCCAACCGCAAATATTGTTACGATACCCGAAGAAATCCTCTTGGATGACGGGTTGCGAAAACCGGCGGGGGATCTGGCAAAACCCACAACCCATTCCCGCAAATTTCAGTCCGTTAGTTTAACCTGCGAAAACACAATGCCGGCCCGAAATGTCACAGATTTCATCAACTTTCTGCAAGCGCAGATCGGTGGCAGGCTGTTGCGCATTAAAGGTTTATTTGCCTGCCAGGAAAACGAAGGCGCGCCGCTGCTTGTTCAGGTCTCAGGATCAATATTTCACGAACCCGTTTTTCTAAATGCCTGGCCCGACGACAATAGAACAAGTCAGTGCGTGGTTATCTTTTCAGGAACAGAACCGCAAAAAATCTCAGAGATATTTGAAAGCTTCTTCGGCGCTCCTGCAATCGACAGGCCTGACGGTCAAGCGCTTCATAGTAATCCCCTTAGCATTACAGGCTTTTAGGGGCAAAACTCACTTTTTGAGAACAAAAATATGGGATTCATCGTGCTCCATAACGCTGACCAATTCATGCCCGTGCTCGTTACAAAAAACCGGTATGTCGATTACCGCTAAAGGATCGGTTGTTGTTACCTCAACCAGTGCGCCATTATCGAGCGGTTTCATGGCTTTTTGGGTTTTAAGTACAGGAAGCGGACATTTCAGCCCTTTAAGATCAAGTACAACCATAACATACCTTTCGAAACACGCTTGCATACGGTTGATTATAGCTATGAACGTGAATGAGAATTTTCTACGACAATTTTCAAAGAATGAATATGAATTCTAATAGTATGGTCAAAAAGAGCCTGAATTTACGATATTCGTAACTAACCCTAAAGCGGTCTGCCGTGCGTTATTTCAATAACAGATCGAGATCCGTTTTCCGCAGGTCACAGCCATGTTCTACTTAAGCGGAATCCAAGGAATACCGCCAACAGGGTTACCGTTTCGTATAGAGAATTTGGATTATCATTATTTATCAATATGATAAGTGGGTTTTCCAGATTAGATAAAATCCAACACCACACGCTTTGTTAAATGGTTTCTGATAATGATGATCGTCAGGGCGATGACGGGTAATTTATATTGTGTTGACAAAACTGGGTAAATTCTTACCGCAACCAATTGCGGATAAACTGCTGAGCATGACTTCAGATAAATCAGGCAGTGGCTCTTCTGATGGAAAGAATGAAGCTTCACAAAACATGGCAATTATGGTTTTCGCCGTGCGTGTCGCCAGTGCTGCACTGGCATTTTTCTCGCAGGTCTTGCTTGCCCGATGGATGGGTAATTTTGAATACGGGATTTTCGTAGCAGTATGGGCAGGTGTTGTTATTTGCAGCACCTTAACGACCCTGGGCCTGCCACCCGCAACGACACGATTTGTTGCTGAATACCGTGAAGAAAAGAAAAACTCACTTGTTTGGGGTGTCATCCATGGCAGTACATGGCTTGCTTTCGCCTCAAGCACAATTGCAGCGTCTATTGCCGCGCTATTACTTTATCTATTTCCAGAGGCTGTAACCAACTATTTTGTCATGCCGATTTTCCTCGCTGCCTTGTGCTTACCAGCACTTGGCGTTGAAGGGGTAAATGATGGGATTGGGCGGACGTTTAACTGGCTTGGCGTTACATTTTTACCAACCTTCATCATAAGACCGCTTGGCATTCTTATGATTATGGGAGTGGCTATCCTTATTGGGTACGAGCCTACTGCGGTAACAGCGATGTGGTCTGCAGTTATTTCCACCTACATCACCAGCATCGGCCAATACACGGTCCTCATCAGCAAATTACACAAGACACTGAAGCCTGAAAAACCAAAACTTATGTTGAAGTATTGGTTGATGGTAGCGTTACCAATTTTCTTGGTAGAGAGTTTTTACGTACTCCTGACGCAAGTTGATGTCGTGTTCGTCAGTTGGCTGATGGATCCCGAAAGTACAGCGGTATATTTTGCGGCTACAAAAATTCTGGCACTGGTTCACTTTGTTTATTTTGCAGTGCGTGCTGCAGTTGCACATCGTTATGTCGAATATAATGTTGCAGGTGATACCTATGCCTATCAGCAGTTCGTTCAAAAAACTGTTGCGTGGACATTCTGGCCTTCCTTGGCCTTGGCAATTTGCATGTGCCTGCTGGGTAAGTATTTTCTTATGTTGTTTGGCCCGGATTTTGTGAGTGGCTGGCCAATTTTATGGGTACTAGCAATCGGCATCATAATTAGAGCGAGCATAGGCCCAGCAGAATCATTACTGGTAATGTCCGGTCGCCAGAACGTTTGCGCAATTGTATATGCCGGTGCCTTCATGCTGAATGTGGTCTTAAACCTTACTTTAATCCCACAATTTGGACTGATTGGAGCTGCGCTGGCAACAGCAATAGCGCTCGTATTTGAAAGCGTTATCCTTTACACGATCGCTCGCGTCAAACTGGACATTCACGCCTTTATTATACCTAGGCAGATGCGCACCACCGCTGAGGCGAAAGGCTAGTGATGGCATTGGATCAGGTCAAAACCAGGAAAACCCTGACTGCCGTTGAGGATCACGGTGGAGTGAGCCAAAAACCGACCTCAATTCTTTCGGAAAGCGCAGGCATAGACGGCAGTTATTGGGTGCTATCGACACATAGCGTTACAGACCCGGAGATAAGAAAGCAGTTTGATCACCTGGCCGAAGTCAGTATCGAAAGTAACCCATTTTTCAAGCCTGCTTTTTTACACGCTGGAATTGAAAATCTGGCGCAATCAAAGGTTGAGTTTTTGTGCCTATTCGACAAATCCGGCAACGAAAGCAAGCTCAAACTTTTTGCACCGATTGAGTATTGCAGTCTGGGGATTCGGAAAAAAACAGTGCTACGCATCTGGAGCCACGAATACGCACCCCTATCAACACTTTTACTAGATCCAGTCGACCCCGACGAAACACTGCGACAACTCACAAACTGCCTATGTGATGCAAATGATAGTGTGGCATCAGCCTTGCTGTTTGAACATCTACCAAACAACAGCCGTCTTGCACGCTTTCTCTTTTTGCAACCATCCCTATCGCAGATACTGATCCGCTATTTCCTTCTCAGCCGTGCCGGAATAAATTCTCCAAAATCTCTTTCTATGAGTACACAGGGATTAAAGGGAAAGCGCAAACAGCGCCTCAGAAGAGCTGAAGAAGGCCTAAAGGATCTCGGAAAATTATCCTACCAGGTGGCGACGCAGGTGGATACGGCAGAACCCCTGCTAAATGCACATTTGAAAATGGAAGCCGAAGGCTGGAAAGGTGAGCGCGGTACAGCGGTCATTCAAAAACCTGAAACGGAGCAATTTTTCCGACAAGCCGTCAATGGCTCAATTGAAAACGGAAATTGTACTGTCCATTCACTTCTCATAGATGAAAAACCAGTCGCAACTATGTTAATGATGGAAGACAAGGGCGCACATTACCCTTGGAAAATTGCCTTTGATGAAAAATATGCACCCTATTCAGTTGGCAACCTGCTGTTGATAAGGGTCAACAGCTGGCTGGATAAACAAACGCAATTTGAGTATCTGGATTCACTTGCTGATCCCTTGAACCATACCGCGAACCGCTTCTGGCCTGAAAAAACAGAATTCCACAATATGGTCATTGGACTTGGTAAGGATGCGACGAAGACTGCTTGTCAATTCGCCGGAGAGTTTCGCTTTCGCAATCGGATGAAATATCGCGCCAAGAAAATTCTATCGAAGCTAACCGATAGCTAAGCTTCGGTCCCTTAGCCCGGGCGGCCAATCGAATAATAATTCATTTCGGCCACCTCTTCCAAAGGATAGATATTCCGCAAATCAACAAGCGTAGGTGTTGAAAGCAACTCTTCTACACGCTGCAAGTCAAGCGCGCGAAACTGATCCCACTCAGTTAATATTACCGCCGCATCTGCGCCTTCCATACAGTCATAGGCATCCTTGCAATAAGAAACATTCTCAAGATAGTTCGATGCTTCTTCCATTCCTTCGGGATCAAATGCCTTAATCGTTGCCCCTTTTTCCTGCAAACCAGGAACGATAACCAGACTAGGCGCATCGCGCATATCATCTGTATTTGGCTTAAAGGTCAGGCCCAGAATAGCAATAGTCTTTCCTTCAACCTTGCCGCCGAGTGCCTGCTCGATCCTACCGATCATTGAAACCTTGCGTTTATCATTTACCTCAATCACCGTATCAACGATGGATACTGGGGATGCGTAATCCTGAGCAGTCTTGGACAAAGCCAAAGTATCCTTTGGAAAACACGAACCTCCATAGCCCGGACCTGCATGCAGGAATTTTGAACCGATGCGATTATCAAGCCCAATCCCTTTTGCAACTTGCTGCACATTAGCGCCGACGGCGTCACACAGATCAGAGATTTCATTAATGAAACTGATTTTAGTCGCAAGAAAGGCATTTGCAGCATATTTGATCAGTTCCGCGGTCCTGCGTTCTGTCCGCAATATAGGCGTTTCGTTAAGATAGAGCGGGCGGTACAGTTCGCTCAAGGTCGTAAACGCCTGGTCAGTTAATGTACCAACAACAATGCGATCCGGTCGCTTGAAATCTTCTATCGCTGCACCTTCACGCAGAAACTCAGGATTGGATGCAACATCAAACTCTATTTCAGGATTGGTTTTACTTATGATTGCCTCAACTTCGTCGCCGGTTCCAACGGGAACAGTCGATTTGGTGACAACTACTGTGTAGCCCTCCAGAAAGCCCGCTATCTCTTCCGCAGCTTGATAAACATAGGTAAGATCGGCATGGCCATCGCCACGCCTCGCCGGAGTGCCAACGGCAATGAAAACGATATCGGCTTCGCGGATCGCTGCTTCCGACTGGGTGGAAAAGTCCAGCCTGCCTTCGCGCACGTTTCGCTCCACCAGAGCATCCAGGCCTGGCTCATAGATCGGCATGATGTTCTCTTCCAACCGGGCTATTTTGGAAGCATCTTTATCAACACAAGTCACTCGATGGCCAAAATCAGCAAAACAGGCACCGGATACCAATCCGACATAGCCAGTCCCTATCATGACAACACGCATTGGAGATACTCCTCAGGAGAAAGCCGCGTTGAGTTCGGCGGTTAAAACATATCGATGCAGGAATTATGACAGAATCAAACGAATGTCACGGGCAAGTTTTTAGGTCTATGATCATAACCCGTTTTCCATCACGCTGGATTGAAGACCACGCTTTGCAAAAGTCTAGGTACTAGAGGTGTATATTGTTTAGAATTTAAACCTGGTTACCAAACATTGGGCTGTCAGAAAAACCGAAAATACCCTGTCTGTTTCATCCTGGCTACCGCATTAATACGCAAAATAAATCAGGTCTTTCAAATGTTGTTCTGCACACCAGACAATGAAATCGGAGCGTAAGCCGAACCGAGTTATTTCTTTACTATATCAATTGGAAAACATATAAGGATCATTAAGCATCAAGTTCTCCCTAGCAGGTAACTAGAAATCACTGACATGAGCAAATCGGACAACCTTGACGGCGACGAGGTTTCAATCGATGGTTTTTTGACAGCTCTTAATGACTGTGAAACGACGTACGACATTTTTCGTATTTTGAGGAAAATTTGCAAAGCATTTGAGTTCAACTCGTTTGTAGCAATGCGCCTGCCACCAAATTCTGCAGTGACCCTTGATGAAGTCGTTATAGTTACAAATTGGAATCCGGAAATGATCCGTGCGTATGATTCCTTGAATTTGCTTTCCACAAGCCCAGTGATCTCACGCCTTAGCCAATCAACTTTGCCAATCCGGTGGTATGCCAACGTTTCAAATGGTGAACGTACTGGAGAAGTTGCAAAGCAGTCGAAGGAACTGTTTCATGAATTTGATTTCATTTCCGGCATTTATTTTCCGACCACAGACCATCGCGGAAATCGAGGCGCTATAGGCTATTCATCACCCAAGGAAACGCTTATCGAAGATCAGTTTCCCGAGCTCTATTACCTCTCCCAGCATATTTATGAAGCACTAATCCGTATCGAGGGTACTGCGGAGATAAAGCGCGATATACTGACTGATCGGGAAATCGAATGTCTAAGTTGGGCAGCGGTCGGCAAAACCAGTGCGGAGACGTCAGTCATCCTCGGGATATCTGAAAACACGGTCAATCATTATTTCACAAACGCGGCTACCAAACTTGATACGGTGAATAAAGCTCACACGGTAGCCAAGGCGTTGCGTACAGGCCTGCTGGAACAGTAATTTTCACCTTAGATTTGGTAAATTGATCTGCACCAGCTTGTAACGATTTTCCTACGCACCGAATTGACAACACGTCGTTAAAGCGGGCGGAATTGTCCCTAAATTTGCGTAAAATTACACTGCAATCGATGGGCGATAATTGATTAACTGCCAAAATAGTGTATTTCCAAAAGACCAAGAATTTGAAATCTTGGTGCAATGTTCCATTTGCTAAAGGGTCTACACTATCCAACTTGGGAGGAGATAATATGACCGAGAAACTAAATCGTAGAAAATTCCTTAAGGGAAGCGCTGTTGCTTCAACTGTTGCCGCAGGAGCACTGGCTGCTCCAGCTGTTGCTCGCGCTGAACCTACAGTGTTGAAAATGCAAGCAGCCTGGGGTGGCGGTATTTTTCTTGAAAATGCCAAATCCTATGTAGACCGCGTCCATGCAATGGCGGGTAAAGATCTTAAAATCGATCTTCTTGCTGTAAACGCCGTGGTGAAAACCAGCCAGATGCAGGATGCTGTTAACAAGGGTGTTCTTGACGCGGCTCACTATGTGCCAGCTTATTGGTATTCAAAATCACAAGCAGCTTCACTGTTTGGTACCGGCCCATGTTTTGGCTGGTCTTCAAATGAAGTGCTTGGCTGGATTCACTATGGTGGCGGTCAGGAACTGTTTGATGAACTAATGTCTTCACTTGGCTTGAATATCGTTTCCTTCTTCAATTCACCAATGCCGGCACAGCCGCTTGGATGGTTCAAGGAAGAAATTACTGATGCATCCCAGATGAGCGGTTTGAAATACCGTACCGTTGGTCTTGCGGCAGATGTTCTGCTGGAAATGGGCATGTCTGTTGTTCAGCTACCTGGCGGTGAAATTCAGCCAGCGATGAAATCCGGCTTGATTGATGCAGCCGAGTTTAACAATCCGACTTCGGACCGTGACTTTGGTATGCAGGATGTCTCCAAGCATTATCATTTGGCTTCCTTCCACCAGTCACAGGAATTCTTCGAATGCACTTTCAATAAGGCGAAGTATGAATCCCTACCGGCAGAGCATCAGGCGATTTTGAAACATGCTTCTGAAGCTGAAAACTCAAACTTCTACTGGCACAATACAAAGCGCTATTCTGAAGACCTTGTGAAACTGCGCGATGAGCAGGGTGTCAATGTCTACAGAACACCAGATTCTGTGATGACAGAACAGCTTAAAGCCTGGGATATCGTGGTAGATCGTATTTCTGAAAAAGATGCGTTCTTTGCAAAAGTGATTGAATCACAAAAAGCATACGCAAAAGATGTAATGAACTACCTCAACCTAAACCAGCCTGATTACAAGCTTGCTTATAATCATCACTTTGGTTGATCCGTATTCAGGTACGATTTAAATCATAAACAGGAGGGTGCATCCCGCGCCCTCCTGCATTCCATAGAAAATTAGCGAGAAGGTGCAGAATGGAAAAGTTCGTCCATACGATCGAAGGTTTGAGCGTTTGGGTGGGTCGCGCCTTTGGATGGTGTATCCTGGTACTGACACTTTCAGTTTCCTACGAAGTATTTGTCCGCTACGCACTTAATCAGCCAACTGTTTGGGCCTTTGATATGATGGTGCAAATGTATGGCGCATTATTCTTGATGGCAGGCCCTTATGCGCTTGCGCAGGACACCCATGTACGCGGCGACTTCCTTTACCGCTTGTGGCGTCCAAAAGTACAGGCACGGATCGATTTTGTACTTTACCTCTTGTTCTTTTTTCCCGGCATGATCGCGCTGTTCTGGGTTGGCTGGAGCTTTGCAGCCGACAGCTGGCGCTATGCAGAGGTGAGTTGGAACAGCCCGGCTCGAATTCAGATTTACTTCTTTAAGACGCTTATACCCGCTGCCGGTGTTTTAATGTTGCTTCAGGGGTTTGCAGAACTGGTCCGCTGCTGGAAAGCAATGAAAGAAGACCGATGGATGCCACGCATCCAGGACGTGAAGGAAACCGAAGATCTGCTTGCTGAAGCGGATTCGGCGAATTTACAGCAGTACGGAACACCAAGTTCCTCAGCACAATAGAAACAAAACGATAATCGGCAGGAACAAATCATGAGTAACCCCGAAGTCGCCATTATGATGCTTTGCATGTTCATCTTCCTGGTGCTGCTGGGCTTTCCAATCGCCTTTACACTGCTCGCCATGGGGATCGGTTTCGGCTTTTACTATTATACCACGCAAGGGGCGGCTTTTGGTTCCTGGGAAGAAATTCAAACCAACCAGATATTCTACCTTCTAAACCAGAATACCTATTCGGTGATGGAAAACGATACGCTTGTCGCCATCCCGTTGTTCCTTTTCATGGGTTATGTAGTAGAGCGCGCATCGATTGTTGATCGCCTGTTCTATTCCCTATATATGGCCGCGCGTAACCTTCCCGGTTCGATGGCAATTGCGGCGCTGATTACCTGTACTGTATTTTCTACCGCTTCGGGCATTGTAGGCGCGGTTGTCACTTTGATGGGTCTGTTGGCGTTTCCAGCAATGGCAAACGCAAAATATAACCGTCAATTTGCCTCTGGCGTAATCTGTGCCGGTGGGACGCTTGGAATTCTGATTCCGCCATCCATCATGCTGATCGTCTATGCGGCAATTGCTGAACTGTCACCGCTACGCTTGTATGCGGCTGCGGTTTTCCCAGGCCTGCTATTAGCTGGCATGTATATTATGTACGTGATTGTTCGTGTTGGTATCAATCCATCAATCGCGCCGAAACCTCGCGATGAAGACGTACCGCCTGCCTCCAAAGTATTTCTGGAACTGATGGTTTCGTTTGTGCCGCTGACGGTTTTGATCATTTTGGTATTGGGGTCGATCCTCGGTGGCCTTGCAACGCCAGCGGAGGCTGCAGCCATGGGCGCACTCGGCGGCCTGGTGCTCGCCGCGCTATATCGCGCACTTACTTGGCAGAAGGTCAAGGAAAGCGTTTTCTTAACTGCAAAGGCAACGGCAATGGTCTGCTGGCTGTTTGTCGGCTCCTGGACCTTTGCATCCGTCTTCTCGCTGCTCGGCGGCCATGATGTGATCGAACATTGGGTGCTTGGACTTAATCTGGAGCCTTGGATGTTCCTTGTTCTGGTTCAGTTGATTATCTTCTTGCTTGGCTGGCCACTGGAATGGTCAGAAATACTGATTATCTTCGTTCCGATCTTCCTGCCGATGCTCGATAATTTCGGCGTAAATCCTTATTTCTTTGCGATGCTGGTAGCGCTGAACCTGCAAACCTCGTTCTTGACCCCGCCCATGGCCATGTCGGCCTATTACTTGAAGGGCGTCTTAAAAGATAAGATCGAATTGGTAGAGATTTTCAAAGGCCTGCTTCCTTATCTTGGTATTGTGATATTCTGTATGTTCCTGATGTATCAGTTCCCAGGCATTGCGTTATGGTTCCCGGACTATCTGTTCGGTAAGTATATTCCATAACGGAAGAGACCAGTGTCTGAACTTCCACCCCATGGATTAACAGCACAGGAAGCCGGTGAAAAAATCCGCCAGGGCTGGCTGAGTTCGGTTGAACTTGTGACAGATTGCCTGGATCGGATTGAAGCAACCGATGGCCAGATTAAAGCCTGGGCGCATATTGACCGTGATAAGGCGCTGGCCCGGGCTCACGAAATGGATGCAATACGACAAAGCGGCCGACCGATGGGGCGCTTGCACGGCATACCGGTTGGCCTGAAAGATATAATAGACACAGCTAGCTTGCCAACCGCATATGGCAGCCCGATTTTTGACGGTAACCAGCCTGATGCTGATGCATTTGTCGTCAATCGTCTGCTGCAGGAAGGTGCTGTCATTCTCGGTAAAACCATCTCGACGGAGTTTGCCTTCGTAAACCCATCGATAACTTGCAACCCGCACAATCCGGAACATACTCCAGGTGGTTCATCCAGTGGTTCTGCAGCTGCAGTTGCAGGGTACCAAGTACCTCTTGCAATCGGTAGTCAGACAAATGGCTCGGTTATCCGCCCGGCAAGTTTTTGCGGCACTTATGGGTTTAAGCCCAGTCATGGGGTCATCTCAAGACACGGTGTATTAAAAACCTGCGAAAGCTTTGATCAGCTTGGTGTGTTTGGACGATCTTTAGAAGATATTGCCGCCTTAACGGATGTAGTTGGCGGATACGATCCCGGTGACCGAAAGTCTTACGCCTATCCACGTCCTCAAATGCTGGAAGGCACGCGATCAGACCCACCAGTTACACCAAATATTGTCTGGCTCGAAATGCCGTATGCAGACCAATATAGCGAGGAAGTCCGTGCCGGCTTTGAAGAGGTTATCGAAGCCCTGGGCGGTCAGATTGAAAGGGTACAACCTGCCGAGAGTTTTGCAGGTCTGATTGCAACCCATAATCTGGTGCACGAGTATGAATACGTCCATCATCTTAAATCGATAATTGAAGATGATTGGGACCAGATCAGCCCGAATTTGCAAACAGTGATCACCAGAGGTCAAAGCCATTCGAAAGACGCCTACGAGCACGCTCTGGGTGTCGTTCAGCAAACCGAAAGTTTTTTTGCTGACTTTTTCCAGGATTATGATGCGGTACTCACACCGGCAGCATTTGGTGAAGCGCCTTTAATTCGCGAGGGAAGTACTGGCGATCCTTCGTGCTGCACAATCTGGACGATGGCGGGGCTACCGTCCGTCAGCCTACCATTGCTGACCGGGAATAATGGCCTTCCCATCGGTGTGCAACTGGTTGGCGCAAGACAAGAAGATGACCGTCTTTTGCGAACTGCAAACTGGCTGTTGAAAGAACTGGAATAGGCTCTATCATGAGCACAGGAGATGACACATGCTGAACCGCGGAACACTGATCATTATGGGTGCGATTGGCACCTTTCTCGTAATGCTATTCGTATTGGGCCTTGCTGAAAGCATTTCAAGTGGCTTTGCAGGTTTCTGGGGTGGACTGCCCTACTGGCTAATCGCGATCTTTGTTATGTATCTGGCAGTTTATGACTACCTTGAAGAGGCATGCGGTCTCGATGAAAAATGGAGATCACTGGTTCAGACCATCGGCATCGTATATTTCGGTTCGATTATGACCCTCGGTGCCTGGGGGGTTTCAACCGTATATTCCAAACATGATGTTACGCCCAATGATAATAGTACGTTCTGGGATAGCGCTTTACCGGAAGCAATCTGGATGATTATTGCGTTCGCAATCGCTACAACAACGGTCTTTGTGCTACTACGCCGATACGAAAACCAGAAAGAATCCGATGGCTGAAAAGCCGAAACTTTGGGTTACGCGACGCCTTTCGGATGCAACACTGGAACGCGCAAACCGCAATTATGATTGCATCATCAATCATGAAGATGGCCTTCATACCTCCGATGAAATCATTGCGATGAGCGCAGAAGTCGATGCTATTCTGCCCTGCCATTCTGAAATCTTTCGTGGTGAAACCGTTGATAAATTGGATCCGCGTATCAAGATTATCGCCAATCACTCCGTCGGCGTTGACCATTGTGATATTCCCGCCCTTAACGCCCGCGGAATTGCGGTAACCAATACACCTGATGTCCTTTCCGATGCGACAGCAGAAATTGCATTCTTACTGATGCTAGGTGCTGCGCGACGTGCAGTTGAAGGCGACCGGCTGGTACGTAAGAACGAGTGGGATTTCTGGTCACCGGCTTTTATGGTTGGAAAAGAGGTTTCCGGCTCACGTCTTGGTATTATCGGAATGGGTCGCGTTGGTCAGGCAATGGCTCGGAACGCTCGCGGTTTTAACATGGAAGTCCATTATCATAACCGCAGCCGACTTTCGCCTGACAAAGAGCACGGTGCGATCTTTCACGATGATATAAATAGCCTGTTGTCCGTGTCCGATTTTCTCTCCCTTCACTGTCCTGCCACACCTCAAACTACGGGCTTAATGAATAGTGAGCGGTTTTCAAAACTGCCTGATGGTGCCGTATTGGTAAACACCGCACGGGGGGCATTAGTGGATGAAGCCGCCCTAATCAATGCACTTGATAGCGGTAAAATTTCTGCAGCAGGGCTTGACTGCTTTGTTACAGAACCTGGTGGCAATCCTGCCCTTTGTACCTATGACAATGTTTTCATGCTGCCGCACATCGGCAGCGCAACGGTAAAAACCCGCGATGCGATGGGTTTTCGGGCGCTTGATAATTTAGATGCCTTTTTCGCCGGTGAAACACCTAAGGACTTGCTATAGCGCAACTATGATCACATATTGAGATCATGAGCACCGCCGCACCAACCATGAACATTAGCTGGACCTGCCGCAACACATGGCATCGGGCATCCATTAATACGCTTTGGTGTTTGCTTGGTTGTTCAATTGGTGATTTCGGCACAATCGCATTTTTTCAATTTACCGGAATTCCGTGGCCAACTTTAGCAATCATGACGCTCGCAATCATCAACGGCCTGCTAACGTCAATTGCGCTTGAAACTTTTATTCTCTCGCGTCAGATGGCGTTAAAGGCAGCCTTTCAAACTGCAATTGGTATGTCGTTCATTTCCATGGTCTCAATGGAAATTGCGATGAACGCAACCGACTGGTATTTAACCGGAGGTGCAAAACTGACCTGGTGGGTCATGCCAATCATGTTATTTGCAGGTTTTATCACACCACTTCCCTATAATTACTGGCGGCTTAAAGCCCTCGGCAAGGCCTGTCACTGATCGGTTTGAGACTTATTACGCCGGCAGCGCTGTGAACAATATTTGACCTCGTGCCAATCCTTCGTCCACTTTTTGCGCCATGTGAACGGGCGGTTACAGACCAGACACATTTTGGACGGAAGATTACGCTTCATATGTTTCAGGCTGGATGGCACAATTACACTCGATTTCATTCTGGAAACGACTTGAAGCAACCTTGCTGAAAGTCATACTTAGCTGCCAAGGGGAAAAAATCCGTGACACGTTTTACACTTATACTCTCTTTTATAGTTTTGCTAGGAAGTCCAAGCATTGCAGCAGAAGTGAAAACTGTGGATCGCTTGGATCTGCAACGATATCTGGGAACTTGGCACGAAGTGGCCCGATTCCCGGCCCGTTTTCAGCGCGGATGCGAAAAATCCAAAGCCGAATATAAAAAAATCAGCGCGGATAAGATTTCGGTGACAAACTCATGTACCCGAAATGGCAAGAAGGTAGTCGCTGAGGGCAATGCAGTTATTCAGAGCCCAGGTTTTATTTTTGTAGACACCCTGATTATTTACCGAATATGACCAAAGTTGCTTCAGGTTTTTTTGGAGTTAATACAAAAACGGGTCACGTAGAATATTTTGAAAACAATTCTCAACCTCTCGATGATCGTCTTACTGTTAGGACTCACAGGAATAAAAATACTATATCAAAAAGAGGTTTTAGGTATATCGATAAAGACGTGTTTATTAAACACTTCCCTGAAGCTGTGGCTGAAAGGGGATTTACTTTTAATTTAACTACAGAACAATTAAAGAATCTACCTAAAAATGATGACTTAACATAGCATAAGATAATAGTCTTTATGTTTATATGTGCTAGCCAGCCCCTTTAGTACCCTTTCGGGGTCAGGGGCGCGCGCCTGTTCGGGGGGGGGGGGACTGTGGCGGC
>JBCCBE010000027.1:0-37336 GCA_039814425.1 Pseudomonadota bacterium
CCAAGACCAATCGTCCTCCACCGGAGGCAAAGTCGGGCGCACTTCCGTCGCTTTCTTTCAGAGGGGCTTCAGTGTGACAAAAAGTAACGCCACCTGGCCGCATTGCTGAAGCCATGGCAAGTGAATTGGCGGCAGTCCCGGTTGCAACATAGAAGACGCGGCATTCGGTTTCGAATATCTCGCAGAATTTCTTTTTTACGCGTTGATCCAGGTCGCTCATTTCGTAGGCTGATGCTAATCCAGCGGCACCTTTTGATAGCGCCTGATTTATTTGTGGTGCCCCCCCGGCCCAATTATCACTGCCAAAAATCATCGATTAGCTCCTTTACTCTGCTTCCACTAGCGAATGATCTTGCGTCTGTCACCCCTCCATTTGGGATCAAACCACTAACGAATAGCAGAAAAGTAATTTGCTTTTTTTGATTGCTATTTGCGCCATGGTTTGGCATTTTCACGCCAGCAAAGGTAAGTATTGCTTACCTAATTGCGTGGCTTGGAAATGATAAATTCTTAAGACGTCACATCGTCGCAACGATTGAATGCGCCGTATCAGCGCGCTAATATGCTTTCCATACTGAAAGCACCGGAAATATAATCGGTAAGTGATCTTAGTCATTTGCTGATCTGGAGAACATGACAATGACTGCACCGCAGCGGTTTAAAATTGGTGGTCTACCGAGAGCGCAAGGATTGTACGATCCACGCAACGAGAAAGATGCCTGCGGTGTTGGGTTTGTGGCCAGTTTAAAGGGCGTGAAATCCCATTCGATTATTCGTGATGGATTGCAAATCTTGCATAATATCGAGCACCGCGGTGCTGTAGGTGCTGATCCGCTAATGGGCGATGGGGCTGGCATGCTTGTCCAAATCCCGCATGAATTTCTGGAGCGGTCTTGCAGTGAGGCGGGATTCCAATTACCGCAGGCCGGGCATTATGGTGTCGCGCAGGTTTTTCTTCCAAAGGACAAATTGCTAGTTGCCGATATTGAGGGCATTTTCTTTGATTCGCTTGAGAAAGAGGGTCTGGAATTGCTCGGTGAGCGTGTACTTGAAACAGACAATTCAATGCTGTCTCAAGATCCGGAAATTGCCGGAACAGAGCCCATGCATAAGCAGTATTTTGTAGCGCGTCCCGATGATGTGAATTCGCTGGAAGCGTTTCAGCGCCGACTTTATACCGCTCGCAAGGTGATTTCCAATCGGGTGTTTCAGTTTAGTGACGGTCGCGAAAATGGCTACTACATCGTTTCGTTTTCCGCCACGACGATCATTTACAAGGGCATGTTCCTTGCAGATCAGCTTGGACCTTACTTCAAGGATTTGAACGAACCGGATTTCAAATCAGCTTTAGCGCTGGTTCATCAGCGGTTTTCGACCAACACATTCCCTTCGTGGAAACTTGCCCACCCTTATCGTATGGTCGCCCATAATGGTGAAATCAATACGCTGCGCGGTAATGTAAACTGGATGGCGGCACGCCAGGATTCAGCATCAACACCGCTTTTTGGTGAAGATATTTCCAAACTCTGGCCAATTTCTTATGAAGGACAGTCGGATACGGCGTGTTTTGATAACGCTCTCGAATTTCTGACCATGGGCGGATATTCACTCGCCCATGCGGTGATGATGTTGATCCCTGAGGCCTGGGCAGGCAATCCGCTAATGGATGCAGAGCGGCGTGCGTTTTATGAGTATCATGCGGCATTGATGGAGCCTTGGGATGGCCCGGCGGCAGTTGCATTTACCGATGGCAAACAGATTGGCGCCACTCTGGACAGGAATGGATTGCGGCCTGCGCGTTATATAGTGACAAAAGATGATCGCATCATAATGTCTTCTGAATCTGGGGTTTTGCCGATTGAGGAAAAAGACATTGTGGAGAAATGGCGTCTGCAACCGGGTAAAATGTTGCTGATCGATCTAGAGCGAGGCGGCGTTATTTCTGATGAAGAAATTAAGCAAGAACTTGCCAGTCATAACCCATATCAAAAGTGGTTGGAAAAATCACAAATCGTTCTTGAAGAATTGCCTTTTCCAACGCGCCATAGTCCGCAAAGCCGGATCAAGTTGCTCGATCGCCAGCAGGCTTTTGGCTATACTCAGGAAGACTTGAAACTTCTAATGGCTCCGATGGCTACAACCGGGCAGGAAGCCATTGGCTCTATGGGAACTGATACACCGATATCGGTTTTGTCAGACAAGCCGAAGCTTCTTTATACCTATTTCAAGCAATTGTTTGCGCAGGTTACCAACCCGCCAATTGATCCGATCCGCGAAGAATCTGTCATGAGCCTTGTTTCATTGATAGGGCCACGTCCTAACCTGTTTGATCTTCATGGCTTATCAGAACGTAAGCGATTAGAGGTGCGCCAACCGATACTTACTAACCATGATCTGGAGAAGGTTCGCGAAATTGGTGATATTGGCGACAATCATTTCCAGACACAGACGTTAGACATTACCTATAATGCCTCGCGCGGTGCCGATGCGATGGAAGCGGCGTTAGAATCGCTTTGTAAACGCGCAGAACAAGCTGTTGCCAACGGATATAATATCATCATTCTGTCAGATCGTCAGATCGGGCCGCAGCGCATTGCAATCCCAGCGCTTCTGGCTACTTCGGCTGTGCATCATCATTTGATCCGGAAGGGTAAACGAACCTCTGTCGGGCTTGTTCTTGAAAGCGGCGAGCCACGCGAAATTCATCATTTTTGTGTTCTGGCCGGTTATGGCGCAGAGGCAATTAACCCTTATCTGGCTTTTGAAACGCTTGCGGATATGCATTCAAACGGAGAGTTTCCAGAGGAAGTATCTTCGATAGAAGTAGTTGAGCGCTACATAAAGGCAATTGATAAAGGTATATTGAAAGTCATGTCCAAAATGGGCATTTCGACTTACCAATCCTATTGTGGAGCGCAGATTTTTGATGCGGTTGGATTATCTTCCGGTTTTATTGATGACTATTTCTTCGGCACTGCAAGTGTCATAGAAGGTGTTGGGCTTTCAGAAGTTGCGCAGGAAACGCTAAAGCGTCATCTAAATGCATTTGGCGAAAATATGGTGCTTTCCAACGCGCTGGATATTGGTGGTGAATACGCTTACCGCATGCGTGGGGAAGCTCATGCCTGGACGCCGGATAGCGTCGCGAAATTGCAACATGCAGTGCGCGGTAATGTACAGGAACGCTATGATGCATTTGCAGAAGAATCCAATCGTGCCTCAAAAGAATATTCCACTATCCGCGGTTTGTTTACTATCAAGACGGCGCATGATATCGGGCGCAGACCTGTACCGGTTGAAACGGTCGAGCCTGCGTCAGAAATCGTAAAACGTTTTTCCACTGGTGCTATGTCGTTTGGTTCGATTTCACGCGAAGCGCATTCCACGCTGGCTGTTGCGATGAACCGGATTGGTGGCAAGTCAAATACTGGTGAGGGCGGGGAAGAACCCGATCGTTTTTATCCGCTTCAGGACGGAAGTAAAAATCCGGAGCGTTCAGCGATAAAACAGGTAGCCTCCGGCAGGTTTGGCGTAACAACCGAATATCTTGTGAATTCCGATATGATCCAGATCAAGGTCGCGCAAGGTGCAAAGCCTGGAGAAGGCGGACAATTGCCCGGTCACAAAGTCGATGCAGTGATTGCAAAAACACGACATTCAACGCCGGGTGTTGGTTTGATTTCACCGCCGCCGCATCATGATATTTATTCAATCGAGGATTTGGCGCAGCTCATTTATGATCTGAAAAACGTCAATGAGACTGCTGATATTTCGGTTAAACTGGTTGCTGAAGTGGGTGTCGGTACGGTTGCTGCTGGTGTTGCAAAGGCGCGCGCGGACCATATTACGATCTCAGGCTTTGATGGCGGAACAGGTGCATCACCGCTTACCTCGCTAAAACATGCGGGAAGCCCCTGGGAACTCGGGCTTGCAGAAACCCAGCAGACACTTGTTCTCAACAAGCTTCGCTCACGGATCAAGCTTCAGGTCGATGGTGGGCTGAAAACTGGCCGTGATGTTATAGTTGGTGCACTTTTAGGCGCCGATGAGTTTGGATTTTCAACTGCCCCGCTCATTGCAGCGGGTTGCCTGTTGATGCGTAAATGTCATCTTAATACATGCCCTGTCGGAATTGCCACGCAGGACCCGGTACTGCGTAAACGCTTCAAGGGAACAGCGGAACATGTCATCAATTATTTCTTCTTTGTGGCTGAAGAAGTACGGCAGATAATGGCGGAACTTGGCTTTACCAAACTCAATGATCTGATTGGGGAAAGCGACATTCTCGAGAAGTCTGACATGTTGGAGCACTGGAAGGGTCAGGGGCTTGATTTTACCAAGTTGTTTTATAAACCGGCTTCTGACAAAGAACAGATGTACAACACGATTGTGCAGCAGCATCCGATAGTTGACATTTTAGACCGCAAACTTATCGAGGAGGCAAGGCCTGCTCTTGAAAACAGTGAAGCAGTTAGAATCGAAACTGCAATTTCCAATGTGAACCGATCTGCAGGTGCTATGTTGTCTGGTAAGTTGGCAGAAAAATATGGCCATGAAGGTTTACCGGATGACACTATTGCTGTGTCGCTAAAAGGGACAGCTGGCCAGAGTTTTGGAGCCTTTCTCGCCAAAGGTATTTCTTTTGATCTTCAAGGTGACGCAAATGACTACGTCGGGAAGGGTCTTTCCGGTGGTCGTATTGTAATTCGCCCTACCGAAGACGCCACGTTTAAGGCGGAAAGATCGATTATTGTCGGAAATACCGTTCTTTATGGTGCCATTTCAGGTGAATGCTATTTCCGAGGTGTTGCCGGTGAACGATTTGCGGTTCGCAATTCTGGCGCAGTGGCTGTTGTTGAGGGCGTAGGCGATCACGGTTGTGAATATATGACGGGTGGCGTTGTTGTGGTTCTGGGCGGTACAGGCAGAAACTTTGCAGCGGGAATGTCCGGTGGTGTTGCTTATGTATTGGATCGGTCCGGCACATTTGAGCGGCGTTGCAATATGGCAATGGTTGAACTGGAGCCGGTGCCGGAAGAAGATGATATTCTTGAAAAACTGCACCACCACGGTGGGGACCTGATGCATAAGGGGCGGGTTGATATCAGCTCGGATATGAATCGCCACGATGACGAACGTCTGTTTCAGTTGATTACCAACCACATGCATTATACCGGGTCAGAACGAGCAAAAGAAATTCTCGATGAATGGGACACCTATCGCCAGCAATTTGTCAAAGTCATGCCAGTTGAGTATCGTCGCGCGCTGCGCGAAATGGAAGAACGCCGCATGGGCAAATTAGCGGCGGAGTAAGGTTTAGCATGGGTAAAGTTACCGGATTTCTGGAAATTGACAGGCAAGTTGCGAAATATCGACCTGCTTCTGACCGCGTTCGCCATTTTGGAGAGTTTGTTATTCCGATGTCGGATACGGAAGTTGCCAAACAGGCAGCCCGTTGCATGGATTGCGGCATTCCTTTTTGTCATGGTGATGTTGGCTGCCCCGTACACAATCAGATCCCGGACTGGAACGATCTGATCTTCAATGATGATTGGCAGGCTGCCATAGAAAACCTGCACTCTACCAATAATTTTCCTGAATTTACCGGTCGGATTTGTCCAGCTCCATGTGAAGAGGCCTGCACGCTTAATCTTGAAAATGAGCCGGTCGCTATCAAGACTGTTGAGCAGGCAATTGCCGATAAAGCTTATGACATGGGGCTTATTGTACCCAGACCAGCCAGCGAAAAAACCGGTAAGAAAGTTGCTGTCATTGGTTCGGGCCCGACGGGGCTAGCTGCTGCACAACAGCTCGCCCGTGCTGGACATGACGTGCACTTGTATGAGCGTGAGAGCAAGCCCGGTGGTCTGCTGCGTTACGGTATTCCAGATTTCAAAATGGAAAAACATACGATTGATGCGCGCGTCAAACAAATGGAAGGCGAAGGCGTTTTCTTTCACTGTAACCAGAATATCGGGGTTGATGTATCTGCAAAACATTTGATGGATAACCACGATGCGGTACTGATTTCTACCGGCGCAGAAGTTCCCCGTGAAACAGGTATTCCGGGCAGCGATCTCATTGGGGTTCATGATGCTATGCCGTTTCTGGTGCAACAAAACCGCCGGGTAGGGGGTGAAGCTATTCAGTCAGCTGGTTGGCCGGGGGAAGAAGTCTGGGCTGCAGGTAAAAACATCGTCGTCGTTGGTGGTGGCGATACAGCCTCTGACTGTATTGGGACTTCGTTTCGACAGGGTGCTGTTAATGTGACCCAACTTGATATTCGCCCCGAACCACCCGAACGTGAAGACAAGATGATGGTCTGGCCCTATTGGGCAACCAAAATGCGGACGTCATCGTCGCAGGCGGAAGGTGCAAAACGTGAATTTATGGCAGCAACGCTTGAATTTGTTGGGCGTAACGACAAGCTTTTTGGCGTCAAATGCATCAGGGTTGATGAAAAACGGCAGCCGATTGAGGGCACCGAATTCATAATGAAAGCTGATCTGGCGTTCATCGCGATCGGTTTCGGAAGTCCGGTTCTTGACACTTTTATTGAGGAACTAAAGCCGGAGCTTGAGAACAGCAAACGCGGTGATGTATCGATTGCAGCTAATGATGAAGACTACCGTACCAGCGTTGAAGGGCTTTACACGGCAGGCGACTGCCGGCGTGGTCAATCACTGGTGGTCTGGGCGATTCGTGAAGGTCGACAGGCGGCACGCGCAATTGATCTTGATCTGATGGGTGAAACAGACCTTCCGCGATAAAACAATGCCTATTGCCCAATTTACACCAGCTTGTGATGTAAGGTTAACGCCAGGTTAACCTGTTTGAGTCAAGCGTGATGCTAGGGTCAATCCTAGTGAGCCTTGATCTTAAAGTTACGAAGGAGCTTGGTGTGAATACAAAACTGAACATTCTAAAACTGATACTGATTTTCAACTTTGTCATGATTCCGAGCTTAGCAAACGCTGATGCGGGATTTCAAAAATGGATCAGAGATTTTTATTCGGTTGCTGCAAAAAGCGGGGTTTCACGTCAAACCTATAATTCTGTTTTCAAAGGTATCACCAGCCCTGATCCCGACGTAATCAAGTCTGCAAATTTCCAACCAGAATTTAAGTCGAAGGTCTGGGATTATATTGACAACAGGGTGACGGATTCTGCGGTGGAAAAAGGCCTTGAAATGAAGGCTAAATGGAAAAAGTGGCTTGATATTATCGAACCGAAGTTTGGTGTTGACCGCCATGTGTTACTCGCTATCTGGTCTATGGAAACATCTTATGGAGCAGCACTTGAACGTGATTCTGCCTTGCGGAGTGTAGCGCGATCTTTGGCAACGCTTGCCTATAAGGACAAGCGTCGTCGTAAGTTTGCTCGCTCCCAATTGGTAGCTGCAATGAAAATCGTTCAGAATGGTGATGTTTCCGCTTCCGGTTTGCGTGGTTCTTGGGCAGGCGCGATGGGGCATACCCAATTCATTCCCACTAGTTACCAGACTTGGGCTGTCGACATAGACGGAGATGGCCGCCGTAATATTTGGGAATCAATTCCAGATGCATTAGCCTCTGCTGCCAATCTATTGAAAAAGAATGGATGGCGCACCGGTAAGACCTGGGGATATGAAGTCAAATTACCTAATGGATACAATTACAAAGCGGCAGAAGATAAAGGCCGAACCATTTCCAAGTGGCGTTCATCTGGTATTCGCCGTGTTGCCGGGCGTAACTTTCCACGCCCATCTGACAAGGCTGAATTAAAGGTTTTGGCAGGCTCCAAAGGACCGGCGTTTCTGATGCTCCGTAATTTCTTTGTTTTGAAACGCTATAACAATGCTGACAAATATGCCCTGGCAGTTGGTATGCTGGCTGATCGATTGAAGGGTTTTGGCCAATTGTCAGTAGATTGGCCAAGGGGCTATACTCTACTGGATGAGGAAGAGCGTAAAGAATTGCAGGTTCAGCTTACCAAAATTGGCTATTATGATGGTGAGATAGACGGAAAGATCGGCGGCGGTTCGCGTGCGGCTATCCGTAAATTTCAGAAACGTGCTGGAATGGACGAGACAGGTTACGCATCCAAAAAGCTGTTGAACAGACTTAAAACTCAATAGGCCTGGGTTACAGCCATTTACAATATTGGCACTTGTGCCATGACATTGTACAATATTTGCGTTAATACACGTATCTTTGATAAATGGATGAGCGCTAAAGGGCCATGCGAAACCCGATACTCAAATTTCTGGCAGTGTTTTTGGTAATTGCAGTTTCTGCACCGCATGTGCCGGTGATAAAGCACGGTTTTAGTGTGGGTTCTGCAATGGCGCAACAACGCAAACGCAAAACCTTATTCGATATTTTGTTCGATCGCCGCAAGGTAAAAAGACAAAGGGTATCCGATAGAAACAGGCAAAATTTAAGGGATTTGCCGGGTGTTCGGACTTTAAAGCCTGCGAAAAAAACGAAAAAGAGAAAACAGAATACGCGCCAGCAGCGAAGACAGGCGGCTAAGCCGAAGATTCTCATCGCAAAAAACGAGAATGCTCCAAAGCTATTGGTTGTCGGCGATTTTATTGCCTCTGGTCTGTCTTATGGACTTGCTCAGCTTTACGCAGAAAATCCGAATCTGGTTGTTGTGGAACGCACGCAGGCAAATTCCGGCATTGTGCGAAACGATGTGAGGAATTGGCCAGGTGAAATAACTGAACTGATCGACGAAATTAAGCCCGTTGCTATACTTGTTCTAGTCGGCATGAATGATCGGCAAGCGATGCGCATCGATGGCCAAAGCACAGAAAAACTATCGGAAAGCTGGGTTGCAGAATACAAAAAGCGGATCAAATCGCTATCTCGGGAGACGATTAACAAAAAGGTGCCTTTAGTTTGGATGGGCCTGCCTCCGGTAAAACTGGGCGCTATGAACACTGACTATCTTGCTTTTAATGAAATGTATCGTGCCGAGATGGAAGCAACGAATGGTACGTTTGTTGATGTCTGGGATGGATTTACCAATGCGGAAGGTAAATTTGTCAGCGCCGGGCCTGATGTGAACGGTCAGATAGTCAGATTGCGTGGCGGCAAAGGGATCAACATGACCCGTGCAGGCAAGGCAAAACTTGCGTTCTTCGCCGATAAGGCCCTCCGCAAATTGGGTGTTGTCGGCGGAACCGAAGAATTTAATTACGCGTCCCTTGGTACCGTAAATGTTGGAAATGCCCAACCAAACATTCCTGAATATGATCCTGCCAAATCTGGTAAAACAGCAGTAATATCTCTGGCCTCTCCCGCACTGGACGGCGGATTGGTTCTTGAAGGAGAAAAACAGGATGAAAAAGTAGAACAGTCTACGGCCAGTGTTAGCTATGAATTGGTGGAAAGAGGAAGAGCAGAGCAGCCTCAGGAGGGCCGAATTGATGCAGGCTGGGGGTTGCCAGCACAATTGCCTAAAATCTCAGATGAAGCTGAAAAGAAGGATAACCCCGATAAGAAACCAGATGAGGCTGCTGCTGCTATAAATTCAACCACATCTGTAACCAGTACAAACTAGGTTGAGAATTCATAAATTTTGCGATTAGGCCGATTTTTTGTAGTTCAAAAGTCTCTTTTCCCAATCCAATGCGCTTGCGACGATTAAATCAAGATCATCATACTTCGGTTCCCAATTTAACCTGCTCATAAGACGGTAGGAGTTTGCTGTCAGGGAAGGAATATCGCCTGCGCGACGCTCATCCCGGATCACACGGAACTCATTGCCTGATACTCGTTTTACAGCTTCGATAACCTCGTTTACCGAGTACCCTCTACTGTAACCACAATTGGCTGTAAATTTACGCCCGCCATTGCGTAGAAAATCAAGTGCCACATAGTGCGCATTTACAAGATCATTTACATGAATGAAATCACGAATGCAGGTGCCGTCTGGCGTGTCGTAATCAGTTCCGAAAATTTTCATGGATGCGCGTTTTCCCGCTGCTGCTTCACAAGCCACCTTGATAAGGTGTGTGGCACCCGCTGTAGACTGACCGGTACGCCCTTGAAGATCACAGCCGGCAACGTTGAAGTAGCGCAGCATCACATAGTTTAAATCATAGGCGTTTGCCACGTCGCGGATCATCAACTCCGTCATAAGTTTTGATGTGCCATAGGGTGACATTGGATTGAGGATCGCGTTTTCACTGATCGGACCGGTTGTCATCGGCATTCCATAAACTGCAGCTGTTGAGGAAAAAATGAATTTATTTACGCCGACTGCCACCGCTGCAGCAATCAGATTACGCGAATTATTTGTATTGTTTTCATAATATTTAAGCGGATTTTCTATCGATTCAGGAACGACTACTGACCCGGCAAAATGAATAATTGCATCGATTTTGTGGTCCACTAGAACCTGTTCCATAAATGGTTGGTCGCCGACATTCCCGTTGACCAGCGTAACACCCTCAGGAATTGCCCATTTAAAGCCTGTGACCAGATTATCTACCACTACGACTTCACAATCATGATCCAACAGTTCCCATATCATATGAGATCCGATGTAACCTGCGCCTCCTGTAACCAATACAGTCATATTCTCCACCTCTTTTCTACCGTCGAGATGTAACCTAGCGGAAATAGATTGGTATCCGGCTAAGGTTGTTGGTGAAATTGTAGGAGTCTTTGCAATCAAATCTTAAGCATACTGGTTTAAATGAGCAAAAAAGTTTTGTTTAAGGGGCGAATAATGTCATCACATAAGTCTGTACGTATTGCTGTTTTTCCTGTTGCTGGATTGGGTACGCGGTTTCTTCCGGCTACCAAAGCGGTTCCGAAAGAAATGCTAACCGTTCTTGATCGACCGGTAATTCAATATGCCGTCGATGAAGCACGAGAGGCAGGAATTGAACATTTTATTTTTGTAACGGGTCGCAACAAGGCGGTGATCGAAGATCATTTCGATCTTGCTTATGAGTTACAGGATACTCTGGACAAGCGTGGCAAGAAGGAAGCACTTGAGACGTTAGCGAAATTTCAGCCGGGCGCTGGTAAAACCAGTTTCACGCGCCAGCAGGCCCCCTTGGGACTTGGTCATGCGGTTTGGTGCGCGCGCGATATCGTTGGCAATGAACCGTTCGCTTTATTGTTGCCTGATATGGTGATGAAGCGCGAAAAGGGTTGTCTTGCTGGCATGGTCGATATGTATAATCAGACGGGCGGCAATGTTATCTCAACGGAAGAGGTTGACTGGGAAGAGACGCACAAATATGGCGTTATTGAAAAGGGAAATGAGGTAAACGGCGGTTTTGAAGTAACTGGCATGGTTGAAAAACCGGATCCTGGTACTGCGCCATCCAACCTGTTCATCAATGGTCGTTACATCCTTCAACCTGAAGTTTTCGATATTCTTGAGAGTCAGGAACCAGGCGCTGGAAATGAAATCCAACTGACTGATGCAATGCTGAAACTTGCCAAAGAGCAATCATTTTATGGCTATGTCTACGATGGCGAAACCTTTGATTGTGGATCAAAAGGTGGCTTTATTCATGCTAACCTTTCTTTTGCAATGGATGATGCTGAAGTCGGTCCGGAAATCCGCGATCTTTTGAAGACGCTCGCCTGAGCGTCTTTGCCCATACTATCCAAATCATAAAAATGGTGCGCTAGCGTTGCAGGCGCACCCCGACACGCCCTGACACTTCATCAAAGTCTGAACCTGCATTATCCGCAGTGAAGGTCTGGTATTCTAGATCAGTTGTTACTGCTAGGAACCGGTTTACCCAGTATTCGGTTCCAACACCAATTTCGAGCGTGCGGTTATCGTCCTCGTTGGTTTCAAATTCAAATCCAGCAAACCCGTTGACTGAGAAACGATTTGTAATCTGGCGCTCAATTTCTAACCGACCGGTGTAAGTAAGTGACCCGTTTTCATTGGCTGAAATAGAATTGTTTGTTTGGGTTCCCAGTGTTAGCGAGATTAGTGTGTCACGTTCAGGTGACCAGTTGAGTAGTCCGTTTATGGTAAACCCGTTGAGGTCATCCAAACGCGGGTCATCAAATTCTTCGGTAAGATAACCTACTGATATCTCCCCTTCAATTTTTTCACCCAGATCAACCTGCACACCAGCGCGCAGTTCATAGATATCACTGTCCCGTCGATTGCCGTTGCGATCGACGATTTCATCATAGCTTCTGCTGCCGATAATCCCTTCTATGAACGGGATCACCGCAGGAGAGATTTCATAGCCTGCCCGCAAAGAAAAGCTTGTCAGATTGTTATTTTGATCTTCCTGGCTCTGTGTGAAGCCGCCGCCCAAATCTGCATCTTCATAAGAAGTACGTTGAATAGAACCGCGCAGAGCAAGCAACACCTTTCGGTCAAGCCGTTCAAGCTCAATTGCTCCGCCATAGGTATGGGTAAGCGGCGTATCGATTGCCCCAGGTACCAGAGTTGTACTGGTAAATTCTTCGCTTTGCATACTGTAATTGACTGTGCCTGTAAGTGTGAACCCGTCAAGCAGATCAAGCCGTAGACCGCTGTCGGCAAACAGGAAAATATCGTCGGTTTCTTCGCTGTCAAACGGGCGGCGATAGGTGCCCGCCAAGCTAGACCGCCACTGATGACGCGACCAATCACTGATTAGACTGAGTGTCAGATCAGATTGTGAAAAAGCACCCCCGTCGCCATCAGTGCGTTGTGATACATTTGATGAGTAGCCAACCGACTGTTCAAGACTGGCCTGGCCTTCGAAAATTCCTAGCCGGAAACCTGTTGGCGAAAACGGGTCTTCCAATAACGTATCAGCGCCTCCCCCCTGAACCGGTTCGGCGGCTACATTTGCTCTGATAGGTGATCCTGGTGATTCCGGGTCAAAGGTTACAGGTCCTGTAGCTTGAGCCCGCTGAGCTCGCTGCTGCAAGGGTCGGGTCGGGGTTGGCTCTGTTCTGTTTCTGCGGGTCAGTTGATCGCGTTGGCCTTCTTCAGTTGCCAGATCGAAATCATCATAGGTTTCGACCGTTGGTTCTGGTATCGCGGCCTCGGTTTGTGCTCCAAGAACTACCGGCCCGCTGCCTGAAAATGCATCATTTTGCGTAGTTTGTCCTGTTTGTGGAAAAATGGAGCCGCGAATGCTCGCGTCTGGTAAAAGCGATCCATTGTTAGCAGATTGAGCTAAACTCTGCTCGACAGGAACTAAGGTTGCTGTACAACCTGCAAATGCGATTAACAGCGCCGTAGAGTGTTTGAACATCGCGGTTTTTGCTATTTAGCTATTGGAATCAACTGAATTTGTTTCTAATTGGTAAACACTTGTGGTTAATGAATAGTTTCTAACAGGGTTGAGCCAGGTGACGGATGTCTGAAAATATACTGAAAAATTCGGCGCTTAGAACGCTTCAGACAGAGCAGGATGGGCTGGGTGTCTTGCGTGAAGCTCTGATGGGGCCGTTAGGGTCAGATTTTGAAGCGGCGTGTGATATTATTCGGGAAATAACCGGTCGTGTGATCGTGGCGGGTGTGGGAAAAAGTGGGCATATCGGTACAAAGATTGCCGCAACGCTTGCCTCTACCGGAACGCCTGCGTTTTTTGTTCATCCGTCAGAGGCAAATCATGGCGATTTGGGAATGATTGCGCGCGATGACGCGATCATTGCACTATCGTGGTCTGGTGAGACAAACGAGCTTAAAGGCATCATCACCTATTCAACCCGGTTCGCGATCCCACTAATCGCAATTACGCGGAATAAACGCTCTACTTTGGGCAAAGAAGCTACCGTCTGCCTAGAACTGCCAAACGTGGATGAAGCCTGTCCGAACGGTCTTGCACCCACCACCTCAACCATTATGCAAATGGCACTTGGCGATGCAATCGCAGTTGCTCTTTTAGAGAGCAAGCAGTTCTCTGCAGATGATTTTGGCGTATTTCATCCAGGTGGCTCACTTGGATCAAGCCTTACACGTATTTCCGAGATCATGCATACTGCAAACAGCATTCCTCTGGTTTTGGAAAACACACCAATGTCGGAGGCGGTTTTGATATTGTCAGAGCGCAAATTTGGCTGTGTGGGTGTTGTGAGCCGGGAAGGGAAGCTGGTCGGAATTTTTACTGATGGTGACCTTGCACGAAATCTCGACAAAAGCCTGAACGAGTATAAGGTCGATGACCTGATGACGCGAAATCCCAAGACGATTTCTGATCAGGCACTTGCTACCTCCGCCATGGCGACCCTGGATGAATACAATATTTCAGCGCTGATCGTTACAGATAAACAGCATAAACCGGTTGGAATAGTACATTTTCATGATCTACTACGGATCGGGATTACGTGATTTTTTCTACGTGGAGCGTAGCCCCATCTGAACTCACAATTTTAACCTTGGTTCCTTTGGACAAATCATCACCGCTAACACGCCAGGTGGAATCTCCAACTTTAATACGACCAAAGCCATTGGTGATTGCATCTGAAAGGACAGCAGTTTGACCGACCATGGTCTCCCCACGCTTATTCAGGGTTGGATTTTCACTTGCGTTCCAATCCTTGCGCTTCATTAAGTTTCGTCCAACAATAGTGATCAATATTGAAAGTGCCAGGAACACAAGCATCTGTGTTTGCCAGGCCCATAAACTATTGTTTTCACCAAGCAATAGTGTAATTACGCCAACGATCAGGGCGGCTATCCCCGGCCAAAGCAGGAAAGTGCTGGGTAGCAAAATTTCTGCGCCAAGTAGCACAAGACCGAAAACGATCCAGGTCCAAATGCCAAACATCATGGAAATCTGTTCAATCATGATTGATCATTATTTGTTACGCGGGGTGAAGAACTGGGTACCGATGTGGTCTGTCGGCCTGATGAGGTATTGTTGTCACCGCCAAATACATCTTTTGCGATTTCACCAATGCCACCCAGTGTGCCGATAAGGGAAGACGCTTCCATAGGTAGCATGATTACCTTTTGATTTCTTGCAGTAGCTATTTGTGCTAGCGCTTCGGTATATTTCTGCGCAACAAAATAGTTGATTGCCTGAGTGTTGCCGGAATCAATTGCGTTGGAGACCATACGGGTGGCTTCTGCTTCAGCTTGCGCTAACCGTTCGCGTGCTTCTGCTTCGCGGAATGCGGCTTCCTTTTCGCCTTCTGCTTCCAGAATTTGCGATTGCTTCTGACCTTCTGCCTTCAAAATCTCCGCCTGACGAAACCCTTCTGCTTCCAGAATGTTTGCCCGTTTGTCTCGCTCGGCTTTCATCTGGCGTGCCATTGCGTCTACCAGATCCGTTGGTGGATTAATGTCCTTGATCTCAATACGTGTTATTTTTAAGCCCCAAGGGGACGCTGCTTCATCAACAACACGGAGCAGTCGCTCATTGATTTCATCGCGTTTTGCAAGCAATTCATCCAGGTCCATGGAACCCATCACGGTTCTGATATTGGTCATGGTGAGGTTTAGGAGTGCGCGTTCAAGATCACGTACTTCATAGGCAGCACGGGCCGCATTCAGTATCTGGAAAAACGTAATCCCGTCCGCACTTACTGTTGCATTATCTTTGGTAATAACTTCTTGCGTTGGAACATCCAGTACCTGTTCCATCATGTTCATTTTTGCGCCGATCCTGTCGATGAACGGGATAATAAGATTAAGCCCAGGTCTTAAAGTGCGGGTGTATTTTCCAAATCTCTCTACGGTAAAATTAAAGCCCTGTCCGACTTGTTTTACGCCGGCAAAAATAATCAACACGACCAGGAATGCCAGAACAGCAATTACAATTTCAAATGAAAACAAGGTAAATTCCTCCAGTACAGGAAAGCGCAAACGCTAAGGTATAATACTATACAAATAGACTTTCTGGCAGCAGATTCCAACATCAGTTTTAGATTGGAGCAAAATGCGAACTAAAAGCTTTAAATACGCGTTCATATTGTTTGCGCTTCATTCGAACGCATTTTGAGATTGCTTCATCCGGTGAAAACCATTGCCACTCAAAGAATTCCTGTGGCTCTATTGTGCCCTGGGCTGAGATATCGATTTCATTTTCATTACCATCATAGCGAAACGCTACCCATTTTTGTTTTTGCCCACAAAACCGGTCCAGTTTATGATTCTTAGGTGTATAATCCGGCGTGAAATCATAGGCCCACCATTCATACGTTTGGGCCAGAAAGCTGATCGAGCTAATGCCGGTTTCTTCGAGTAACTCACGCTTTGCCGCCACAAGGATATCCTCGTTCTCCTCGATGCCACCCTGTGGCATTTGCCATTCCAAGCCTGGAGTTACAATTTCGGGTCCGGAGGTTGCAGCTCGGCCGACCCAGATCAGCCCGTTTCTGTTTATGAGGCAAATCCCAACATTGGGTCGATAGGGAAGACCGGTTCGCCAATCCGGCTTTTGGGCGTTCCTATATCCGGTCAAATCCAGCCGGAAAGTTCGCGGCGTACAAGCGTTTCAATGACATCCATGCCATCATCTGAATCGTTCAAACACGGTATATGCGTAAAATTTTCGCCGCCGTGCTCATGGAAAATTTCTTCGCCTTCACCAGCAATTTCTTCCAGTGTCTCAAGGCAGTCAGAGCTGAAGCCGGGATTAAAAACCGCGATATCCTTCACACCCTGTTTGGCAAACTCTTCAATCGTCTTGTCAGTATAGGGTTGCAGCCATTCTTCTGGTCCAAAGCGCGATTGGAAGGTTGTGATAAGGTAGTCTTTATTCATACCAAGCTTTTCGCGTAGGAGGCGTGTCGTCTTCATACAATGGCAATGGTAGGGATCACCCTTTTTGAAATAACTTTGCGGGATGCCGTGATAGGAGGCGACAATCTTTTCGGGCTTGCGCGGCATGGTCTCAAGTGCTGTTTCAATGGAACTTGCCAGTGCATCAATATAGGCGGGATCATCGTGATAGGGTGGTACAGTTCTGACCGCAGGCATCCAGCGCATATCCATCAAGTGTCCGAAAACCTTGTCATTAACAGTTGCGGTGGTTGCAGCAGAATACTGCGGATAAAGCGGAAGTATGAGAATACGTTCGCATCCTTGCTCTTTCATCATATCCAGTCTTGAGGGAATGGAAGGATTGCCGTAGCGCATCGCCCAATCCACGACCAGATTTTTATGATTTCGCATGAGTTCAGCCAATTTATCGGACTGCGAGCGGGTAAACGTACGCAGGGGCGATTCATCGAGTTCGTGATTCCATATCGTTTCGTAAGCCGCACCTGATTTTTTCGGTCGAACATTTAGGACAATGCCATAAAGGATCGGATACCAAAGCAGCCGTGGCCATTCGATTACCCGTTTGTCGGACAAAAACTCGCGCAAATACTTATACATATTTTTCTTGTCAAATCCGTCCGGAGTACCGAGATTTACCAGCAATACGCCGACTTTGCCGAAGGTTACCTCTGGGTGATCCTGCGGCAGAGCACTTGATTCTGACAATGTATCGTTTTTAACGAGCATGGATTTAGCCATTTTGGTTGAGATATGTCTTCAATCTCTAGTTAGGGTTCCTGTATAGCATGGCAATATCCCAAACGCACAATCAGATATGTGTGTTTTTTTGACGCTTGCCTAAAATGATATGGCTGCAGTAAACAGTAAAAACCCGAGTAGAAACACAAGGGCAGCGCCGGCGATTTCGATTACGCGATGTATTATTTCTGCCTTATCCTGCCAACCGGCAATTCTAAGCGCGGTGTTTTTCGCCGTAACGGCGAGAATTGCCATCGAAGCAACCGTTATGGCAGTTCCAATAGACATGGCAAGTGTCGAGAAAATCCCCGCTGCATATAGTCCGTTCAAAAATGCAAAGGTAAGTACAATAATAGCGCCCGTGCAGGGGCGTAAGCCGACTGCAAGGATGGCAGAAAAAGCTTCCCTGCCGCCAAATTTACCTTCAAGCGTTTTAGGATCTGGCATATGCGCATGACCACAACTGTCACAAACATGACTATCTTCTATTTGGATCTGGTCATGATGGTGGTGATCATGGTGGTGATCATGGTGGTGATCATGGTGGTGATCATGGGCGTGATCATGAACATGTTGGTGGGCATGTGCAGTTTTCTTGCGAAGCGCTTTTGTCCAGATCAGATAAACGCCAAGTACCATAACAAAAAAGTAGCTTGTTACTTCCAAAAAGCGTGCCAGTTCACTTGATTTGATGCCGCTACCACGCAGGAGCAGTAAAATACTTCCAATGACCACAATGGCTGTTAATCCCTGCATTATTGCCGAAGCAAATGATAGCAGGACACCACGTTTGACCGTCACTTCATTGGCCAGCATGTAAGAGGAGATGACCGCTTTACCGTGGCCAGGGCCCGCGGCATGAAAAATGCCATATAAGAAACTCAATCCCACCAGCAGCCAAAATTGGGTTTTATCTTCGCGTATGCCTTTTAAGGCATTTGTCATTGCTTGGTAAAATTCTTGTTGCTGTTGCTGTATCCAGAGCAATAAACCTGCAAATATGCCTTCAGGCCGGATTGCTTGCTCTGAATTACCAAGACCGAGAGAACTCTGTGCAAACCCATCTGGAGTAGAGAGTATCAACCAGGAAGCTGACAAGAACAGCACCCAGCTCGCGGCATGTCTATTCAACACTTGATGTTTGCCCAGGAGTAAAACTCATCCCCAAAACCGCTGTTTTGAGGATCCTGAAAAAATGCTTCGGTTAGGCTATCGGTTGTCGCATAGATTTTGTCGAAATCGGGGTGAACCACTGAAACATTGCAGGCATCGCTGTTGCCTTCAATCGTGATACTTTCGTTGTTGAATTCAAATGCGACGTAATAGCTGGAATCGCTTGCCGAAACTTTCAATGCTGACTGCTTCAGGTTGATGGACTTGGTTGGTTCCACACTTAAAAACATGATCAGCTGATTGCCTTCATAGTAGGCGTTGATTTTATCTGGTTCGTAAAATTCCAGCGGCTTATCATCGGCGCGAATCGCGGTATAGAAATCATATTCAGCAATCGATTCTTTGACGATGTCGGTTACTGCCTTGATTTCTTTTTCATCAAGTTTGCCATCGGTGTTATCATCATAGTCAAGTAATATGGTTGAACTAAAAAGTTCATCAAATCGCCAAACCTGGCGTAACTCGGTAAATTCGCCAGATGCGTTGCGTACAACTTCGATATTTGCTTCGACAAACACATGCGGATGGGCATGAACACTAACTGCAGTAGTGCCCGCTATCGCCGTTGCGGCTAAAAGTTTAGCAACTTTTTTTAGCTGGTTATGCAAATCATGCTCCACATCGCAGGTTTGATCCTGCGCTTACTTTCCCTAACCAAATGTCAATAATGAGGCAATAGGTTAGAATTTCATGCCGCCTCTTCGCTTTTTTGATAACGCGACTTTTCCTTAAACCAACGGGTTAGAAAATCGACAAACACCCGCACCTTTCCAGGTACATGGCGTCGATGGGGGTAAACCGCATAAATCCCGCCGCCAGCGGGAATTTGATCTTCTAAAAGGCTAACTAACTCACCGGATGCGATTTCGCGTTCTACGGAAAATTCCGGTGCCATGGTCATACCCAGACCGGCAAGTGCTGCGCGCCTAGCAACCTCCGGGCTGTTGACCTCGATTGCACCGCGAACTGGAACATTGAATTCCTCACCATTTGCATCAAGGAAGCACCAGTTTGCCCGGCGCATCATGTTTGTATCAACAATGCATGGCGCTTCGCCGAGGTCTTCAGGAGAAGTGGGCGTTCCATGTTCTTCAATGAAGGCTGGTGTTGCGCAAAGAATCAGACGAAATTCGGCTAATTTCTTCGCAATCAACGAAGAATCGGTTAGCCGCGAAACGCGGATTGCAACGTCAAATCCATCTTCGACCATATCAACCATTGCGTCGTCGAGGTTTATATCAAGGGTGATGTCGGGATATGCCGCCGCGAATTCCACAATCGGCAATCCAATTTCGAGATCTGTAAGGGATCGAGGTGCAGATATTCGCAATCTGCCTTTATGTCCGGTCCCAGCTTCCCGCACCTTGTCTTGCAAATCGCCGACCTTTTGGAGAATTTCCAACGCCGAACGGTGGAAGACATTGCCTGCCTCCGTAAGTGAAAATTGCCTCGTGGTGCGGTTTAGCAGCAAGATGCCAAGTTCATCTTCCAGCTCGCGTACGTATTTTGACATTAGGGCCTTGGAGCGGCCTACCTTGCGCGCAGCAGCAGAAAACCCCTCTGCATCCACCACATCCACAAAGGCCTGCATTCTGGTAAGTGTGTCCATGTTCTCACCCCCGTTTTTTACTAGCGGAGATATAGGTATGATTGCTCACTTCGTCACCCTTGAAAATATTTTAGATCAAATTTCCGCATTTCATACAATAGCTGCTGAAGTCCTGAAACTGCTTGTGTGATCAGTGCATTGCCTTTTTCAGCTGTTGCAAGAGCCGCGTTTCCGGTAACGCCTTTTGTATTAAGATCCTGCATTTTCCAGCCGAAGGCATGCGGTCCATAGCCTCGTAAATATTGATTTTCGTTTGCAAGCTCTTGTTGAAATGTTCCGAAATTTTCAGCCTTGTCCATCACGACTGTATCGGGGGCAAGTGCCAGCATGACAGAGGTTTCGATATCCCCGCCATGAATACCATAGGCCTTTTCTTCTGCTGATATTATTTCGCCAGGCTCGATAAACCTGGTCCAGCTGGTAGCAACACATAACATATCAAATCGGACACGTAATTCTGTTGAAACAATCGTCATTAAAGGCGAATTTCCACCATGGGCGTTTAGCAGCAGTAGTTTGTAAATTCCCTGTTGGCTCAGCTTTTCGCCAATCCCAATCCAGCGCTCAATCGCGGCTGCATAAGAAAGCGTTTGGCTACCCTCATAGTCCATATGTTCCGGCGAATACCCGACAGATTCTGCCGGTAGAAATGTGGCTGGAAAATCATCGTCCAAGGCACCAGCAAGACGGCAAGCAATGCCATTTGCAATTGTAGTGTCGGTTTCAAAGGGAAGATGCGGGCCATGTTGCTCGTGAGCGCCAAATGGCAGGATGCCTATCCAATCCGATGTGTCAGCTTTGGCGATCTCGGCTGGCGTCATTTTTGAGTAATCACGATCGGGCGTCACAATGATCGTCTTATATCTTCCAGGCGCTGGATTTGACGACCCTCGGCGTCAAAGTTAGCCGGATCAAGCCAAATCTCCAGTGCCTTACCTGCTTTAGCCCATTCATAATCGAGAATAGAAAACCAGGCCGTGTCGCGGCTTTCGCCCTTTTTTACCATGTTTTGGCGGTGGACGCCTTCTGCTGTCATGCCATAGCGCAGCGCCGAATCCTTAGACGCCTCATTGCGATTATTGCATTTCCATTCAAACCGCCGATAGTCGAGTTCATTGAACAGATGCGCGGCGAACAGATAAAATGCTTCGGTCGTTGCAGGCGTTTTCTGAATCAGTGGACCCCAGTGAATATGACCTATTTCCGCAAGACCATGTTGTTCTGTCATCCGCATCATCGTCTGACGCCCAGCGATTTTTCCTGATTCTATCTCGAACACTGTAAAATACATCGGGTCTTTACTTGCGCCTGCCATTTCAAGCCAGGTTTGGAATTCTTCCCGGCTTTCCGGCACGCTTTCCGGCAACCAACGGAAACGACTTTCTGCATCGCCTGCAATTGCAGCCTCGTATAATCCGTCGCCATGCGCCTCAATATCTAAGGGAACCAGTTTGACATACTGGCCTTCGAAGATTTTACGGTGTGGTCTTTCACGACCATTCCAATCGGAAAGATCACGATTTTTACGATGCGGCATGGGCTTCCATTTAAGTTGGATTCGTGATCAACAATTCAAAGCAGATAAAGGAGCTGGTGACAATGTTGAAAACCGTTTCCGGGTTTGATCGTATCGGTGAAGAAAATGCATTTGCTGTTCTCGCTAGAGCGACACAATTGGCCAATCAGGGCAAGGATATCATTAATTTGGGCATTGGTCAGCCAGATTTTCAAACCCCGCAACATATCGTTGAGGCTGCCATAAAGGCGCTTCGTGATGGGCATCACGGATACACACCGGCAACTGGAACGCTTGAGTGCCGTGAAGCAGTTACCAGACGGATCGATAAAATGACCGGCGAAACGGTTTCACCGGAAAACATAATGATCATGCCCGGCGGCAAGGTTACGATGTATGCTGCGATCATGATGTTTGGTAAACCGGGAGCCGAAATACTTTACCCAGATCCGGGATTTCCTATCTATCGTTCAATGATTGAATTTACCGGTGCAACACCGGTTCCTGTTCCAATCCGTGAAGATAATGGGTTTGCATTTAGTGCGGAAGAAACCCTGTCCCTCATTACTGAAAAGACGTGCCTGATCATTATTAATTCACCGGCAAATCCATGCGGGGGCGTTACGCCAAAAGCAGAAATTGATCGCCTGGTGGCTGGTCTTGAAAACTGGCCGAACGTTGCCGTGATGTCTGATGAAATCTATGATGTCATGACCTATGACGGTGAGGTTCATCAATCGCTATTGCATTACTCGGAAATTCGCGATCGGCTTATTGTCCTAAATGGGTGGTCAAAAACCTGGGCAATGACCGGGTGGCGCATGGGATGGTCGGTCTGGCCAGATGCTTTATATAACAAGGTTCGCAAGCTTGCAGTCAATGCATGGTCCTGTGTAAACGCGCCATCGCAAATTGCAGGTATTGCAGCAATAGATGGGCCACAGGATGCAGTAGAGACGATGATGCAGGCCTTTGACCGCCGTCGCAATCTGGTGGTAGAAAAAATCAATGCTATCGATGGTGTCAGTTGCGTTACACCAAAGGGTGCGTTTTATGCTTTCCCCAACATTTCAAAGACGGGATGGAAAGCAAAGGAGCTTGCCTCGGCCTTGTTGGAAGAAGAAGGCGTTGCAACCATTGGCGGTCCGGATTTTGGCATTTATGGAGAGGGTTATATTCGCCTATCCTATGCTAATTCAGAAGAAAATATTGAACGGGCAATTGAGCGGATCAAAGCATTTTGTGAAAAGCGCTGATCTTTCCAATCTATCTGATTTTAATTGTTATTTGCGGGAAGATCACCATCTGTATCGAAACGAATAGGCTCAAGATCTATCAATTGGCTCTAAATGTTGGGCCGGGAGCCTGGCTTGCAATGGGAAGTTTTATGACGAATTTTTGTATCCGTTCGGTGCTGGTCTTTTCACTGTTAGTATTTGGAGCTGCAAGTGTTTCTGCTCAGGTTATCAAGTCCGGCACAATCCGTGGCCAAAGTGTGGAATGGACAACTGGATCAGTTGAAATTGCCCAGACTGCAACCGGCTATGAGGTGCGGCTAGGTAACGATTTCAAGACCAAGCGAGGTCCTTCGCTTTGGATTTATTTTGGTAATGAAAAGCCGGAAAAGCGGGTTGATCGTATAAAGTCTGTCACAGGCGCGCAAACGTTTCGCGTGCCAAGTTCTGCCGATCCAAAACTATATTCAAAATTATTCATATATTGTGTTCCGTTTAACGCTGTGTTCGGTGTTGCAACCTTGGAATAGGGTCAACTGAATTTTACTTTTCGAATGAAACACGTACGACAGGTATAGGTTATGAAAAGACGCAGTTTTATGAAATGGTCTGGGTTTAGCATGATCGGTATATTTGGTAGCGGTGCTGCCTATACAGCTTATCAGCCTGAAAACACCTATTATAGTGGACCAAAATCAGACCATTTTAATGGCGAAAACTTCTTCAATCCAGATGGTGAGGCTCCTCGAAAGTTTGCCGAACTTTTAAAGTGGCAATTGGGGGGTGGGCGTGAGAAATGGCCTAAATACTGGCCAAGCCGGTATGACAACGCAAAGCCTGATGAGCGGATCAATGGTGAGGCTATTCGTGTCACAATGGTCGGCCATGCCACGTTGCTGATTCAGGCTGCAGGTCTTAATTTTTTAACTGATCCGGTTTTTGTCGATCGGGCCAGTCCGGTTAAATTCGCTGGTCCAAAACGGGTAAATCCACCGGGCGTACGCTTTGAAAACCTGCCGCCGATAGATTACGTATTACTTTCGCACAATCATTATGATCATCTAGATCTGGATACGCTTGCAAAGCTTTCGACTGAGCACGGTGCAACCATTATCTGCCCGCTTGGAAATGACACGATCATCCGAAGCCGGGAACCAAACGCCAGCCTATTGTGTGGTGACTGGGGAGATATTTTTGAATTGAAAAACGGCACCAAAGTGCATTTTGAGCCCTGTCATCACTGGTCTGCGCGCGGCACGAAAGACCGTCGATGGGCGCTATGGGCTGCTTTCGTTGTCGAAACACCTGCCGGGAAAATTTATCATGTGGGTGACACAGGTTTTCATAGCGGAATTAATTACAAAGCACTGCATGAAAAACATGATGAATTGCGGTTGGCAATTTTACCGATCGGGGCTTATGAGCCGCGCTGGTTTATGAATGCGCAGCATCAAAACCCGGATGAAGCAGTGCAGGGGCATTTGCTGTGCAAGGCGCAAACTTCTATAGGCCATCATTGGGGAACGTTTCAGTTGACCAATGAGGGCATAGATAAACCTGATATTGCACTTGCTGACGCACGTATTAAACACGGGCTGGTTGAAAAGGATTTTCTTTCTCTTCTTCCCGGTCAGGTATGGCAAAGTACAGGAAACGATAGCTCTGCTTAACGGCAGTTTCCTTTGCAAATTCCATTGTTTAAGCCTATGTCATCGCTATGAGTGAAAATACGGTACCCTTTTGGAAGATGAATGGCCTCGGCAACAAAATTATTGTTGCCGATATGCGGGCAATTGCGGGGCAGATTTTCTCTCAAGCAGCGATTGCGTTAAACGCGCAAAAAAAAATGAAATTTGACCAGATCATGGAAGTTCACAAAGGATCTGTGCCGGCAATTGATGCGGATATTCGGATTTTGAACTCGGATGGTAGCGAGGCGGAAGCCTGCGGCAATGGCACCCGATGTGTTGTGTCATGGCTTCACCGCGAAGCGCCTAAGCAAGACTGGTTGTTTAAGACGGCACCGGGTTTGTTAAATGCCACTTATATCGATGAGACTACGATCACCGTCGATATGGGTGTCCCCAAATTCGATTGGGAAGATATCCCACTTGCAGAAGAGTTTGGCGATACGACCGGCATTGAATTACAGGTTGGGCCAATAGATGCACCAGTGTTGCACACGCCAAGCGTTGCTAATATCGGAAATCCCCATGCGGTTTTCTGGGTAAAGGATGATGTTTGGGACTATGAACTTGATCGATTTGGCTCGCTACTGGAGTTTCATCCGATTTTCCCTGATCGGGCCAATATCTCGATTGCCAGAGTGGTCTCGCCAGAGCAGATTATTCTTCGTACCTGGGAACGCGGAGCAGGCCTTACAGAGGCTTGCGGGTCAGCAGCCTGTGCAGCGCTTGTTTGCGCAGCACGCAAGGGCTTTACCGGTAGAAAAGCAACCGTCACCCTACCAGGTGGCGATCTTCTCATTGAGTGGAATGATCACAATCACATTCTGATGACTGGCCCGGTAGAATATGAGTTTCAAGGAATGCTTGACCCGGCTACCGGTACTTTTGATCGGGATGTATCATGAGGAATGTAACCGAAACCTCTGTAGCGGTTGAGCGTGAACAGCCAACAAAGCAATCAAAACCAGGCATTGAAGTGCTCACTTTTGGATGTCGATTAAATGCATTTGAATCCGAAGTAATGCTGCGTGAAGCAAAGCAGGCTGGTCTGGAAAGCCTGTCGGACGGAGCTGTTCTGGTGAATACCTGCGCCGTGACCAGTGAAGCGGTACGCCAGGCAAAACAGGCGATCCGGCGGGCGCGACGGGAAAACCCCAATGCGCGCATTATTGTTTCAGGATGTGCAGCCCAAACCGAAGCAGAGAGTTTTGGTTCAATGGCTGAGGTTGATCTGGTCATTGGCAATGATGACAAGCTCAAAGCCCAAAGCTATCGTGCATTGCCTGATTTTGGCGTGAACGACACCGAAAAAGTCCGCGTCAATGATATTATGGCGGTGCGTGAAACCGCTCCGCATATGATTGATACGCTTGGAGGACATTCCCGGGCGTTCGTACAGGTGCAAAACGGCTGCGATCATCGGTGCACGTTTTGTATCATACCTTTTGGCCGGGGTAATTCGCGCTCTGCGCCGATGGGACAGGTAATCGAGCAAGTTAAAATGCTGGTTGCAAATGGCTATCTGGAAGTGGTGCTTACGGGGGTTGATACTACCTCGTTTGGAGCAGATTTGCCCGGCAAGCCAAAACTGGGTGATCTGGTTCATAAAATTTTGCAACAGGTGCCGGATCTTCCACGGCTACGATTATCGTCAATAGACTCCATTGAAGTGGATGAGGCGTTAATGGATGCAATTGCGACAGAAAAGCGATTTATGCCGCATCTGCATTTGTCTTTGCAGCACGGCGATGACCTGATTTTAAAACGCATGAAGCGGCGGCATTTGCGCGATCACACGATTGATTTTTGCAAGCGGGTCAGAGCCCTGCGTCCAGAGCTGTCACTTGGTGCAGATATTATTGCAGGGTTTCCTACAGAAACCGATGATCAGTTTGAAAATTCCCGGTCTATTGTACACGAATGCAGGCTTGATTTTCTGCATGTATTTCCGTTTTCTCCACGTCCAGGTACGCCAGCATCCAAAATGCCGCAAGTTGACCGGGCACTGGTAAAAGAACGCGCTAGTAAATTACGATCTCTGGGTGAACGGGTATATCAGCAACATCTTGAGCGCCAGATTGGCGGTGTGTATCCCGTTCTTGTCGAGCGTGGCGGTATCGGTCGGACACCACAATTTACCACGGTTCGAACTGGTAATCTTGAGCAGGGTCAAATTTTTGACATGACAATCACAGGCCATGATGGAAAACACTTATCCGGCAAGATGGTCTCTGCAAATCCGATGCATGAAAAGGCAGAAGCATAATGGCAGAAGAAAAAAAGCCAGGATTGCTAAAGCGGATGTTTTCATTCGGGTTCGGCAAGAAAAATCAGGAGCAAGAGGAAGCAGACACTTCTGCAATCGAAAATGCCGAGCGTATAGCTAAAGAAGCCGCAGAAGCTGAAACCAAAGCGCGCGAAGAAGCCCAACGCATCGCTAAGGAAGAGCAAGAAGCAGAAGCTGAAAAACGTGCCGAAGAAAAACGGCAGGCTGAAGAAGAAGCCAAACGCCTTGCTCAAGAAGCAAAGCAAGCAGCAGAAAAAGAGCGTAAAGCCGCAGAAAAGGCAGAGGAAGAGGCAAAGGCAGAGGTAGAGAAGCGTGCCAAAGCCGAGGAAAAGGCTGCAAAGCTGGAAGCTAAACGTCTGGAAAAGGAGAGTGAAGCTGCGGCAAAGGCGGAAGCAAAACGCTTGAAAACTGAGCAGGAAGCGGAAGCCAAGCATCTTGCAGCAGAAGAAAAGAAATGCCTGGAGGCACAAGAAGCCGAACGCATCGCCAAAGAAAAGCAAGAAGCAGAACGGATTGTTCAAGAACAAGAAGAAACAGAGCGTCTCGCCTTTGAAAAAGCCGAAGAAAGCCGAAAAGCCGAAGAAGCAATTGCTGCCCGAGAAGCAGCGGAACAAGTAGCCGCGCGCAAAACTGAAGAACAAAACGCTACATCGCCCTCGCCGGAAACGACTGAAGATGAGGCTCGCCGGCAAGGATGGTTCAAGCGCCTGCGAAAAGGACTTTCTCAGACTTCCAACAATCTTAAGGATAATATCTCTTCCGTCTTCACAAAGACCAAGCTGGACGATGATACCTTACAGGATCTCGAAGATATTCTCATTCAAGCCGATATCGGGGTGGAAACGGCATTAAAGATTACCGATGCACTTGCTGATCAACGGTTTGGTAAGGACATTACTGATCGGGAAGTTCGTGAAGTGATGGCAGGTGAAATTGAGAAAGTGCTTGAACCGGTCGCTCATGATCTGGCGTTGGATCTGGATCACCAGCCGCACGTTATTCTGGTTGTCGGCGTAAACGGATCTGGCAAGACAACGACAATTGGTAAAATCAGTCAGAAATTATACGATGCAGGATTTTCAACATTACTGGTTGCTGGAGATACATTTCGGGCAGCTGCGATTGAACAATTGCACATCTGGGGTGACCGAACGATGGCGCCCGTCATGTCACGCGAAAATGGGGCGGATTCTGCCGGGCTGGCTTTTGATGCATGGGCTGATGCAAAAGAACAACGTCGCGATGTGATGTTGATGGATACGGCTGGACGCCTGCAAAACAAAAAGGAACTCATGGATGAACTGGAAAAGATCATCCGGGTTTTAAAGAAACAAGATCCTACCGCACCGCATACGGTTCTTCTCACACTGGATGCCACGACTGGTCAGAATGCCCTTAATCAAGTTGAGATTTTTAAGGATGTGGCGGGGGTCAACGGCCTTGTTATGACAAAATTAGATGGTACTGCACGCGGAGGTATACTTGTCGCAATCGCTGCGAAGCATAAGTTACCTGTATACTTTATAGGTGTTGGTGAACAAGTCGAAGACCTTGAACCCTTTGAGGCCGATGTATTTGCCCGTGCCATAGCAGGATTAGATGACGATGCACACTGAAATACAGGAAAAAGAAGAACGCAAGCCAATCGGACAATGGTCAAAACTAGGGCTGGAAATGGGCCCGCTTCTGGTGTTTTTTCTGGCAAATTCTTATGGTGATGAATTAGCCAAATCATTTCCAGTTCTGGCCGAGCTTGGGGGCAAGATTTTCATTGGCACCGCTTTCTTTATGGTGGCAATGGCGATTTCCCTGACGCTCACCTGGTTATGGGAGCGGCGTATAGCTCTGATGCCATTGGTGACTGGAGTTATGGTTTTTGTGTTTGGTGCGTTGACGCTTTATTTACAGGATGAAACTTTCATCAAGGTCAAACCAACAATCGTCAATATCTTGTTTGGCGCTACAATTCTATTTGTCTTGTTTGTGTTCAAAAAGCCGGTCATGAAAATGCTCTTCGATGGACCGTTCAAGCTGGATGATGTGGGCTGGACGAAACTGTCATTTCGCTGGGGTTGTTATTTTCTGTTTCTAGCACTGGTAAATGAAATCGTATGGCGGAATTTTTCCAACGACTTCTGGGTCAGTTTCAAAGTATGGGGCACGATGCCGATGACCATGATTTTCATGGCATTTCAATATCCGGTAATGCTGAAACATGGCTTGCCAGAAGATGAAGACAACACCGCTTAGGTGCTGGTTTTTCTATCCCCCGCGATGTTTGAAACTGTCGCGGCGAAAGCTATAAAGCGCATCTGGATCAACGCTTACATCCACTATTGCGGGTCTTTCGCAGGCAAGCGCAGTTTCGACTGCTGCGCCAAGGTCTGAGAGTTTTTCAACCTTTATCCCTTTGGCACCGTAAAGCTCTGCTGCTTTGTCAAACGGCGGGCTTGATACGTCAGCGCCGATATAGCGACCCTGAAAGAAATCACGTTGATAAGCTTTTTCCGCCCCCCAGCACTTGTTGTTCATCACAATCGTGACGGTGTTGATATTATGATCAACCGCGGTGCTTAACTCAGAGATCGTCATGCCAAAGCCGCCATCGCCCATCAAACTTACTACCGGGCGATCTGGCATGGCACATTTGATACCAAGTCCGCAGGCAAACGAAAATCCGACCAGCCCGAAATCAAGCGGCGTAAAGAGGCTCTTTGGAGTCCAGTAATTTAGCGCGTCCGTTGCCTGCAGGCAAAGCGTGCCGGCGTCCATTGTAATAGCTGCATCTTTCGGCAAGACATCACGCAGCGTTTTGAAAAGCCCGGAAGGTTGAATGGGATTGGTGAGAATTGCCTCGCGATCACGCTTTGCCAGATAGGCCTTGCGTTCATCCTGATAGGTTTTTGTCCATTCATCTACCAGCTTGCGGTTTTCAAGTTTGGTGAGGGCCTCAACCAATTGTTGCGCTATCGTAGGTGCATCCGCCCAGATACCGATTTCTACCGGGAAATATCGCCCGATTGCTGTTGGTTCCAATTCAACATGAATGATTTTCGCATCACGATTGATGTTGTCATAAGTGTAGAATGTTGCGTTAAATCCGAGCCTTGTTCCTAGTGCCAGTATGACATCTGCCTGCTTCACCAATCGTGACGCAACTTCATTTCCGCGCGGTCCCATTTGGCCCGCGTTCAAAGGATGGCCGAAGGGTATAGCATCACCATGGCCGGGCGAGGTGACAATCGGACAGTTTAACTGTTCTGCAAGCGCGAGAGCCTTTTCATGGCCATTGGTATTTTTTATGCCGCCGCCTGCGATGATCACCGGTTGGCTGGCGCTTGCCAGCATGGCGGCAGCATTATCGATAACCTCAGAGTTTCCTGCCGGTTTTGAATGATTGCGATAGGCTTTTGGATTTTGCTGTGGTTCGAATTCGGCCTGTGCAGATAATACATCACGGGGCAAATTGAGTTGAACCGGTCCCTGACGAGGAGAAAGGGCGGTTCGAAAAGCTTCCCGGAAGAGTTCCGGTACCCGTTCGGCAGAAGGCGCTGTCCAGGTTTTCTTTGTAACCGGCGTAAACAGCGATTGCTGATCAACTTCCTGAAACGCATCGCGATATAGATGGCTTGATGAAAGGGCGCCTGCGATTGAAACTACGGGTGAGAACGCTGCCTTCGCCTGTGATAGTCCGGTCACCAGATTGGTAGCGCCCGGGCCGTTTTGTCCAGCCAGAATAACACCTGCTTTGCCACTGGCGCGGGCAAATCCGTCCGCCATATGGGTGCCAGTTCGTTCGTCATGCACGCCAATGAAATTGATATCAGTTGCATCATATAGTGCATCAAACATTTCCATTGTTGCGGACCCGATCAAACCAAATAGATGGCTGGTTTCTTCTGCCTTAAGGGCTTCAATTGCCGCCTGGCCACCGGACATTTGTTTCGTCATTTTTTATGTCTTTCAAAAAAATTTTGGATTGGCTGTGTAAAAGCCTCTGGGTTTTCCATCAATCCCAAATGCTGCAATTTTGGTATTATCATGGTTTCAGACCCCTGGATTTCTTCTGCAATATCAAAGCTCATTTTGGGCGTGCTGCCGCTGTCGTTTTCGCAGGTCATTATCAAAGTGGGTACCGCAATGGGATGCGTAGGTTTTATCAGTTCACGCACCCCGTTTGCCAATACCCAGGCTGCCTGCGCGTAGCTTTCAGGATCAACTTGCTGACGCCATTTCCTGACCAGGTTAGCGCCTTCGTTTGCTTCCAGAAAGGAAGGTGTAAACCAGCGTTTCAGCGCATCGGGTAGGGTTGCCTCAGCACCTTGTTCGCGAACTCTTCGAGCGCGTTCTTCAACTTGAGCCTGTGCCTCTTCGCCGCGATCATGCGGAGAGTTCAGGATCACCAAAGAGGAAATTTTGTTGGGATAGTCCATCGCAAAACGGCGATTGATCATACCGCCAATTGAAAAACCAACAATAGAGATCTTTTTAATTTTGAGATGATTCATCAGATCCGAAAGCTGTTTGGCATATAAGGTCAGGGAGGCTTTTTGCGGAACCGGGATGCTTTCACCATGACCGAAGAGATCGTAGTTTAAAACGCGAAGATTTTTTTCAAGTGCTGGAAGGTGTGGTTGCCAAAGTCTTCGACATAACCCTAGTCCGTGAATCAGGGCGATTACCGGTGCTTCTTTTGGGCCGGTCAGATCAAAGGCAGTACCATGAGGTGTCCTGCCATTTTTTATGTCTGAAGCCATGGCAATTAAACGCCTGCCGGATTTTCAGCGTCCTTGCCCATTTCTTTAAGATCCTGATAGCGATCGCCAATGCGATGATGGGGTTGGCCGCCAATCGATGCACCAAGTGCCAAAACAATTTCATCGGGCCCGGGCGCATCGGGAATATTGAGATGGATCGTCTGATAATGAGATCTGCGGCCTGCATCATGCTTGTCCATCAATGGGATCATGATCGGCTGACCTGCAACGCCCTTAGTGTTTGTGAATGCCAAATAGGTCTTCGCACCAACTGCCTCACGATATTGATTGCCAAACCACAAAGTGTGGGTAAGGGCCTGGGCGTGTTCTACATAGCCGCCCATGCCGACAACACTGGCCTTGCCGTAACCTTCAACCTTATCGCCGGCCACTTCAAGGATCATATCGGTGAGCAGTTTTCCCAAAACCGGGCCAACTGCCTGAATCTCCGGTCGCAAATTTTCAACAAAGCCGCGGCCATGCCATGGGTTCTTTATGATTGCCAGAGAGGCTATCAACTTCGTCGGCTCACCAATTGGCTTGCCTTCTTCTATATGAGTTGTCTGGATATGTAATAGAGTGCGGCGAATTTCTGGCGACATGGGTTTTCCCTTATTTAAATTCCGGCATCACCCGGTTGATGAATGTTTGCAATGAGCGTTTTTGAACTGCCATATCCAGGCCCATGGATGCATAATAGATAAACGCGTCGACGCCGATATTTTCATACTGCTTGAGTTTGCCGATGACAGTTTCCGGATTACCAAACATCAGATTTTCTTCAAGCATTGCCGGGTCAACTCGTACGTTGCCTTCCAGTTCCTCAAAAGGAACATTTTCAGGAAAACCGTCAATAACATCGCCTTTTTTCATCATCAGATTGCCGAACTTGCCAAGCACATTTCTGATGGCATGGATGGAGGCATCTCGGTCTGCGTCATTATCGTAAACCGCTGAATGGCGCATCATAGCCCACTTGCCGCCCCACTTTCCACCGGCCTTGGCGATAGAGTCATCTAATTGCGTACGGTATTTCTCTGCTTCTGCCATTGGCATGGTCAGGGGCCAACTCATAATGTTGCAGGCATTTTCCACCGCGTAATCAAACGTAATGGGTGAGCGAGCCGCTACCCACATCGGGACTTCTTGCTGTAAAGGTTTTGGGCAGGAAGTAGCACTTGGGAACTGCCAATATTCGCCATTGTGTTCCACATCGCCTTTCCAAAGTTTGCGGACCACTGGCAGCATTTCCTGCATGTAACGCCAAGAGTCTTTCTGGTCGAGGCCAGGCCTCATACGATCAAATTCGCGTTGATAGGCGCCAGATCCAAGGCCCATTTCCAGACGTCCACCAGACATCAGGTCAAGCATTGCAGCTTCACCGGCAATATTGATTGGATGCCAATAAGCAGCATTAGCAACACCACATCCTAAGCGAATGTTCTTCGTATGATCTGCCCACCAGGTCATGATTTGAAAAGGGTTTGGTGCAATCGTCATTTCCAGGGCGTGATGTTCTGCAGCCCAGGCAACTTCGAAGCCAGCATCATCTGCCATCTGGATCATTTCCAGCGTATGGTCACGGACCTTGACCATGTCTGCGGTATCATCCATGCGTTCAAGGTTAATTGCGATATGAAACTTCATTTGGTGAAACTCCGAGGGATTATCTTGGCTTAAAAGGATTGGCTATCGGATCATCGGACAGGTTCATCCAGACAGCTTTGGGACGGGTGTAATCGTATACGGCCTGAAAACCTGCTTCACGGCCATAGCCGCTATGCTTCATGCCGCCAAATTCTGCGATTGGTGAAATTACCCGGTAGGTGTTCACCCAGATAATGCCAGCTTTTACCCGTTTAGCCATCCGAATGGAGCGGGCACTGTCGCGGGTGAAAATGCCTGCAGCCAGGCCATGTCTTGTGTCATTGGCAAGTTCGACAACTTCGTCTTCTGTTTTAAAGCGCTGAACAGCAAGGACCGGTCCAAACAGCTCCGTATCGACGATGGTCATATCCTGATGGGGGCACTCAATGATTGTAGGCTGGAAATAAAGCCCGCCTATTTCCGGTTCTCTGCCGCCGGTTAGAACTGTGCCGCCTTCTTCTAATGCCAGGGCAACCTGTTCCTTGATGTGGGAAAGCTGACCTTGGGTGCAAAGCGGTCCCATTTCGGTTTCATCTGCCTGCGGGTCACCGATTTTGATGTTTTTTGCAATTGCAATCATTTTTTCCAGGAACTCATCAGCAATATCTTCGTGAAGATACAATCTAGAACCTGCAACGCAGCTTTGGCCTGTCGCGCCAAATATTCCGGCCACTGAACCATTTACAGCACTGTCGATGTTTGCATCGTCAAAAACGATAAAGGGAGATTTCCCGCCCAGTTCCAATGAGACTTCTGCAAAATTTTCTGCTGAATTTCGAATGATGTGCTGTGCTGCTACTGGACCTCCGGTAAACGCAATACGGGCTACATCCGGGTGGCTTGTTAAAGCTCTGCCGCAGGGCTCACCATGTCCGGATATGATATTTATAACACCATCTGGAATTCCAGCTTTTTCGACAAGTTTTCCGAATTCTAAAAGTGGCGCAGAGGCCTGCTCGGAGGCTTTGAGGACAATCGTGTTTCCGGCTGCCAATGCTGGACCAATTTTGGTGGCGCTTAAAAACATCTGCGAATTCCACGGCACAATTGCAGCAACAACGCCCAAGGGCTCTCGATCTGTAAAAACAAACATGTCCGGCTTATCGATTGGCAAGGTGTCGCCATGGATTTTATCAGCAGCACCGCCAAAGAAATGAAGATATTCGGCAATGTAGGTGGACTGCCAAGCAGTCTCTTTAAACATCTTGCCTGTATCGCGGGTTTCTATTCGGCCAAGATGTTCAGAGTTTTCTGCTAGTAGATCGCCAAGCCGGTGGAGAAATTTACCACGCTGGGTAGGCGTTATCTGTCCCCATTCCCCTTCAAGCGCGCGACTTGCGGCTTTAACTGCCCGATCAACATCCGCTTCGCTAGCTTCGGGAATATGCGCCCAGACTTTGCCGGTCGCAGGATCAATGCTTTCAAAGGTGCCACCAGTCGAGGCCTGTACCCATTTGCCATCAATCAGCATGGAATATGTTTCGATCTCAGTCATGGTGATTTTACTTTCCGACAATTCGTAAAGTGACTTTAGGCGAGAATTATAATGTTGAAAATCAAATAATATTGCATATTAAATTCGTAGAAACCGAATTATGGTAATTTCATGCAACTCAATGAACTGCGAACTCTTCTTGCGATTGTAGAAACCGGTAGCTTGATACGGGCTGCGGAAAAGCTGAATGTGACGCAATCTACCGTCACGGCTCGTTTGAAATCGCTCGAAGCTGAACTTGGGCAGGTATTGATCAATCGTCAGAAATCTGGTGCGTCACTCACCGGCGCTGGTGTCAGGCTTCATCGCTACGCCAGTACAATCTCAGATCTTTGGAAACAGGCCTGCCAGGAAACCGCCTTGCCGGAGGCGATGAGTTCCGTATGTAATATCGGGTGCCATCCTGATTTATGGTCGGGTGTCGGTGAAAGGCTATTTGACTTTATGCGGTGCCTTGAACCGCCGGTTGCAATTTCTGTTTGGCAGGGCAATCAGCGTGAGCTTGTTAGCTGGCTCGACGATGGCCTGATCGATCTTGCGCTTTCATATTCTCAAAATGCTTCTCAGGCTCAGGATGTGGTCACGCTGCTGGATGATCAGCTGATTTTGGTCTCTACCAATGCCGCTAGCCCGATCAAGTTTGATCCTGGGTATGTATTTGTGGAGGCGGGAGAAGAGTTTGGTCGTGATCATGCGGCAGCTTATGCGGATGCCAATACCACGAGGATCAGTTTCGGGTCTTCACAATTGGGGCTTGAGTATATCTTAAAACATGGTGGTACAGCCTACCTGCCAAAACGGGTTGTAGTGGATCATATTTCAAACGGTGAACTTTTCCGGTTGGAAGAAGCACCAGATTTTACAAGGCGCGCTTTTTTGATTGTCAATCGATCTGCAACCCAATCATGGCCGTGGTATAATGCTTGCCTTGAATTACTGAATATAGACGCTTAGCCTTAGATATCTGCTGAGCCACCTGGAGGGTTGGTGAAAGGCCCAATCGCACCGGCTTCGGCAATTTCACGATCGTGGTTCAAGGCCCAATGAACTGTCGGAAAGGCAATATCTTCCCAGGGAATTTTATCCCAGGCAAACAGTTCGACCTCGAGGCTTTCTTCGCCCGCTGAAAATTCTGGCGTATTAAAAGTGGCACGATAAATCAGCTGCACCTGAGACAGTCTTGCAACGGTGTAGACTGCCAACAGAGAGTTAAGCGATAAATCCGCATTTGCCTCTTCAAGTGCTTCGCGGCGTGCGCCATCCTCCGGCGTTTCCAATAATTCCATATACCCTGCTGGAATTGTCCAGTAGCCTCGTCGAGGCTCAATGGCTCTTCGACATAGTAGGATTTTTCCCTCATGGCGAACCACAGATCCGACAACGATTTTTGGATTCTGATAATTTACAAAGCCGCAATGCTCGCAAACAGAGCGTTCATGCGTATCCCCATCCGGTATGATTTTGATCAGAGAAGGAGATAGAGGGTAAGTCATAGAGTTCTTAACTAGGTTCAGATAGCTGTTGTTCAATCAAAGGCAGAATAATCTTTTCAAGTTGTTCTGGACTTATCGGGCCGACATGTTTGTAAAACACAATACCGTTTTGATTGACCAGAAAGGTTTCTGGCACTCCGTATACGCCCCATTCGATAGACGCGCGACCATTTCGGTCCACGCCGATGAGGTCGTATGGATTGCCAAGTTCCTGCAGGAATGCGCGGGCGTTTTTTGCACTGTCTCTGTGGTTTAAACCAATCAGCTGTATGCGCTTATCGGCTCCAAGTTTAACGATTTGTGGGTGCTCTTCCCGGCATGGAATGCACCAGGAAGCAAATATATTGACGATGCTTAAACGGCCATCAAAGCTATCGGGTGTAATGCCTGGAACCACACCGCTTGCATTTGTGGCGCCGTCCAGGGATGGGAGCTGTAGCTTAGGCGCAGGCACGTCTAAGAGGGCAGAAGGAAGCGCTGAAACGTCACGGCCTTCTTGGGTGAGCAGGGAATAAGAGACACCTGCTATTCCCAGAAAGACAAACAGGGGTAGAACCGAAATCCAGAGCGGCGTTGCTTTTTTTTTAGCCACTAGTTTTTATCCTGAACCGGTTTTTCTGCCTCCAATTGTGCCAGCTCTGCTTTTCTGCGGCACCAGGTCAGCCAAATCCAAAGAGTTAATGTAACAAGCGCAACGGCGGTGATCACATAAGAGGGGATAATGAAGGCTGCGTGTTCCCCAAACATTTTATTTGTTTTCCTTTTTGCGGGCTTTTGCAAGCTTCAGTGTTCGAATGCGGCGTGACAAAACTTCATTGCGCATTGCCATCAGGTGAAGCGTGAAGAACAGGGCGATATACGCAAGGGCCATGATGAGCAGCGGGTAAAGGAAAGCAGCATCTATCGCTGGACGGTCAAAGCGTGACACGCTTGCAGGCTGATGCAGCGTATTCCACCAGTCGACTGAAAATTTGATGATTGGCACAATGACAAA
>JBCCBE010000149.1:0-4168 GCA_039814425.1 Pseudomonadota bacterium
CCTTGTTTGCCACGAAAGGCGTTGATTATCGTTTGTAGCGCCCGGCCACATGCACGCATTAGGTAATCTTCATCAGCGATTGCACATTCGATCTTGCGGTCAATTATGGTGCCGTGATCTTCTACTCCCATACTTCCCGGGATTTTGGACTTGGTACCAGGCGAGAAAAGTCTCTTGTACCAAGCAAGAGAAACTGGCTGCTCCTCCACTGCTGGTTCACAATCAAGCAATTGAAGCATTGTTTTCCAGGCAGTTGAAATTAACTTATCATGCTCGTTTTGGAAGATTTCGAGTTCTTCTTCAAAATGGTTCTTGAACAATTTATGGACCATGCCACGCAGGCTCAAACCAAGCGCTTCGTATTCTGGCCCATCAGCAACCGAAAGGTCACATGTCACCCGTATCAACAACTCATGGACAACCAATCGTTTCACACGAAATTTGGACAATTTATGCGGCGCAAGCCCGGTGAGTTCTGACAAAGCTAATGTATCAGAGTAATCTGTAGAAACATTTTTCGCATCGAATATTGTGGCGCACGGCAATAACCGCCGTGGAATATCTGATTCAATTCCAGGGTTCCAAGAACCAAACTCGCTATTAACCTTCACCGTCATTTGCTGATTTCAATCGTTTGCGACGAATGCTCAAAACTGTCGGATAAATAATCAGAGCAATTGCAATCAGAATGCATATAAGAGCAATCGGATGATCCGTTGGGCTGACGAACGACGTGGCATCACCACGGCTGGAAATAAGCGATTGCCGTAAGGAGCGTTCCGCCAATGGCCCCAGAACGATGGCCAAAACAGCTGGCGCTACTGGATAATTGAGCTTGCGCAAAAGATATCCACCCAGTCCCAAAATAAGCATCAACCACACATCAAACATTCGATCAGTGGTAGCAAAGACTCCCACAAAACAAAGTATGAAAATAATTGGCGTAAGGACCGTGAAAGGCATTGCAAGAACACGGACAAAGATAGGGATCAGTGCAAGGTTTAAGGCTACGGTCACGAAATTTGCCACATACATCGAACCGATTAAACCCCACACAAAGTCCGCTTCGTTTTGGAACAAGAGCGGACCGGGCCGAAGTCCCCAAATAATCATACCGCCCAAAAGGATCGCAGTCGTTGGTGATCCGGGGATACCCAAAGTAATCATCGGCAACATGGAACCGGTTGAAGCAGCATTGTTTGCAGCCTCTGGAGCAGCAACGCCTGACACATTACCTTTACCAAAGCTGTCGGGGTCTTTTGAAAACGTTTTTGCCAATCCATAACTCATTAATGAAGCCGGTGTTGCGCCTGCTGCCGGTAGCGTTCCAACAAAAAAGCCCAGCGCAGATCCCAATGCCGTTGTTGGCAGATATTCCTTGATGTATCCCAGATTTTTCTTGAACCGCTGCCACGTAACATTAACGGCCTGGACTTGGACCTTGCCCTTTGTGTTTTCCAACGTCCAGAGCATCTCACCAATGCCGTAAATGCCAATTGCCAGAACAAGAAATCCAATACCGCGTTGAAACTCTACAAGGTCAAAAAACACCAACCGTGGTTGGCCGGTAATAATATCAAATCCAACTGCTGCCATGACCAGTCCTAGCAGTATTGAAAATATGGTTTTTGGAATATCGTCACCACCAAGGCCAATGAAGGTAGCGAAAGCTAAAATCATCAACGCAAATTCTTCATGGGGGCCAAATTTAAGCGCAAATTCCGCCAATGGTGGAGCAAACAATGTGAACAAAACGACTGAAATGCTACCGCCAATGAAGCTCGCAATTGCGGCGGCAGTTAGTGCCTGATCTGCCCTACCTGACTGCGCCATGGGGCGTCCGTCAAAGACGGTTGCAACAGCCGTGGAAGCACCAGGGATACCGAGTGTAATTGATGAAATCGCCCCGCCATACATTGCACCATAATAAAGTGCTGCAAGAAATATAATTGCTGCGGTTGGCGGCACAAGGAACGTAACAGGCAATAAAATGGCCACACCGTTTACTGAACCTAGGCCCGGCATTGCGCCGATGAATAATCCAGCAAGACACCCTGCAAAGATCATAAACAGGTTCAGGGGCTCAAATGCCTGCAGGAGGCCCGCTCCCAGTAGTGTAATTACATCACCCATTTTGTTTCTCCACTTTGCCCGATCACATCAAATACTCCCAGCGGAAATTATCGATCCACAAAAAGCCCTCTTCAAAAATCGGCCATCCCTTCGGCAGATATTTTGTCAATTGCCACTCGAACAAGAAATAGATGAAAAATACCGCTCCAAAGCACATTACAAGGGTTGTGCTCCAACGGTGATTGCCCAGGAAACGCATATAAAATCCAAGGAACAGAAAAACAGCAATATATGTTCCAACGATATTGACCAGGAATATCATGACAGTAAGTGCCGCAAAGGAAATCATCACCAACCCGAAACTTTCAGTATCGATATAACTTCCTGTATTTCGGCTTTCGGGCGTTGTCCCTTTATACCATCTAACCAGGGTCCAAAGGCAGGTAAGTGCCATACCAAAGCTCAACCAAAACGGCCAAGCCCCTGCTCCCGGGCCACGTTCTTCCACCCAGCCAATATGCAGTCCATCTGCCCAGACACTCCACATTAGTGAGAGTGAAAACAGCAACATACCGATTGCCATCAACAGTTCTGCGCGGCGAGTGGACATTCTATCCTCCAAACCACCAACTATACGCTTGCCCGTCATTGTTACTGCGGCCAATCGCTAGTTTGTGCTTACAATACTCATAGTATGATTGTTCAAGAATATCCCAGGCCGGAACAACCGGCCGGGGACCAATTCTAGTTACTCGCCAGTGATCGCCTTAGCGCCGACCTGTTCGATCAGCTTTTGATGCGCCACATATTGAGCGGTATGAAAATTGCCAAGTTCAGAGCCTTTGAGCATCTTATCGCAAGTCAACCCATCACTGGTGCAGAAGTCCTGCCACTCTTTACTGTCAAACAGTTCCTGAAACAAATTGGTGTAGAACTCAACTGCTTCAGAAGACATGCCTGGAGGACCATTCACAGAACGCTGCATGTAATATTCGATATCAATGCCAAGTTCTTTTGCGGTCGGCACATCCGGGAATGCAGCCATACGTTCGCCTGTGAATTGAACGAGTGGCTTGGAGTTACCCGCCTGAAAGAAAGCCATTTGTTCTGAAGGATTATTCACCGTAGAATCAATTTGCTTACCGATCAGATTTTTTGCCACTGTGCCGCCACCAGGAAATGGAATATAGGTCACTTTGTAATCAAAAGCGGCTTCCATCATGGCAGTTAGAACACTGTCTTCCTGGCCAGAACCGGTTCCACCAACTTTCCAGTCCAGTCCCTTGCCTTTTACAGCAGAAACATAGCTATCCATGTCAGTGATATCTTTCATATCAGAATGGACCCATAGCAGAAACGTATCCATTGCCATTAGGCCAATTGGCGTAAATGCACGAGGATCAACGCCAAGGTCTTCCTGAATAATCGGCGTGGTGTAAAAACTGTTCAAAGTCATCATCACAGTATGATCATCACCCGCCTTATCCTGAAGATAGCGTAATGCTTCAGCACCTGAACCACCAGGTTTATTGATCGGAATAAACGGACGTGAACTCAGTCCCTTTTGTTCGATCAGACCCTGCAATAACCTTGCAATTTGGTCAGCACCGCCGCCAGTTCCCGCCATAATGATAAATTCAACAGGCTTTTTGGGCTTCCAATCTGCCGCCATCACTGAACCCGTCAGTGTCGTGGCAGCAACCATTGCTGCTCCTAATGCGCTTAGGAATAGTCGTTTTGTAAGTTTCATATCTTCCTCCCTTAATCCAGACTACTTACTCACGTGAAAGCGTCACGTAACGCATCTCTTGCCTCTAACGAGGCTGTATGGAACCGATCTGCTTTCCGCAAACCGGTTGTCACATCCAAAATTACCCTCCAGCTCTTATTCAGTCCTCATTCTGGAGAATATGTCAATTTTAGTTCTCAAAATTCCTCCTTGAAAACTGCCCTCCTCTAAAACAATCCCTGCACGTCACCATTTTCATCGAGCATGATTGCCTCAGCTGATGGGACTTTTGGCAGGCCTGGCATGGTCATGATTTCACCGCAGATCGCTACAACAAATCCTGCCCCGGCAGAAAGCCTCACCTCA
>JBCCBE010000047.1:0-24287 GCA_039814425.1 Pseudomonadota bacterium
CAACCAGGAACCATCAGAGATTCAGGCCTGTATGCAAAAATACGATCGTTTGGTCTTCCGCGGAGAATTATGTGAAAAGGGCACATATACGATTGATAAGTACAAAGTCCGGGATATCGAGTTTAACGAACTCGATTTTTATTGGTCTCTCGGCGACACGTTCATGCGCTCGTTCAGAGAAGAATACTTAATGCGTCGATGCAAGCAATCACGTGGCTTCTGGGCAAAAACGCTTGGTTGGAATTGTGCTGACAGTGTCGAAGAATTTCTTGCGAAACTATAAAACATAAGCGGAAATCTAATGCGTTCTAAACAGGCATATGCGCAATACCAAGCGTGATTTTGAAACCGCCAATCAACGCAATCAAACCTGGATAATCCGGAACAGGCCCAAACCAGGGCTCAGTCCCCCTGCCCTTTAAGGTATTACGCGGACGAACACCGGCCCAGCGCTCAATAATTGGCGCATCCGTAAGAGCTGGCACGAGGTTTAGTGCTTTTTGATAAAACCAAAGGTCATCAGGGTCGAAGGCTGATGGATCTGCGGTCTTGCTAGTTTGCCAATCATTGATCGAAGTTGAACCTATCGCGATGCGATTGTTGGAATGTGGAACTATATATGTGCCATCATGATAAATAATCGGCAGCGTGTCATCATGATCATATTGAACTAGAACCGCCTGCCCTTTTACCCCACGGCCAAGCGGCTGTCCGTCATTGAACTGGCCCATCATCGGTTGCAACAGATTGTAAGCTTCCCAACCATTAGCAATAATTATCTTTTCCGCATGATACTTCTGCCCGTCAGACAAATGAACAATGCCGCCGGCATTGCCTTGGCCTTCAGAAGAGCATTCTATCGATACGACTTCGGCTTCATCTTGCACCTCTGCCCCTTGCCTGACAAAAGCCTCTAGAGCCGAAACATACGCACGCGGATTAATCCTTGCAGAAATCGTATCATGTTGAACACCATACCTAGCAATCTGCGAACTGAGCCAATCCGAATGCTGCCCAGCATCATCTACACGCATTTGAAATTTGCCCTGCCAATATTCATTGGCGCCATCAATCCGCCGCTGAACTTGCGGAAGAAGTTTTTCATGCGGCAACGGCATAAGACGCGCGCAACGACGATACCCACAATCTATGCCGGTTTCTTTTTCTAATTCAGCAACCGTTTCAGCCAGCGAAGTGAGCCCATCAAACTGAAATTGTTTTTTCCGGTTCCAACTGTCTGGCATATGCGGCATCAAAGCACCAAGAAAGCCGCCAGATGCACCAGAACCGATTTTACGCTTTTCCAGCAGCAGCACCCGTTCATTCCGTTTAATGGCATGGCGCCCTGCCCATAGCCCCAGCACACCACCACCAATAATGACTGTATCAAATTTTCCAGACCTATGGATTGCTGCTGTCATTAGCGATATCTGTCCTTTCATGGCGAACAACACAATAGACAAATCCAAATTAGATTTAGACTGGCGCGATGGTGACATTCCAGTATCTACCCGCTTTGACGATGTTTACTTCTCAAAAGAAGATGGGCGTGCGGAAACTGATTACGTATTCATCGAAGGTAACCACCTACCCTCAAGATGGCCCGGCCTGGAAACCTGTGTGATTGCGGAACTGGGATTTGGCACAGGATTGAACTTTCTCGAAACCACGAGGCAATGGCTTCAGCAAGCAAAGCAAAACCAACGCCTGCATTTTTATTCGTTCGAGCAATATCCAATCAGAACCATAGATTTAGAGCGAAGTCTAAATACCTGGCCAGAACTTGAGCCCTTTGCAAAATTACTGATCGAGGCATGGAACCCATCCCTCGATGTGTTGGAAATCAATTTCGGGCATAATATCGAGCTTAAAGTCTTCCAGTCGGATGCAAATCTGAGTTTGAAAGACACAAAATTTACCGCGCACGCCTGGTATCTCGACGGGTTTTCACCGGCAAAAAACCCGGAGCTGTGGAATCAAGAATTGATACAAAGCGTTGCCGATCACACTGTCGCTGAGGGCACATTTGCAACTTATACGGCTGCCGGGTTTGTCCGGCGAAATTTGCAGAACGCGGGGTTTGATGTCCAAAAAACCCAAGGTTTTGGAAGAAAACGGAACATGTTGATCGGAACCAAGTCCGCGACATCGATGTCGTAGATAAGCATTAAATGCAGCTATATCGTCTGCCATTTTGTTATCACAACACAAAAATGCAATAATGATTACTACCTATTTTTAAAGGGTTTGCCATGACCGCACCGCTTAAGTCAGAGATTGAACGCGCAGCACTTCCTATTGAAGAAGCAAACGGCATGCCCAATTGGTTTTACACTTCGCCAGATGCAATAGTGGAAGAAAAGCGAAAGGTCTTCGCCCCAAACTGGCTCGGAATAGGCTTTGCCAAGGATGTTCCACAGCCTGGTGATGTGAAACCGGTAGAGTTTCTAGGCGATCCATTTATTCTCGCCCATGGTCGCGATGGCACTGTCCGTGTCTTTCACAATGCCTGTCGTCACCGCGGGGTAAAGCTCGTACAAGAAGCAGGCAAGACCACCGGCCTGTTGCGTTGTCCTTATCACGCCTGGTGCTATACCACCGAGGGCGTGTTGAAGCAGACGCCACATGTCGGCGGACCAGGCATCCATACTCATGAAGCGGTCGACAAATCAAAACTCGGCCTAATAGAAGTGCGCAGCCACGTTTATATGGACACGATCTTTATCAATATTTCAGGTGATGCCAAGCCCTTTGAAACCTATTTCGCAGCCGCAATGGAGCGCTGGAAGGAATTTGACAAACCGGTGTTCCACGGTGGTGACAATTCGTCTTTCAAACTGGATGTGAATACCAATTGGAAGTTGGCGGTAGAAAATTACTGCGAATCGTACCATCTTCCTTTTATTCATCCGGGTCTGAACGAAGTTTCCAAACTGGAAGACCATGAGAACATTCTAACCAAAGGGCCTAGCGCAGGGCAGCTCACACGAGCATTCAGTGAATTTTCCGATGACATTGGACGGAATTTCTCCTTTTTCGAAGGCTTATCAGAACGCTGGAACAAAGAGGCTGAATACATCTCGTTTTACCCAAATGTACTTATGGGCGTTCATAAAGATCATACTTTTTCGATCATTCTGGAACCTAAATCGGCCCAGCGTACGGTTGAACACATCGAACTTTACTACGCTTCACAAGACATGCAGAATGAAGATTGGGAAGCAATGCGTGGCTCATTAGCCAAGTTCTGGAAAGAAGTTTTCAGTGAAGACGTGGGCGTAGTTGAAGCCATGCAGGATGGGCGCAAGGCGGATGGATTTGATGGCGGACATTTCTCTCCGGTAATGGATGAGTCCACTCATCACTTCCATCAATGGATGGCGAGTCATTTTTTGCGTTAAGCAAAACCATAATTCATCATTAAACAGAAAAACTAGTGGTTGCGGACTTGAGGCTTTGCGGCAGCTGAACTATTTGCTATTGCGACTCTTGGGGGAGTTGAGCAGCATTGAGTGGAGTATCTCATAACCATGCCTACCCCTTCGCATCTAAAACAGCATCCTGACTGGCGTTATCTTTTGCAGGAGTTCGACACGCTTTATCGTTACGGCTCTGCCGGGGGTAGTCCGGCAATCAGAGGACATCGTAAACGCGTCAGAGACAGGCTCTCGTCTGCGGTTACAAAAAACCCCGAAATCATTGTACGAGCCAACGAGCAAAAACCGGTAACGGCTCACCTTGCAAGAGCACTGGATTTAGGTGAACGCGCTGCAATGCAAGGCATGGCCAGGGCAATGCGGGAAGTGAAAGACTCGTTGACCTGGGAATATGGATATGAGCGAATTTCAAAATCTCTGAGTGAGAAATACGCCTATTGTGAAATCCTCGGCCCAAAAGGTCCAGTGCATTGTGACAACCTGATCTTGGGCTTTGTACTTTTTGCGCCGAACACGACCTATCCACAACACAGTCACAACGAGATTGAAGAGAGTTATATCTCGATATCCGGTGCGTGGTCGGAAAATAATAGCGCGGTATTTGCACCTGGATCGCTTATCTTAAATCGCTCCAGTGACGAACATCGTATTACCACTGGCGATCGCGATCCATGTCTTCTAGCGTATGCCTGGACGGGTCCCGAAGCGCTACTGTTGAAACCGGACATGAAACTGACCGGGACGCGAAAGGCGAAAACTACCTGAAGTCTTTTTAGGATGGCCAAGCTAACGGGTTAAGTAAGTTCTTCTGGCTACGATGGGGATCTATCAATCAATACAAAACCTCAACAGTGGTTTCCATTGGATCTACAAACAAACAAAGCCTGAATCAGTTGCCAAGGGCTTTAATCAAAGCCTCTGCTAGCGGACGCGGTGAATATCCTAATTTAGAGGGAGTCAAACCGAGCCTCACTAAAACCATATTGTGTGACGGGAATATTCCCACAGACTGCCCATCGTGTCCTGACATCCAAACGGCATCTTCCAATGGTGGTTTTCCACCTGGAACCCGACGCCAAAGTTGACCCCTGGTATATTTTCCATCAGATGATTCCACCGGTTCAAACATCCAATCCGTATAGCCAAAAGGAAGTAATTGCTTCCCATCCCATACACCTTTTTGCATTAGGAACTGACCAAAACGCGCCCAATCATGGGCATTTGCATACATATAACTTGAACCAACAAAGGTATTGTTTGCATCTGGCTCCATTACGGCAGAGGTCATACCCAGCGGTGAAAATAATTTTTCACGGGGATAGCCCAGACTGTTCTCACCAACCCTGTCCTGCCATGCACGTGCCAACAACGTGGTCGTGCCTGAGGAATAGTTAAAAACGGAACCAGGTTCAGATCCCGATTTTGATCTTGCTGCATAGCCGGCCATATCATCATTTAGAAAGAGCATTCTAATTACGTCCGATACATCGCCGTAAGCCTCGTTCCAATCCAATCCACTAGACATAGCCAGCATTGATTCTACGGTAATCTCTTTACGCGCGTCCGTACCCCATTCCGGGAAGCTATCAACGAGATTATCGCCGAGCGACATTTGGCCAGACTTGATTAATGTACCTATGATGACCGCTGTCACCGATTTGCTCATAGACCATCCCAGTAAAGGCGTTTCAGCATCAAACCCGTCCGCGTAATTCTCAGCGATAATGCGTCCATTTTTCACAACTACGACTGCACGGTACCCTTCGCCGAGCATCGCTTCATCGGACACGATATTCAGCACTTCAGGGATTTGTGAAAGGTTAACTGAACTACCTTGCGGCCATAGGCTAACAGCCAAAGGTTCGATGCTGGACAGGTTGACACTACCCGGCAAACTCCCATGCAAATTTGAGCAGCCCACGCCTTCGCGATGCTGTGATTGCGCCGTTGCAAGAAATCCAAACAATTTGGCAGTTACGGTCTGAGCATTCTGATCTGTTTGGATCGAAACATACTTCAATATAGGATGGCCAGGCGCCTGTACGTCCACGGATAAGGTTTCATCTGCATCTCGATTTGCAATGAAAACATTCGAACAGACAATTTTGGCAGAGTAATTCGTCGCAACCCTTAAAAGTTCAGGTGGCGCGATTATGAGATATCCCAACACAGCAACGATTGCCACAAGCAACACCGTTGCGATAACTTTGAACGCTTTACCAATCATGACACCCCTCCATAAAGCCGAATTTAACGCAGGAACCGGCGATCCAATTTTCAACACCAAATATATTTAATGCGAAACCATTGTCACGCGGGTTTTTGTCGGTTGCAATGCAGACTGATTTCTTATTATTGGATAATTCCTGCCTCGTTCCAACAAATGCAGCGCTATAATGACCTTGCCACCCGGCAATAAATACCAAAGCTAGCCGGCAGGATCAGTCTTGATCATGCTTGCACGTTTGGAAAATGTTTCCAGCATCTGGGTGAGTACCGGGCGACCCGTACGCCAGTCAAATCCAGTATGGCGGAAATCAAGATAAGAAAGTGCTGCGGCAACAGCAATTGTACCAAGATTTATTTCGGGAATTCGTGCGCCACGCCAGTGCTCCAAGGTATCCAGGGACTGTGCAATTTTCTTGAATTGACCGTCCATCCAATCCTGCCATTGCTTTTCTTCCGGACGTAGCGCCTGCTCGTATCGAATGGCGACGGCTGCATCCATAATACCATCGCCAATGGATTGGGTAACCAGAACATTCATTCGCTCAATTCCAGCCTCCGGAATCATTTTCTCACCCGCATGCAATCCGTCGAGATATTCACAAATCACCCGGCTGTCGAATAGACTATGCCCATCTGCCAACACCATGGTTGGGATTTTCCCAAGCGGATTATCCTTGGCCAAATCGTCAGAAGGATTAAGCGGCGTTTGGGTAACATCAACAATTTCAATTTGATCAATCAAACCTGTCTCGTGCGCCAAAACGAGGACTTTTCTGACAAACGGCGAAGCAGAAGAGTAGTACAGTCTCATTTGTTCTTATCCTTGGAAAAACAGTATGCAATTTCACGTGTGTAAGCGGCTATGAATCCAATTTCTTTCAATATGTTAATTACGTATTGATCTACCGTTACGTAGCAGCTGGAAAATTCGCTCCTTGGTCTCGCTCGATTTTGCAAGAGATATAAATGCAGAGCGCTCCCGAGCAAACATGTCCATCTCCGTTGCAGGCACGATGGCTGAACCCTCTCCCCCTGTCATGATTCCGGCAATGGCAGTGGCTACAGTCACATCATGGGGAAAAAACATGCCTTTTTCCTGGCCACGTTCAAGAAACGCTACCATTTCAGCCTGCGCCTCACCGCCAGCGAGCATAAATTCCGGTACGGATCGGGCTTTGTAATTTGGTGCCAGTTCCTTTATCGCTTTCGTCGCAGCCTCAATAAGGCGGTCCCTGTTCATTACCTGACTGTCGCGTTCGGGCAGGAAATACTGCATTCCAGCTGCTTCGTCCGGGGAGGTTGCCGTTTGCGCATAACCAATCTGATTAAACGTGTTGCGTGCAGCCTTTGCCCAATCACCGGTTGTATTGAACCAGCGTAAATAGGTTTCTTTTACACCACCGCCGCCTGGCACAACACCGACGCTTGCTTCGACCAACCCCAAAACAGAGTTGGAATGCGCAACTACCATATCACAATGGGCAAGAACCTCGTAGCCGCCTCCAATCGCCAAACCTGATGGAGCACCAACCACTGGCGCATCACAATAACGCAAGGCGTGAACTGCTTCCTGGAACCCCGCTAGAAATGTGTCGATGCCTTTCCAGTTTTCCGTTTCAATGAATTCCAGAAAACGTTCCAGATTAACCCCAGCTGAAAAGTGCTGAGCATCATTGTGTATCATGATACCCGGGCCCGGGTCAGCAGCAGCTGCAGCCACAATCTTCATGCAATCTGCATCAAGCGCATTCGCCTTGGTATGAAACTCCACCAGGCGAATACCGTCCTCAAGATGAAACAAGCTGGCCCCGGCATTTTCCAGAACCGGTTTCAATGTACGCCGTTTCATATGGAAACGAACGACACCTTCCGGCAGATCAATATCATAAAGTTGACCGCACCATTGGCGCACTTTCAGCGCACCATCTTCCACTGCATAGATTTCCTGACCTGCTTTATCACGTAGATAATCCGGGATTGCCCAGCCCTCTGCTTCCAACCGTGAAACCAGTTTGCCGGAGCCAATCGCATCAATCATTTCAAACGGACCCTGCACCCAGTTATAACCAAGCTTCATCGCATCATCGATGTCTTGAGGCGAGTGTGTAACATCAGGAATGAGGCTCGCTGAGTAAGTCAGAATGCGGGCCAGAACACGCCAGGCAAATTGCGAGAGCTTGTCATCACCCTCAATTAGAGCTGTAAACCCTTCCCGTTCAGCACGGAGCGCTAGCGCTGGCAATTCCCGAACACGCGGTCGCCAACTTTCTGTGTTCAAATCCCAAGCTTGTCGCTCTTCGTCTACCTCGCGATAAAAACCGCCATCGCTCTTGTCGCCACGAAAGCCGCGTGCCACGTGGTCATTGACTATTACATTTTCGCCGCCGACTTCGTGAAAAGGATCGCCTTGCTCAAGAATTGAGTTTAACGACCGCACCACGTCACCCATCAAATCGAGGCCAATCAGGTCATAAAGACCAAACGCACCCGTTTTTGGAATTCCCATTGGACGGCCAAAAATTGCGTCTGCTTCTTCAATCTGGAGACCCAGGGATACTGCCTCATGAACTGCAGCCTGAAGCGCAAATACGCCTACCCGGTTGCCTAAAAACCCTGGCGTATCTGCACAGCGAACCACGCCTTTACCCAACATCCGGTCGTTAAAGTCGTGCAAAACGCTAATTACTTCATCGCTGGTTTCCTCACCCTTGACCAATTCCAGCAAGCGCATGTAGCGGACCGGGTTAAAGAAATGGGTAATACAAAACCGCTCTTTGAAATCCTGTGGACTATCTTCCACCAAGAACTTGATCGGTATTGTGGACGTGTTGGATGAGACGAGCGTATTGGATTTCAGATGCGGCAATAGATTTGCATAAAGCTGCTTCTTGATATCAAGGCGCTCTACAATCGCCTCACAAATCCAGTCACACTGGCCTGCTTCAGCTAGATTATCATCGATATTACCAACTGAAATTAGATCAACGTTTTCTTTCTTCATAAGGAGGGGCGGATCAGATTTTTTGATGCGTTCAATTGAACTCTCAGCAACCTGATTGCGATTTCCCTCACTGGCAACATCAAGTAACAGCACCGGCAAGCCGGCATTTGCAACCTGAGCGGCAATGCCTGAACCCATTGTTCCGGCACCAATGACGCAGACCGATTGGATCTGGTTTTTATTATTACTCATGGATTTAATCCCCGATTAATTGGCGAGAAAGTCCCGCACTAACTTGTTCAATTCATGCGGTCGCTCAACCGGTATCGCGTGTCCGGCTTTTTCGAGTACATGCAGTTCGTTTTCTGGCAAAGCTTCTGCTAGCTTCTTGCCAAATTTCAGCGGTGTCATCTTGTCTTTTCCAGCCAGCACACACAGGGTGGGACATTTGACTTTACCAGCCAGTTCAAGACCACCTTCAAATGCAGCGCAAGCTTTCAAATCCTGCAGCAAAGCGTTTTCAACATTGAGATCCATAGTTCGTAATCCGCTGCCGATATTCGAAAATCCCGGCACAGAATTCTCAAAATGATGCGCATCTGGGCCATGCCCGAGCGCTGTCATGACTTCTTTGGCTTTGGATTGGGTTGTTTCAGCACTGGAAATCAGCATGTCACTAACCGGGATTGCAGCAGCAGTCGCCACAAAGACCATACTTGTAACGCGGCTTGCATAAGATGCACCGGTATAAAGTGCAACCAATCCGCCCTGACTATGGCCAACCAGGGTCGCCTTTTCGATCTTCAGATGGTTCATCGCCGAAATGAGCCAAGCTGATTGCGTTTCGACATAGCTAAGCGGCACACCACTCGAAAGGTTGTGGCCCGGAAAATCAAGTGCAAGTACATTATAATCTTTATAGGCAAAAGATCGCGATTGCTGGCCCCAGACTAAATGCGAGGAACCTGAACCATGAATGAAAATAATCCAGGGCCGACCAACAACAGGATCACGTCCACCGGTTGAGGCATAAACCTCTTGACCATTAAGCCTAAATCTCATTCTGCAGCCTCCGAAGGAACGGTCCTTGAAGCAATTTTCAACGCTTGATTGAAATCCTTCTTCAGATCATCAAAATTTTCCAGCCCGACGGATAACCGGATCATATCCTCTGTGAGACCGCCAGCTTTCATATCTTCAGCAGAAATATGGGAATGCGTTGTAGACGCAGGATGAATAACAAGTGTCTTGGCATCCCCGACATTTGCCAGATGGGATGCAAGTTCAACCGCCTCAATAAATGCTGAACCTGCAGCGCGACCACCCTTGACCCCAAACCCGATCACCGATCCTGCCCCTTTTGGCAAAATCTTCTTTGCTACCGCATGATCAGGATGGTCTTCCATCTCGGGATGTTTTACCCAACTTACCATGTCATGGTTTTCCAAAAACTCAACCATTGCGCGCGTATTGGCGATATGTCGCTCCATTCGCAACGGCAGTGTTTCGATCCCCTGGATCAAATGAAAGGCACTGGTAGGAGAAAGCGACGGACCAAAATTATACATCCCCTCAGCACGAATGCGTTGCGTCAAAGCAGTCGGTCCGTATTCATCCCAGAAGACAATCCCATCAAGTGCATAATGTGGTGAGGTCAAGGTTGGAAATTTGTCTGATGCGCCCCAGTTGAAATTGCCACCATCAACCACTGCTCCACCGATCACCACACCATGCCCGCCCATCCATTTGGTAAGGGAATGAGTGATGACATTAACTCCGTGATCAAACGGTTTGAACAGATAGGGTGTACAAAACGTTGCATCCATCACGACAGGTATTCCTGCCCTTTCTGCAATCTTAACAACCGTATCTATGTCAAGAACATCAAGTCCTGGATTGCCTATTAGCTCACAAAATACGAATTTTGTATTTTCCTGTATCGCTGCTTCCAGTCCCTCAAGATCACGACCATGCACGAATGAGGTCTCGATGCCAAAGCGCGGCATCGTGTTCTTCAAAAGATTGATATTTGCACCATAAAGCTGAGCGGTAGAAACGATATGGTCGCCCGCACTGGCAAGCATTGTCGTTACAAGATGGAGTGCAGCCATGCCAGAGGCACAGGCTGTACATGCAACCCCACCTTCCATCGCCGCAATACGTTGTTCAAGAACCGCAACAGTCGGATTTGAAATCCGAGAATAAAGATGCCCGCCTTCTTCCATGTTGTATAAGGAAGCTGCGTGGCGTGAATCTTTGAACACATAAGAGGTGGTCTGATGAATCGGCACAGCGCGGGATCCATGTTCTTGATCAGCAACATGGCCGGCATGCAGGGCCAGGGTTTCAAGATCATAAAAGTCTGACATGCATACTCCTCAAATATTTGCCTCTAATTGCCAGAAACCGAACCCAAAGAAAAGAGTTAGAATGAACCGAATTTAAGGACTCGAATTCCACACATTAGATATGAAGAACACCTTCGCTTACAATAACGGCACTGCCTGAAATACCCGCCCTTGCAGCAATTCCATTTTGGCGCTCCAGGTCAAGACCAATTTGAGAAGGCCGGCCCATTTCGTAGCCTTGTTCGATCTTGAACGAGCGACTTTCATTGTCACTCATATCTGCCTGCAAGATTAACCCACTTAGGGAGGCAACCGCACTTCCGGTAGCAGGGTCTTCCGGAGTACCATGTAGCGGCGCAAACATGCGTGCATGGAAGTCTGCATCCAAAGCATCTCCACCTCGGCAATAAACGTAAGGATTGCCTCCATTGCCGTCTATAATTGGCTCTACTTGCCTAAGCTTCTCAAGATTGATCTGGATGTTTTTTACATATTCCAAAGACTTTACCGGAACCAATGTATAGGGAACACCTGCGTCCCAAACACCCACTAAGTGGTCATCAAACCCAAACGCCGCGACAGGCAGACCCAAAGCACCCCCAAGCAGTTCAAGATCAATATCTAACGCAAGTCGTTCCGAACGCTTGGGCAGTTCAAACCTAGCCGCACTTACCTCGCCTTCTCTTGAGATAACGCAACGGACAGGACCAACTTTTTCCTCAAGAACAAAATCATCACTTCTGTCCAAGTGACTTAGCAAAATTGCTGTTCCAACCGTTGGATGTCCTGCAAACGGTAATTCACGAACCGATGTAAAAATCCGGATGAAAGCACGGTTTTCAATTTTGTCTGGAGGAAAAACAAAAACGGTCTCAGAAAGATTGAACTCGTTTGCAATTGCCTGCATGGTTGCGTCATCCAGACCGGCACTGTCCAGCACAACAGCAAGCGGATTTCCCGTCATGGCTGAATTGGTAAAAACATCAAGCGTGTAAAACTTGCGTGGCATATCAGTTCCTGTAATTGAGGATTTAGACCAGAGTAGGGTCTATAGTACGATTGATCACGGTCTTAACGGTCAGGCCCTGAATAATAATAGAGAAAAATACGACACCAAAAGTAGCAGTGAGTAATAGCGGCTTATACTCGGTATCTGGCAACGATAATACCAGAGCTACGGAAATACCACCACGCAATCCACCCCAGGTTAATACAGGGATGGCACCGGGCGTGAAAACATGAAACCTGGAAAGCGCAAATATCGGTACCGATACCGCCGTCATACGCGCAAACAGTACAAGCGGAATGGTGATTGCAACGATCCAGCCAAAGGATGGATCAATTGCCACAATAAGAATTTCCAATCCGATAAGTAAAAACAGGACAGAGTTCAAAATCTCATCAATAAGATGCCAGAATGAAAAAAGATGCTCGGCTGTCTTGTCACTCATACCGACCTGAACGCCACGATTTCCCAGAAGTAATCCGGTGATCACGACTGCTATCGGGCCTGAAAGATGCAGTCTAAGTGCGATTGCATAAGTTGCAGCAACAATCCCAAGAGAGATCAGAATTTCTAGCGTGTAGTTATCCATCGTTGCCATGGCGCGATAGGCAAGCCAACCCGTCACAAGACCAAGCAACGCCCCACCCAACGCTTCAACCACGAAGAGCTCACCAATATGGAAAAAATCGATTCCACCTTGTTCTCCTCCGGTGCTGATTGCAATTGACAACAGGATTGTGAAGACCACGACACCAACACCATCATTGAATAGTGACTCTCCCGCAATCTTGGCTTCAAGCGATGGTGGTACATTTACAGACTTCAACAGACTTAGGACTGCGACCGGATCAGTTGGTGAGATCAATGCGCCAAAAACCAATGCCCAGGCAAACGGAATGTTTATACCAAAGAGCTGGGTTAGGAACCAAAATCCAGTTCCAACAATGAATGTTGAAAGAATGACACCAAAGGTTGCCATCAGGGTAATCGGCCATTTCTGGTCGGAAAGCCTTTCAAAATTTACATGCAATGCACCTGCAAAAAGGAGGAAGGCTAACATTCCCTCCATGACCGTAGAATAAAAATCAATCTGACCAATCGCCGCCTGAAACGTATCGGTGATACCAAGTGACGGGAAGAACTTTTCTGCAACAAGTAGACAAAGAGACGCCAACAATGAAAAAACTAGTAATCCAATCGTGTGTGGCAACTTAATCAACATATGATTTAGCCAGCCAAACAAAGCAGACAGAGCCAATAAAAGCGCGGCAATTTCAAATATTGAAAGCATTTGGGGTTTCCAATGTTATTTTGAAGTGCAGAAAACCTGCCTTCCTATCTCATGCTTCTGCCCGATTCTTCCATTTTTCCCAACCAAGCTTTGCATGGACACCCAAATAAGCAATCGTCTTGGGCGGTAGATTCTCTGGCTTACCAAGGCTTTCCATGTCGGCGATCAAAGGGTTATCGCGACCGCAGGCAAGATCAGCAACCAGCATTCCACTAGCCGTCCCTTTGGTCACGCCGATACCATTTTGACATGCAGCCAGCCAAACGTTGGAAGCAATACGACCAAAAGCCGGTGCGCCATTTCGAGACATACATAGATAGCCACTCCAAGTGTCATCAAAAGTGACATCCGGTAGCATTGGAAACCGGTCATGGAACAGGGCCTTGTGTTCCCGTTTAAGCTTTGTGAGCCGTGCTACTGATGTTTTCTGACCAGAAGAAACACGTATATCCTGGCGGATCAAAAGCCGTCGATCATTGGTGTAACGCATGGTGATACCGCCATAGGCATTGGCTGGTGTTACTCCCCAAGGCTTTTCGACTGCATAAATCGCTTGTTCTTCTTCTGTGAGTGGTCGTGTAAGACTGGCATGCGCAGAAAGATGAAACACCTGGTCTTTCAAGAAACCGAATTGCTCTGTAAATCCATTTGTTGCCAGAATTAATTTAGGAGCCCTAACCTCTCCTTCTGGCGTTTTGACCTGAACTCCGTTTTGATATTCAATCTCCAGAACGGGGCTTTCCTCATGAAAACTAACATTTTCAGGTAAGTTATCGGAAAGGCCACGGGTCAAGGCAGCCGGGTTCATCAATATGCAGCCCGGTGTATAGATGCCGCGGTAAAAGTGCGTTGTACCGATTTTCTCGCGCAGTTCATCAGCTTCAACCCATCGCCACGGTTCGCCCAAAGCATCCAGCTCCTGCGTTACAGGCTCAAGCATTGCTTTTGAGCCTTCAGGCGTTACAGCGGTTTGATACTTTCCATCGCGTGACCAATCGCATTCAAATCCATAGCGATCAATTTGTTCTTTGAGATGGTCAATTGCAGCGCGGGCCAGACGCAGATGTGCCTTTGAACCTTCTAGCTGTTCAAGATCTGAGGAAATTGTATGGGGTATATCAATCGCAAAGCCGGAATTTCTCGCGGAGGCGTTTTCGCCGGCCAGCCCAGCGTCCAACAAGATAATTTTTTCATCCGGGCAATTTTCGGCCAAACGCCGTGCTGCTGCTAATCCCGCATAACCTGCTCCAATTACCAGCCAATCCGCCTTCACCATGCCTTCAACCGGTTTGGTTGGTTCACGTGGCACTAACATCGTATTCCAGACATTAGATTTGTCATTATCGGGCAACCGGCTAATTTTCATCTTGCATTCCAGTCAGACGGTTGAATTGCATAGAACACAAGCGCACTCTTAGCGACATAGGTAAGTGCAGTGTCGGCTGGTAGCCATATGGTTTCTCCAGAAACAGCCGTTAAATCACCATTATCAGTACGGATGGTAATTTCGCCCTCAAGAACCAGAATGACCTCATCATATCTGATGGTCCAGGGTATTTCAGCATTTTCTAACCTTACATAACCTGCTCCAAGTTTAGTGCCATCATCCGCACCACAAACCACAGCGACTTTCGCTTGGTCGCCATACTCAAACCTAGGATGAAATTCTAACTCTTCCGGATTTTCTACTTTTGCCGGTGTCTTCATTTGACCCTCCGAAATTCCCTACAAAAGGTACTGTGCAAATTTGAAATGGTAAAGTAGCGATTTATTCAGAAAAAGATCGCGAACCCTTCATCCATTAACCATTAACGTCAAACGTTCCTGATTATAGCCGGTTTTGAATTGACTGAATCACCATATTGGGTTTTGTTAACCTTCTATTAACTAAGTCACAGGGTGCGGTGGTGAAACGAGGAATTCTAAGTATTGCTGTCATGGCTGTCACATTGACATCCCAGACATATGCAGCCGGCAAACCTGCACACATGAAAACTGCCGGTATGACAAGTCAGCCGATTGGCCACTATGAATATTGCAAGCACTATTTAACTGATTGCCGCATACGAACCTTAAAAACAGCAGCGCCCAAACTCACCCAAAAGCGATGGCGGGACCTGGTTGAAGTTAATACATTTTCAAACGTTGCTATAAAGCCAGTTACTGATCAGGAACTTTATAAAGTTGCAGAGCACTGGGCCTATCCAACCAGTTTTGGGGATTGTGAAGATTACGTTTTGATGAAACGTCATATGCTAATGGAGCGCGGTTGGCCGGCTTCAGCATTATTGATTACGGTTGTTCGCCAGACCAATGGTGACGGCCATGCGGTCTTGACGGTCCGAACGGATCGGGCCGATTTCATTCTTGATAATTTAAATGGCCAGATAAAACCCTGGAACGAAACTCCTTATCGGTATTTAAAGCGGCAAGCCACACGCCATTCCGGTCAGTGGGAGAATATTTCAGATCCACGGACGCTTATCAACTAGCGCAGCATTTAAGCTTCCCAGCCTATTCGCCTGGAAACGGTTGAGACGCTTCACAATCAGGGCACTCCAAGTACCTTTTTCGTTGGGCATTCCAATGTGCGAGATGCTCGGGTGTAATCTCATTTCCGACAATAAATGGATCAACCTTTTGAGCTGAGTCTGCAAATACCTGCGATACTATTGGATCAGGTTTCACACTACCTTCTTGATCCGCGTCTGTGTTGACGAGAACTAGACCCAATATCGCTGCTGAAATTACAATCCGCATTACAAACCACTCGTTCGAGTTAATGGTTAACGGTTTACAAGAAAATTCCTAAACATTCGTTAACGTTAAAAGTCTGAATTTATCAAAATTGTCTATGAGTAGCACATCTGGAAACACTTAATTATATGTTTTAATTGAGTTTTTTACATCTTTTACCCAGTGTGTAATTCGTCACAGACTCTCACGGTAGCGTGATTTAGATTTTATCCATGATGTTCAACAGGCCAACGTTTTTAAAACTCTTACACAAGACAGCCTTTAAACATCCCAACATAATAGGAGACCAAATCATGAATATCACTTTCCAAAATACAGCGATTGCTGCACTGGCGCTTACTCTGGCTGTACCGGCAACACTTACAACAACCACACAATCTGTAGCTGGAAGCCGCGATGCATTCGTAGGCGGGGTTGTCGGCGGCATTATCGGTGGCGCAATCGGATCATCCCGCTCACGTCAACGGACTGTGTATGTAGAGCGCGCACCGGTTTATCGTGAGCCAGTTGTTGTCGAGCGCCGTGTTGTTGTACAACCAAGCGGTAATGCACATACCAATTGGTGCTACAGAAAGTATCGTTCATATGATGCTCGCACCGATACCTATGTTTCCTACGGTGGACGCGTAAAATATTGTAATTCCCCTTACAACTAAGACTAAGACTAAGACTAAGACCAAGCACAAAATAGCCGCCTCAATCATGAGGCGGCTTTTTCATATTTAACGGCAGCTTGTGCCTAATTGTTTCAAACAAAGTACTTGAATTGGTTACCCTACCGACACCTCGTCAGAGAACTGCGCAGGCATACAATAATCATGGATCAATTCGTCAGTTTAGTTCTTTTCTTTATCGACCAATGCATTTGATTTGATCCAAGGCATCATATCGCGCAATTTTTCACCCACTTCTTCGATCTGGTGACTGTCATTGTTGCGACGGGTTGCTTTAAATCGCGCGGCGCCACCATGCCATTCCTGCATCCAATCAGAAGTAAATTTACCAGATTGAATATCGGTAAGAACACGCTTCATTTCCGCTTTGGTTTCATCGGTAACGATACGTGGACCTGACATATATTCCCCCCACTCTGCAGTGTTGGAAATTGAATAGTTCATATTGGCAATGCCGCCTTCGTAAATCAGATCAACAATCAGTTTCACTTCATGCAGACATTCGAAATATGCCATTTCTGGCGCATATCCAGCCTCTACAAGGGTTTCAAATCCGGCCCGGATAAGCTCAACAAGGCCTCCACACAAGACAACCTGCTCACCGAAAAGATCCGTTTCACATTCTTCGCGGAAATTAGTTTCGATGATACCGGAACGACCACCGCCCACACCACAGGCATAAGAAAGGCCAAGATCATGAGCATTGCCGGAAGCATCCTGATGGACAGCAATAAGGCATGGAACCCCGCCGCCCTTTTCATATTCACCACGCACTGTATGGCCCGGACCCTTGGGAGCCACCATTAAGACATCGACGCTACCTTTTGGCTCGATAAGACCGAAATGGACATTTAGTCCGTGTGCAAATGCAATTGCCGCGCCATCACGAATATTGTCTGCAATTTCATTCTTGTAGATACCAGACTGCAATTCATCCGGCGTTGCCATCATCATCAAGTCTGCCCAGGCAGAACCTTCAGAAACAGTCATAACTGTAAAACCGTCCGCTTCTGCTTTCAAAGTAGTCGTTGAACCTTCGCGCAGTGCCACACGAACATTCTTACAACCTGAATCTTTCAGGTTCATCGCATGAGCCCTGCCCTGTGAGCCGTAGCCAATAATCAAGACATTCTTGCCTTTGATCAAATTGAGGTCCGCATCGCGGTCATAATATACACGCATAATAATCTCCCTATATCGTGTTTACTTTTTTTGTAGGTTGAGTGCCGCATAGGATCAGGAAACGATCCACAGCAATTTCCGAAAGTCTTTGAATCTTGCGCTCGTTGGGTTTTTGTTTTTCACCCAGCAATACCCGGATCTGAGAATCTGCAATGACCAAACCGAAGAAAAGTCGAAAAGCCTCTTCATCAGCAATATCCAAAAAGCCTTTTGCCTCACCGATCTGGAAAATGGGCAACAGGCGTTCGCGCATTGCAAACGGGCCATTTTCCAGCACAATACGGCCAAGGCTGGACTTGCCGTTACCAGCATGAGAAACCGCCAATCGATTGAGCGCAATCGACACATCACCAGTCAGAACCGTAAGCCAACTCTTGGCGAATTCTTGCAACGTATGGGCAAACATCCCTGCCGTGACATTATCGCAATCAAGCTCTGGCATGATCACCTTGGATGCCTGCCATTGAACGGTTGCGGTCAGGAGTCCGTCACGGTCACCAAACCAGCGATATAATGTCTCTTTGGAACAACTGGCCCGTCTTGCAACCGCAGCCATGGAAAACCCGTCGCCTTCCTCGACCATCAGATCAAGAACTGCAGACAATACCTCCTGCTGGCGAAGGCTCGGACTTGTACCTGTTTCCAAAAAGCTCTGGTTTGTGATCGGCTGAATATTCATAAACATTCAGTACCGTACCGTACGGTACTATTCAAGCAGAATCTTAGCAGATCAATGCCAAATTCTTGATTGGGCATTCTGTAAAATTCCACTAGCTTCAAAGAGATTTCTCCCCTAATTTGCAGCTAAATCTCGAAACTAATCAGAATTGAGCTATTCCATGAAAGACATGCGCAAATTTTACATCAATGGCGAATGGATTAACCCAAAACAGGGCACAGATCTTGAAGTCATAAACCCATCGACTGAAGAACCAGTCGCTAAAATCTCGCTTGGTGGTGAAGCAGATACAATTGCTGCAATTGCTGCAGCAAAAGCTGCGTTTCAAGGCTGGAGCAATTCTTCTAAAGCAGAGCGTTTGGAACTTATTGAACAGATTTTTGAAGTTTACATGAAACGTTCCGATGACATGGGTGCGACTATTTCAGAGGAAATGGGTGCACCGATTGATATGTCGAAGATGCAGCAATCCGGTGCCGGATCAGGCCATATCAAAGCTTTTATTCATGCCCTGAAATCTTATGATTTCGAGCGTGAGTTACGCGCAAACACACCAAACGATCGCATTATTCATGAGCCGATCGGGGTTTGTGCTTTGATTACGCCATGGAACTGGCCGATGAACCAAATTGCTCTTAAGGTAATTCCTGCGGTAGCTACCGGTTGTACGTCAATTTTGAAACCTTCGGAACTGTCACCGCTTTCCGCCATGCTTTTTTCCGAGATAATGCATGAAGCAGGCACACCCGCCGGTGTTTACAACATGATTAACGGTGATGGACCAGGTGTCGGCACTACGCTTACTGGCCATAAAGATGTTGATATGGTGTCGTTTACCGGTTCAACACGTGCAGGAAAGCTGATTACCAAAAACGGCGCTGATACAATTAAACGGGTTAGCCTGGAACTAGGCGGCAAGGGTGCCAATATCATTTTTGCAGACGCCAATGAAAAAGCAGTCAAGCATGGCGTTATTCGTTGCTTTAACAATACCGGGCAATCCTGTAATGCCCCAACCCGTATGCTGGTAGAGCGCTCCCGATACGACGAAGCGGTTGAACAGGCACAAGCTGCAGCCGAAGCAACATCTGTAAATCTTGCTTCTAGCGAGGGGCGCCATATTGGTCCACTCGTAAGCCAGTTGCAATTTGATAAGGTCCAAACGCTTATCGAAGCAGGTATCAAAGAAGATGGTGCACGTCTTGTAGCTGGTGGCCTTGGCCGTCCAGAAGGTCTCAACCGGGGATATTTTGTTCGCCCAACCGTTTTTGCAGATTGCACCAATGACATGCGGATCATGCAGGAAGAGATCTTTGGTCCGGTTCTTTCCATGATGCCATTCGATAGTGAAGAAGAAGCAATCGAAATAGCAAATGATACCGATTACGGCCTGACAAATTATGTTCAGTCTGAAGATGGCGAGAAGGCCAATCGTGTTGCCCGGCAATTGCGTTCAGGCATGGTTGATATCAACGGCCAAGCCCGCTCGTCTGGCTCACCTTTCGGCGGTTACAAGCAATCCGGCAATGGCCGCGAAGGTGGCACTTGGGGAATGGAAGAGTTCCTCGAAGTAAAAGCAATCGGTGGATGGACGCCTGAAGGATAATATCAAGCAGATTGAAAAATCCATTGAGCCCGGAAGCACTCTTCCGGGCTTTTCTTTATTTAGGCTGGTGGTCCGGCGTTTACTGATACATCATCATCAACGACGACAGTTGCGACAACAGTACCACTAACGTCGTAATCATACACATCGTATGCGTTATCCCCGCTAGCAGGTTCCCTGAGAAGCCAACTGCCAGCCTGCCCGCCTGAATCGTTGAGATTCAGAGTATCGTTCGCATCACCGCGAACTAGAAGCACATCTTCAATGCCAAGGCTTTCATCGATAATGAATTGGGCAACGTCTTCTGAAATATCACGAACATGCTGTTCGTTCAGAGAAAGTTCTGTTGACCCATCCGCATCGCCTAGATTGATAGATTCAATATTTTTGATTTCGGCAGTTGATAAAAGATCAAAGTCCAGATCTTGCCCACCACCGATGATTTCAAGCTGATCATCACCGGCGCCACCGTCTACAAGTTCAAAACTGAAATCTGGGACACCTATAATATCGTCGCCGTCCCTGCCTTCTAATGTATCAAAACCACCACCGCCGATAATAGTATCATTGCCTTCGCGACCATCAAGCCGCTCATCACCTGCAGTGCCGGTAATGCTATCGGCAAAGGTTGTTCCTCGAATATGCTCGATGTCAGACAAGTTTTGAGAATAGAATTCTTCGTCAGCCTCGAATGTAACCGTGCCGACGGTATTGTTAAGGTCAACCGTTACGCCAGATTGAAATTCTTCTCTATCGTAACGAACCCTGTCAAATCCGTCGCCACCATCCACCGTATCATCACCGAAGCTGGTTATAAAAGAATCGTTGCCAACGGAACCCATGAAAGTATCCGTCGTAAAGCTACCTCTTATTTCCCAAATACTTCCTGCACCAGCACCAATGATGCTTTCAGTATTTCCAAAGCCGTCATCGATAATCTGTCCTGAATTCAAACTCAGGTCCACATTCACATTTGACCCGTTAACAAACTCAAGCCGGATTAGACCCGTGTTTGCATTTATGATGTTGTAGGAATCTACACCATCCTGACCGCGAATGGCCAACCAGCTTTCAGTGAAAGTATCAAGATTGAACGTATCGCCATCGGACGAGCCCATAATTCTCAGGCCGCCATGACTTCCGAAAAATCCAAAATTGAGGGGGACATTTATGTTTTCAATGGTATCGTCTTCACCCGGGCCTTTATTGACATTGGCAGTATTTGCATCGCCATCAATATCAACTGTAATTTCAACGCTGTTTGCACTGTAATCTAGAACCTGAAAACCATCGCCCGAGAAAAGATAATTGATTGTATCGTTACCTTCGGTACCGGCAATAAGGTTATCAATGGGCGTTGGACCAGGTTCAAAATAGTCATCACCGTTTGTGCCTACGGTTACCGGTGTACGGCCTTCTGAAACTGCTACGTTAAATGTCTGGGTATCAGACTGGGCAACACCTTGACCCGATTGACCGAGGTCCTGAATATTAAGAGTAATAGAATCTACGCCATCGAACCCACTATTTGGAATGAATTCAAGGTTGCCATTTAGCAGTGCATTGATATCTGCAACTGAACCACGGAACTGAAGAGTAGAAGTTCCATGGCCAGTAACGTCCGTAAAGCCAGAAACATCGGCATTACTGCCAGCTTGGAAAATTCCGTTCGAAGCAGATATTGTAACCAAAAGGGTTGACGCATCAGGATCTGCTACGGAAATTCCGGTCAAGGCTAAAACTGAGCCAGATTGAACAGAGAAATTAGCTTGCCGGACCTGAACATCATCTATGTAGGCCCCAGAATTCAAATTGTCCGTATCAATACTCTGAAAAATAAGACTGGTATTGGTACTGGTAGCTGTAAAAAACAGTTCGTGCGTTGTTGTAGTTAATGGGTCCCGCACCCCGCTTTGAGTGTGTGAAAACTCTGTCGATATGCCATCAACAAGAACCCGAACATCCTTTTGTGTATCACCATCCAATGGATCTCCGCTCATCTGGAATGTCAGGACGTAAGTCTCACCAATGACAGTACTTATCGTCTGTGTGAGAGACCCTAATATTGAATTACCGTTCAGATCAACTACATGATCTCCTTCCGGAGCACCTATCACGCTGAATTCTGTTACTAAATCAATCGCTCCGCTCACAACGGTCCAGTTTGGCAGGGTCGATGAATCACCCGCACCAATCTGCGTTACGCCACCAACACCGTCAGGACCATTCTCAAACCCACCATTTGCAACAAGATTAGGATTTGCAGCAGGCAGTGTAATTGCTGGCGGATCGTTTACCGGTGTAACGGCAACTTCACTCACTGCTGAATTACTTGTAAAACCATCATCACTTACCCGGAACTGGATTTCCCTTATCAAACCATCGGGGTTTTCAGATGTATTACGATAGGTAACAGATTGGAGTGCCGCTTCAAAATCAGCTTCAGAAACTGTTTGGCCAACTTTTGCAGTTAGTATGAGTATGCCTGTCGATGACTGAAAATTTGACTCGATCAAAGCAGTATCAGTGAATTCCAGAATGTCTTCGCCTTCGACGTAGTTCTGCGTAATCAAAACATTCGCGTTCACAATAGGATTGCCGCCATTTGGATTGCCATCGACGTCGCTGATCATAATAGTATTGTTCAAAACAACAGCTGCGCCACCTTCGGTGAAAGTCGGTCGAATATTTTCATCTGTACTTACGAATGGCGCGTCATTTACACCAACAACACTGATCGTTGATACCGCTATGTTACTATCTGCGTCGCCGTCATTGATTACTACATTAATGATCCGATCTGTCGCGGTCGGATTGGAGCTGGTATTATTGTAGCGAACATTTTCAAGTGCTTGCTCATATTCGGCCTTCGTAGCCGTGCCGGTTAGCGTGATAACACCCGAGGTTGAATTATAAGCACTTATCACAATACTGGATGCAACTATTGCGCCAACGTCGACAACCAAAAACTCATCAACTCCATCCGGCCGGTTGGTTAGCGTAATCGTAGCGCTTTCGATGTTTGTATCGTTCGCATCTGAAATAGTTATGTCAGATTGTGCAAGATCGCCAATATTTACCGCTCCGTTACCTTCGGTAAACGTCGCCTGGTAATTCGCGCCTGTTGCACCAGAGCTGTCGTTGAAATCAAGATCGAGTACAGGCGCAGAGTTGCTACTTTCAATAGTGATCGGTATATCAAGTGAATCTTGAAATGATCCAATCCCGGTATTGCCATTATCTGTAACCACGATCCTGAGATTGGCCTGCCCGATAAATCCATTATCACCTACAAAAGTAATACCATTTGGATCAGCCAGAGTGGTCTGAATTTGCGCTAAGGTTCCAGAAACAGTCACGCTGCCACTAGCGTTGGTTGTAGCAGTAGAGAGTCCGCCCGCTACCGTATTGATTGTAGCACTACCATTTGTCGCTGTTAGAATAATAAACATACTAGCATTACCAACATCAACGTCGGTGACAACAACATCTGAAACACCGATTGGCGTGTCCTGCTCGCCGGTAATAGCATCTGTACTGTTTCGAGCTACATCCGGCGCATCATTAATCGCGATCACAGTGACAGCAACCTGCCCGGTATCAGTCCCGCCATTGTTATCCGTTATTGTATAGGTAATCGTATCATTGCCGTTAAAATTCGCATTCGGCGTGTAAATAAGTCTCCCGGTTTCGTCTTCCGCAATCGTACCATTGAGCGCGCTGGCAACCGGCTGACCTTCCAGATTATCTACCTGAAGCGCATTCCCATCCGCATCGGTATCATTGGCAATTACATCGATTACGACGGCTGTATCCTCATTGGTCGTTGCTGTGTCGTCCACAGCAACCGGATCATCGTTGACCGCATTAACGGTGACCGTCACCTGGCCTTCGTCGGTACCGCCATTATTGTCCGTTATCGTGTAGGTGATCGTATCAACGCCGTTGAAGTTAGCATTTGGCGTGTAGACGAGTTCACCACTTCCATTAAGCGTAACCGTGCCATTATTGGCACTGGCATTTGGCTGCCCTTCGAAGGTGTCGACCTGAGGCGAATCGCCATCAACATCCGTATCATTTGCAACGACATCGATTACGACGGCTGTATCCTCATTGGTCGTGGCTGTGTCGTCCACA